>JABXHV010000061.1 GCA_013373445.1 Paracoccaceae bacterium | reverse complement strand
ATAAAAAACCCCGCCACTTTTCAGTCTCTCGGCGGGAATGCTCGGCACATCCATGTGCCTCGGCCTTCGGCCCATCCTGCGGATGTCCCAATTTGCTCCCGACAAATTGGTCGAACCCGAAACGCGGGTTTTACTTCGGGCTGTCCATGCCCTTCGCCTTTCAGGCCGTCGTCGTTCCTCCGACGTTCAAATTTGTTCCGGACAAATTTGTCATCCACACCGAACCACAAACAAAAAAGGCCCACCTTTCGGTGAGCCTTGTTTTGTTTGGTGGAGCCGGCGGGAATCGAACCTAGTTTGCTAACCATCTGATTTTTATACGTTATCAATTAGTGTAAGTTAAGCACTGTACCAAACTGTGTACCAATGTTGTAGTTAGTTGTAGTATTGTCTCGTCTCTGGTCGTGTTAAAAGGTCATGTTGGATCATATCTTCTACTACTTGCTTCCATATCGTTCGATAGAAGCGAATGATTGTAGTTCGGTTGTGAGGAATATCTTTCTGAAATGGATTGCTAATTCTTTCATACTCATACATCGCCGCACCTAACTCATAAAGAAGATCGGAAACATAAAGGGCATGTTGGGTTATAGATGGAGTAATTTGAATGTTTTTGTGCAAGTCTGCGATTTTGTAATTACCAAAAATTGACGAAAAATTAGATGGCTTATATTTAGTAGAGCTTGATGTTTCAATGGTGAACTCTACAGTAGTGAATGCTTCGTCTAGTTTAGACTGGATAATCTCTATAGCTTTGTAAACCTCCTCGACTTCGGCTCGGTATGATTCTACCTTAAGTTGGTCTTTGAAAGCTTTTTTTGTGTCAGCAAGCTCTTTTCGCTGTAGCTTGTATGTTCTTACAACAGCAATCAACAGTAAGAGCTGAATTAAAGGGTTTAACAGACCTTGGTAATAATCTCCAAATGCTCCCCAAACTCCTGTATTCAGACTGAGCTCTTGTGCACTAAAAGTGAATAAGTAAATCGATATCGTAATAAACATTGCAACTACAGCGATTATTGGCAGCCAATTAATGATTGTTGATTGTTCGCTTTGTTGTTCTGATTTTGCTTCGTTAGTCTCTTGTGACATTTAAATCTTCCTTAATGGTTATTATGTGCTCTACCAACAGCAACTTTTAAAAACAGATGGTGTTAAGGCTAGGAGTGCATAAAAAAAGCTAATCAAGGCCTCTATAGTTACCTTGTGCAACGGAAGAGACTTTGAATTAAGTTTCTTTAAGTTAAGTTGAGAAACCAAACTTACAATATCTAGCTAATCTGAAGCACGATTATGTCGAAGTATCAATCTGCATCTGGTGTAAATTTCGAACTGTATGACCATAATAAAGTATAGTTATCTACAAAAGGATAATCTCTCGCGCTTAAGAAGTCCGTTTCTTGTTTGCTTAATGGATTCACTGGTCTCGAATACCTTTCATTATGTTTGTCATCGAATGTAAACGTTAGAAGTCCCCCAGACTCTTTTAGTATTTTTTTATTAAACAAAGTTCTACTTTTTTTAGCTAGGTTTTCAACAATCATCTCAAAGTACTTTAAACTCTCTTCGACATTTAGAACTACTTCTTCGGTCATGAATAGCAATCCTGTTAGTTCAGAATACGGAATTTTTTCTTTGAGTTCAGAGGTTGAGTATGAGTAGTGTCCACCTCCCAGATAACCACCATCGAGTTTTTTGATAAGTTCAGAATATGTCTCATCTCGAAGTTGCCACTGACCGACGGTTGAATCATAGTTATGTAAACAAGATTGGATAAAACTTGGGTTGCAGCTCAGAAGGTCATCTGGAATCTGTTGTAGTGGGGTGGACTTTCCTTTCTTAACTTTTGGACTGTAATTCTTGAAAAGCTTAGTTAAGAAAAGGACGTCGCTAACATCTGTACTTGGAACGTTTAAGCTGATGTTTACTCTTCTAACCATAAGGCCTCGATCAAAGCGCTGGCTCGTAGTCATCACATCGTAGTAGTGGTCTTTGAGGTTTTTTAGCTTAAGTTGTCTGTTGTGAATAGCAGATATCAAACTATTTAGAGCTTTGATTTGGTTCTTTTGGAGTTGAATCCTTTCATGGTTTTGGACGTTTACCGAGGCAATCCAGCCACCTGTGAATACAAGAGTAAGTGACAACAATAAGGCCTTAGGTTCTAACTCATGATAGTGCATCGCACTGAATATTAAGGCACAAAGGAATGCTATTAGAAACCACAAGGTAGGCCTGTATATTGTCAATGCAATACTCCTATTGGTTGCGCTAGCTCTCTTCAACGCTATGCGAGCCATCTTTAAAGTTGAAAGTCAGGCCTGTTGACGGCTTGAGCAATCGGACATGTGAGGTTAATCCATAGTAACTATTGTTTCGCACTTTATTCAAGTCGATATGACCTTGAAGAATAGATTAAAACTCTGTTGAATAGAGGTTAAGCTCATATAGATTCCACTTGTGTTAGGTTGGCTCGCTAGAGTTTCGCTTGCATTCAATATCTTGAATTTCATTGGCGGACTCCCTTAAGAATTGTTCTCTATCGACAAAGTGCTTTCTTAATATTCTTGATTGCATATCGATTGTATCGATCATTAGTTTAGGAAAGATACAAGCGACTTCTCCTGTGTCCGTATAACAAATTATATCTTCTACACGTGTAATAGGCCGCGTGTAGTCAATCGTTGCAGGATAATCCTCAATTGTTATGAGTGCTCGGTCTTCAAGGGATTACTCGGGACATCCATGTCCCTCGCCCTTTGGGCCATCGTCGTTCCTCCGATGTTCGGCAGCGCTCCAGGCGCTGCTCGTCGAACCCGAAACGCGGGTCCTTAACCACACCGATACCACAAACAAAAAAGGCCCACCTTTCGGTGAGCCTTGTTTTGTTTGGTGGAGCCGGCGGGAATCGAACCCGCGTCCGCAAATCCT
>JABXHV010000187.1 GCA_013373445.1 Paracoccaceae bacterium | reverse complement strand
ACGTTGTTGACCTGGTTCGGATAGTCAGAACGCCCGGTGCACATCATCATGTCCTGACGAACGGCCAGGGCATCTTCGGGCATAATCTCCGGACGTGGATTGGCCAGCGCCATGATCAGGGGCTTTTCGCCCATGCTCGCGACCATTTCCGGTTTCAAGACACCAGCAGCAGACAGACCGAGGAAGACATCCGCGCCTTCGATAACTTCACCCAAGCTTCGCTTGTCAGTCTTCTGGGCGAACTTGGACTTCCACTGATCCATCAGGGCTTCACGCCCTTCATAGACGACGCCTTCGATATCCGTGACCCAGATATTATCCAGTTTCGCGCCCAGGGAGACGAGCATGTTCAAACATGCAAGCGCCGCAGCACCTGCTCCCGACGCCACGATTTTGGCATCTGCGATGTCTTTGCCAGCCAATTCCAGACCGTTGCGCACAGCGGCGCCAACAATAATCGCCGTTCCATGCTGATCATCATGAAAAACCGGAATGTTCATCCGTTCTCTGAGCTGGTCTTCGATCTGGAAGCACTCAGGGGCCTTGATGTCCTCGAGGTTGATACCGCCAAAGGTTGGTTCAAGCGCTGCCACCGCATCGACAAATCGATCAACTGCAGTTTCGTCGACTTCGATGTCAAAGACGTCGATGCCAGCGAATTTCTTGAAAAGAACAGCCTTGCCTTCCATCACCGGTTTGGATGCCAGGGGCCCGATTGCTCCCAGCCCCAAAACAGCGGTGCCGTTTGAAATCACCGCAACCAGATTGCCACGTGCCGTGTAGTCAGCCGCCTTAGACGGGTCTGCCGCAATTTCCTCACATGGGGCTGCGACACCCGGCGAATAGGCGAGCGCCAAGTCGCGCTGGTTGCCAAGAGGCTTTGTTGCCTGAATCTCCAACTTACCCGGGCGCGGATGGGTGTGGTAAAACAGCGCCTGTTCTGAGAGATCGCTGCTGCTCTTATCTGATTTTGTCATTGGTTTCCGGACCCTTGAAAGTGGTCTGTCATGTGCCCTATGCGGTCAACCGATAGGCACTTTGAACTGATTTTCGCCAGCTTAGATTAAAACTGTTGCCGTGGTGTAACCGGAGCCGCCACAAAATTGAAGTCTTGTCTGGAATTCAGATATGAAAACCCGCCACTAAGTCACAACGCACCGGCTCGTTGGGTACACGTTTAGACAAAAGCGGCGGGTCTTCTTGTTAAATTCACGTCAAGCTGCGGCGGACTTGCTCTGTTCAATTACTGTGGCCAGTTTTGAAATGCCGATCTCAATCGTCTCGGGTGGACAAGATGTGAAGTTCAAGCGCAAGCAGTTCTTACCACTACCATCAGCGAAGAAGGCAGCTCCTGGCACAAAGGCTACCTTGATCTCCTGAAGAGACCGTTTCAAGAGAGCGCCGGCATCAACGGTTTCGTCCAGCTGCAACCAGAGGAACATTCCACCTTCTGGATGAGACCAGTGAACACCCGAGGGCATATATCGCTCCAAGGCGTGCAACATTGCATCCCTGCGCTGCTTGTAAACAGCCTTCACCTTGGAAACCTGATCATCAAAACAACGCTCAGCAACACGGTGCATCACCATCTGATTGATTGTCGACGAATTCAGATCTGAGGCTTGCTTCAGCAGCACCAACTTGTCGATCAGGGTTCTTGAAGCACATACCCAGCCAACCCGAAGCCCGGGAGAAATGGTCTTGGAAAAGCTGCCACAATAGATGGTTCGACACGCGTTGATGTCACCAGTTGCCTGCATTTCCAACGCCAGAATTGATGGCAAACTCTCACCATCAAAACGCAGAGCCTGATAGGCAGCATCTTCAACAAGCGCGATATCAAGGTCCTGTGCCTGGCGCAGAATGCTCTGACGCTCGGCGATACTGAGCGTCTCACCGGTTGGATTGGCGAAATCAGCAGACGTGTAGGCGAACTTCACCTTACCGCCGCGGGCATCGGCCAAGTCTCTATAATCTTCTGGCTTTCGATTGCCGCCAGGCAGCAGCCGATCATAGTTTGGCTCATAGGCATTGAAAGCCTGCAAGGCTCCCAGATACGTTGGCCATCCTACAAGAGCAGTGTCTCCCGGGGACAAGAAGAGCTTTCCCAGATAATCAAGGCCCTGCTGCGCGCCATTTGTGATGAGAATGTTTTCCGGAGAACAGTCGACCCCACCCTTTGCCATATAGTCGGCGATCCAACGGCGAAGCGGTTCATATCCTTCACTGACGGAATACTGCAACGCTGTAGCGTGCTCTCCGTTTTCAAAAAGTTCAGCGTAGACCTCCTGAAAGACTTTCGCCGGGAAAACGGAGGGGTCCGGAATGCCACCCGCAAAGGAGATCATATCCGGTTGATCCAGTAATTTCAGAAGTTCGCGTATTTCCGAGGCCTGCATATGGTCAGCCCGGCTCGCATACAATTTAAGCCAATCCTGCATTTCCACCCTTTCGGCAGGTCATTCGCGCCCGCCTATATACGTCAGTACTGCTGACCTTTTAATGCAGAATATTACCCAAATGCAAGAGGAATTGTAATTTTCGGAATTAATGAGGCTCAATTGCAATGCTATCCAACTGTTTGCGCGGTTAAAAAGGAGAGCAGAGCCGACTGGCGACACGCGGACAAAATCGCTATGTCTCTTTCAACCAAGGAGTTCTTTATGATGGGCATTGACGAAAGCCGCGAGTTCATCCCCATGCGCATCGCGATCCTGAGCGTTTCGGATACGCGCACTCTGGAAGAAGACCGTTCGGGCCAAACGCTGGTCGACCGGCTTCAAGACGCAGGTCACACGCTGGCAGACCGGAAGATCTGCAAAGATGATGTTCCCGCGATACAGGAGATTGTCAAAGGTTGGATCGAGGATGATACGGTTGACGTGATTATCACCACGGGTGGTACCGGCTTTACCGGACGCGATGTAACTCCAGATGCCCTGGAACCGTTGTTTGAAAAACGAATGGATGGGTTTTCCACCCTCTTCCACCAGCTTTCATATGAAAAGATCGGTACATCGACGATTCAGTCACGCGCGACAGGGGGCGTGGCCGGTGCGACCTATATCTTTGCCGTTCCCGGCTCGACAGGGGCTTGCAAGGACGCATGGGACGGCATTTTGAAAGCGCAGCTAGACTATCGCCACATGCCGTGCAACTTCGTTGAGATCATGCCGCGTCTGGATGAACACCTGAAGCGTGGCAAACTGCGCAAAGTCTGAAATCAAAAAACAGGCAGAGAAAATAGCTGACCAGTTAGCCGTGAAGGCGCAGCAGGAGTTTTGGCGGCACACGTAAGGCACCAGCCAGAAATCGTGCAAAAGACTTGCGAAACGAAGCCAGCAGCCCGGGCTCGTCTGGGTTGCCAGAACAGACTGCACCTGAGCGCAGGAAGACAAGTCGGCTGCGCCCAATCCGACGCACAAGATCAAGGTCTTCCAGTTCCGGCAAAGGTCGATGCCCACCTAGTT
This sequence comes from Paracoccaceae bacterium, assembly GCA_013373445.1. Taxonomy (GTDB): domain Bacteria; phylum Pseudomonadota; class Alphaproteobacteria; order Rhizobiales; family Stappiaceae; genus Roseibium. The sequence goes on along the minus strand of JABXHV010000187.1, from coordinate 8,886 downwards.
CATGATAATATTGACGGGTGATGAGCAATCCCTGATTGCCGTAAGGCATGCTGAGGAACTGGGCGCGCAACAGAGCGAAAAACTCTGACAAACGCGCGCGCATACCAAATGAATCCAGCCGCATCTTGAACATTGCAGCAGACTTGCTTGCGGTCCCTGCCCGTTCCACCCGCTCGACAAAGTTTTGGACTTCATGATGCCAACCACCCTCAAGGACGGTCTCGGGTGACAAGAACAAGAGCCAATGACCCCGCTGCGCATTTTCTGCACCGTAGGCCATACGCGCACTGCGCGGTCCCTTCATCGTCAACCAAACGCAGCCGGCTGCGTCTGAAACTTGTTCAGTATGGTCTGTGGATCCGCCATCCACGAGAATTACCTCGCGAACGACGCCGTCGGCGGCTCCGGGTACAAGCGCTGCCAGGGCATGCGCGAGCTCGGCTTCTGAATTCAGTGTAGGAATTATCACGCTGATCATGCTCATAGTTGTAGCGAAGTTTTTTCTGCAATGCGAGACACAGCCCTTGTTTTGTGCGGTATTTGGATTAATGTTCCTCTTATGTTCTCAAATTTCCGAGTCGGATCCCCGCAATGCAACAAGGTTTCGTAACGTCATTTTTGGCGGATACCGCATCTTCAGAAGGTTCAAATAACGCAACGGCGATTCAGGATGACCGGCGCCGTGGTCGCGGCGCGGCCCTTAACATGCCCGGTCGTTTTGAAACTTTGGGTACAGAGATCTTTGACGACGGCTGGAATACATTGGAAGATCTGGAGCCGTTCAAGACCACCGTGCAGGAAGAACGGGCGCGAAGCATCATCACCCGAAATGCGTCGCCAGACCTGGCCTTTGACCGATCAATCAACCCCTATCGTGGCTGTGAGCATGGCTGCATTTACTGCTTTGCCCGACCTACTCACGCCTTTGTCGGATTGTCGCCGGGTCTGGATTTTGAATCCCGACTGTTTGCCAAACCCAACGCTGCAGAACTTTTGGAACGCGAGCTTGCAAAACCGGGTTACACACCGCGCCCGATAGCCATTGGCACCAACACAGACCCGTATCAGCCAATTGAACGACGCTACAAACTGATGCGCGAAATTCTAGGTGTGCTTGATAGGTACAATCATCCGGTTGCAATCGTGACGAAGTCCGCACTCGTCGAACGTGACATGGACATTCTGGTGCGGATGGCGGAGCGCAATCTGGCGACAGTGGCCGTCTCGATCACCACACTTGATGCAAAGCTATGCCGCGCTATGGAGCCGAGAGCTTCTGCTCCACACAAAAGACTTCAGGCAGTCAAGGCGCTCAGTTCGGCTGGCATTCCGACGTCTGTAATGATGGCTCCCATTATCCCGGCGCTGACGGACAGTGAAATCGAGGCCCTGCTGGAGGCTGCGACCGATCACGGTGCGACAACAGCAACCTTCATTTTGCTGCGGCTTCCTCAGGAAGTTGCACCACTGTTTCGCGACTGGCTGCTGCGCGAACGTCCTCAGCAGTATCAACATGTCATGAACCTGCTTCGCTCGATGCGCGGCGGCAAAGACTATGATGCCAAATGGGGCGAGCGCATGCGCGGCACAGGCCCCTATGCCAACCAGATCGCAAAGCGCTTTCAATTAGCGACCAAGCGCTTTGGTTTGCAGACACGACGCCCGAAGTTGGACACGGAACTTTTCGTAGCCCCGCAAAAAGGCGGTGTTCAACTCGAACTCTTCTGATTGCCCCAAGCAACCGGTTGAAGCATTATTCGAGCATGACAAGCCGCAGCCCAAACCTTTTCGACCTTCCGTTTCCAGACAGCCCCGATGCCGACCTTGAGCGAAGACATGCAGCCAGTTTTGATGGGTTGATGGCCGGAGTTGACGAGGCCGGGCGAGGCCCGTGGGCCGGACCTGTTGTCACCGCAGCCGTCATTCTTGATTACGACCGCCTGCCCGTTGGCCTCAATGATTCCAAGAAACTGACTGAAGCCAAACGCGCCATCCTATTTGATCAAATCATGGAAAGCGCCTGGGTGGGCTATTCCAGTGCCTCACCAGAAACGATCGACAGGCTCAATATTCGCGGTGCAACACTAGGTGCCATGGTGCAATCCGTAAAGGCATTGGCAATCGCTCCCCAAATGGTGCTGGTGGATGGGCGCGATATTCCACCGGGACTTGCCCAGGCTGGCCAGAGTCTGATCAAGGGCGATGGGCGCTGCCTGTGCATAGCGGCGGCCTCAATCGTCGCCAAAGTGGTTCGGGACCGAATGATGATTCATTTGGACACCCTGTGCCCTGGCTATGGTTTTGCCGCTCACAAGGGTTATGGCGTGCCGGTGCACCAAAAAGCCTTGCAGCACCTTGGCCCGAGCCCGCATCACCGCAAGTCATTCAAACCCGTTCGCCTGGCTGCTGGGCTCTCCTGATCAACAGCAAAAAAGCCCAGCCAAAGGCCGGGCTTTTTATTCTCAACAACGGGTCTCGCCTACGAGCTCGCAGGTGAAACGGAAGCTGGGTCAGGCGCTGTCCATTTCAATACTGGCTTACGGGCAGCCAGTGTCTCATTCAAACGACGACGCGGCGATAGATATGGTGCACCGGCAAAACGCTCAACGTCTCCGCGCTGCGCGCTCATGACCAGATCCCGCATGGTGGCGGTGAAGAGGTCAAGCGATGCACGGCTCTCCGATTCAGTTGGCTCGATCAACATTGCGCCATGGACAACCAGAGGGAAATACATCGTCATCGGATGATACCCCTCATCGATCATGGCCTTGGCAAAATCGAGCGTCGTAACACCCGTGTCCTTCAGGAAGCTGTCATCAAACAAAACTTCATGCATGCAAGGGCGTTCGCCGAATGGCAAGCTCATCAGATCCTGCAGACCGACGCGAACGTAGTTTGCATTCAAGACTGCATCTTCAGAGGCTTGTTTCAGACCATCTGAGCCATGGCTCATCATGTAGGACAGCGCGCGCACATACATGCCCATCTGACCATGGAATGCGGTCATACGGCCAAAGGGCTGCTCGTTATCTTGGGTCTGGGCCTCTGTTTCAATCAGCTCAATTCCGTCCTTGCCCTTACGGATAAACGGCAATGGAGCAAATGCAGCCAGACGATCCGACAGGACAACAGGGCCAGAACCCGGTCCACCACCGCCATGCGGTGTGGAGAATGTCTTGTGCAAATTGATGTGCATTGCATCGACGCCGAGATCACCCGGACGCGCCTTGCCTACAATAGCGTTGAAGTTGGCGCCATCGCAGTAGAAGTAGGCATCTGCCGCATGGATCGCTTCTGCAATTTCCATGATGTCACGTTCAAACAATCCGCAGGTGTTTGGATTGGTCAACATGATGCCGGCGATATTGCCTTCATGAGCAGCAATGGTGTCTTTAAGAGCGTCAAAATCAACGGTGCCATCTTCCTTGGCATCGATGGAGACCACTTTGTAGCCAAGAAGCGCAGCCGTGGCGGGGTTGGTACCATGCGCACTTTCTGGAACCAGAACGATTTTAGGATCGCGACCAGCCGCCTTATGGGCAGCCTTGATTGCCATCATCCCGCAAAGCTCACCATGTGCACCGGCCTTCGGACTCATGGCAACCGCTGATGTACCGGTCATTGTCATAAGCCAATGCGCCAGCTCGTCGATCAGTTCAATAGCACCTGGAACAGTGGATAGTGGCTGAAGCGGGTGAATGTCGCCAAAGCCTGGCAAGCGCGCCATCTTTTCGTTCAAACGCGGATTGTGCTTCATCGTGCACGAACCAAGCGGATAAAGCCCACTGTCAATCGCGTAGTTATTGCGCGACAGGCGCACGTAGTGGCGCATGGCTTCCGGTTCGGCGAGACCCGGCAGATCGACAGGCTTCGAGCGGGCATGTTTTCCGAGCTCCAGCTCGACATCCTCTGGAACGTCGAGGTCAACGCCAACGGTCTCAAAGCTTCCAACTTCAAAGATCAATGGCTCTTCCATGTCGAGAGCACGGTTGCCGGTAAAGGTTTTCGGCAGCATCGAAGGTGTCAATTCACCCGCTGAAGTCGGGCGGCCCTGATGGTTCATACTCATGCCAATACCTCCTTCAAGCCAGCCACAAGGGCGGCGCGGTCTTCATCGGTGTTCACTTCCGTGGATGCCACCACAAGAAGGTTTTCCAGTTCCGGTTTTCCTGGTTCAAGACGGGAGACAGGAACCCCGGCCAGAATGCCCTTTTCGACGAGTGCCTCTACAACAGCATCGGCGGGTTTGGAGAGCTTGAGCGTGAACTCGTTGAAATAGGCTTCGTTGAGGACCTCAACACCCGAGACCTCTGACAGACTCTTTTTCAGTTTCACAGCGTTGGAATGGTTGATTGTGGCCAGCTGCCCCAAGCCTTTTCCGCCAAGCAAAGAAAGATGGATCGTGAAGGCCAGACAACACAGCCCGGAGTTTGTACAGATGTTGGACGTCGCCTTATCTCGGCGAATGTGTTGTTCGCGTGTCGAGAGCGTGAGGACAAACCCACGTTTTCCGTCAGCATCAACCGTTTCACCGCAAAGACGACCAGGCATCTGGCGGATGTATTTCTGGCGGGTAGCAAAAAGGCCAACATATGGCCCGCCAAAGTTCAGGCCATTGCCGATGGATTGTCCCTCACCAACAACGATGTCCGCGCCTTGCGTGCCCGGTGCTTCGATGAGCCCAAGAGACACCACTTCAGTAAAGACCGCGATCAGAAGCGCTCCATGTTCATGCGCCTTTTCGGCAATCGGCTTCAGATCGATGATTTGACCATAAAACGAAGGAGACTGAACCACGACGCAAGATGTCTCGTCATCGATCTGCGACAAGATATCTTCCGTACCTGTCGGATCTGCAGGCAGCGACACGACTTTGTCACTTGCCATATTTGACAGGCCTTCAACTACTTCACGGTACTGGGGATGAAGGCCACCAGACAGGACGGCCTTGTTACGCTTTGTGACCCGATGCGCCATCAAAACGGCTTCACCTGTCCCGGTCGAGCCGTCGTACATGGAGGCGTTTGCAACATCCATATCCACCAGTGTTGCGACCTGTGTTTGAAACTCGAACAGGTATTGCAAGGTACCCTGGGTAATCTCAGGCTGATATGGCGTATAAGATGTAAGGAACTCGGATCGCTGAATCAGGTGATCAACAGTTGCCGGGACATGGTGCTTGTAGGCGCCGGCACCGACAAAGAATGGGACTGAACCAGCAGCGACGTTCTTCGACGCCAGGGCGGACAATTGCCGCTCCACCTGCATTTCGCCAGCACGGCGCGGCAGGTCGACCAGTTCGTTCAAGCGCACCTTTTCCGGGATGTCGGCAAACAACTCATCGATACTGTCAACGCCAACACGTGCCAGCATATCGGCTCTATCGGTATCACTTAGAGGCAAATAGCGCATAAGCAGCTCTTCTTTATGGTGAGACGAGGAGAGCCGGCATTGGCTCAACTTCAATCTCTGTTTTGACGGAATTGGCAATGAAGCAGACTTCGTGAGCCTCTTCATGTAGCGCGGCCAATTGATCTGCGTCGGGATGTTGTGTTGCCCGAAAAGTGATCTTCGGGCGCAAAATTGCGCGGGTAACGGCAAAGCGTCCACGCGCAAGTCTCTCCATTATGCCTTCTGCCTTGTCCTCATAAGCAGCGATGGACAGGCCAGCGCGGCGAGCCAGGTCCAAAAACGTCATCATGTGACAGGACGAAATGGCCGCGACGAAGGCTTCTTCCGGATCGACGGCCTCAGCCAGGGAGTATGGCAACGGCACGACCTGCGGGGAGGCAGAGGCTGGCACCTCCACACCACCATCAAAGCGCCAGAGATGAGAACGGGAATATTTCCCTTTCTCAAAATCTCCTTCTGCACGCCAGATGATTTCAGCGGTGTAGATGTGCTGGCTCATGGTTTCAGAGAGTCTCCACGAATGCCTTATAGGCAGCTTCGTCCATCAACTCGGACAATTGGTCTGTATTGGACAACTTGATTTTGACGAACCATGCGGCGCCTTCAGGATCTTCATTGACCTGGGCAGGAGCGTCCGCCAATGCCTCGTTGGCCTCAACAATTTCGCCGTCCAAAGGCGCATAGACCTCAGAGGCCGCCTTAACAGACTCGACCACCGCGGCCTCGTCACCCTGGGCAACGGTTTTGCCAGCATCAGGGAGTTCAACGTACACCACATCACCCAGCTGCTCTTGCGCATAGCTTGTGATGCCGACAGTTGCGACGTCCCCCTCGACGGAAATCCACTCATGGTCCTTTGAATAATAAACGGTCATAGTACGTCCTGTAATTTTGCTCTGGAGTTATCTGTAAGGTCTTCGATCAAGCCTTAGGCTTGCGATAGTAACGATTTGGAACGAACGGCATCTCGACGACTTCCGCCTTCAAGGCCTTGTTGCGAACAATCAGATTGACCGTTGTTCCAACAGCTGCGTGTTGTGGATCGACATATCCCATGGCGATTGGAGCTCCGACGGTCGGGGCGAACCCACCCGAGGTCAGCACGCCAATAGTTGACCCATCTTCCGAATGAATTTCAGCACCTTCACGAGCCGGTGCCCGTCCATCAAGTTTCAGGCCAACGCGCACCCGGGCAGCACCATTGGCAAGCTCGGATTGAATACGTTCTGCGCCGGGGAAGCCCCCTTCCTCGCGGCGACGTTTTTGCATGCAAAAGGTGATTGCGCCTTCAACTGGCGAAGTGGTCTCATCCAAGTCATGACCGTAGAGGCACAAACCGGCTTCCAACCGCAGGCTGTCACGGGCACCAAGACCAATCGGCTTGACCCGTTCGTCTGCAAGCAACGCACGGCAGATGGCTTCTGCAGCGCCTGCAGGAACTGACATCTCGACGCCATCTTCACCCGTATAGCCTGCCCGTGAAATGTGGCACTCAATGCCATCAAACTCCATCGGCTCACCGGACATAAATCCGAGATTTGCGGCGGCTGGCGCATGGGCAGCCACAGCCTCAACAGCTTTTGGCCCTTGCACAGCAATCAGGGCACGGTCTTCAAGAATTTCCAGGCGAATGGTGTCAGGTAGACCCTTTTCCAAAAGCGGATAGTCGACATCCTTTCGCGCTGCGTTGACAACCAAGAAGAGTTTGCCGTCCAACGCTTCGTCGAGCGGACGTGTCACCATCAGATCATCTACGATCCCGCCTTCATCATTTAGCAGAACTGTGTAGCGTTGCTTGCCGCGACCCAGCTCAACCATATTCGATGGCACAAGAGCTTCAAGGGCGCGAGCCGTTGTCTCGTGATCAGGACCATGAAGGATTGCCTGCCCCATATGCGAAACATCGAACAGCCCAGCGCTTTCACGCGTAAACTGGTGTTCCACCATGATACCTGTGGGATATTGGACCGGCATTTCATAGCCGGCAAAAGGCACAAGACGCGCGCCCAGTTCGACATGGAGGTCGTGTAGTGGCGTTTTTTTGAGATCGCTTATCGCGTCGGTGTTGCCCATAGAATTCCTCAGACTCAAAGTTGCACGAGAACAAACCCAAAAAAGGTTTGTCTGTGCCCCCTCTGTCTGAGAACCTGAGAGATTTCCTGCCTATTCACATCCGGATAGCCAGATACAAATCGACAGTTACTCCTTCGGTGAGACATTTCAGACCTAAGGGACTGAAACACTGCTTTCCAGAGCGTTGATATCCAAGCGGTCCTTGGTGCCTGAGAGTTTCCGGGGCGGTTGCTCCTTCGGCGTCGGAGCATCCCTGTCCGACCTCTCCCGCTGGATTTATCTAAATGCCCCGATCAAGTGGAGCATCCGCGTTGGCCCTTCAACGAGTTTGACCAACTGTCGCAATTGTTGAATCGCGTTATCGAATTGTCAATAAGCGACACGCGCGTTTCTTTAGCTAGAGAGGCTTATCGACGTTTTTGATCGTCAAAACCCACGACAATCTTCATGACTCGGTCACGCGGGACCACAAAATTCTCGTCAATGAACGTCCACGGTTGCGCTGCTGCACCTGCGCCAATGTTCACTGGAATGGAAACGATCTGCGATGAAATCGGCTCATCTCCGGGTTCTCCGGTGACGATGGCTACACGCAGTGGCAACTTGACTTCTCCGCCGGGCCAAGCAGGACCGGGCGTTACGTTGCCGGAAACTCCAATCTTGATCCGGGTCTGGTCTACACCTTCGCGGCGGCAAGATCTTGCCCATTCATCAACGGCGGCCTGATACTGCAGGTTGGTCGGATTCGGGTCGTTGCGCTTGTTGTAGACCTGGATCAAATGCGTTCCAGGCAACAGTTCGATGCGAGGGCAGTAGATGTCGGCTGCGAAAGCGTCCGGATCGACATCAATGGGAGTACGACCACCAGTCACGATCCTTTGTGCCCAGCTTTGTGATGAGGTCGCGCCTCCTGCGGAACTAACGCCAGCAGAACCACCACCTGCGGCCATCTCGTCGGAACTGCTCATGCAGCCAGAAAGAAGCCCGATGGCCAGAGCTGCGATACAAGTTTCAACTGCTCTACGTTTCAACAAGGCGACAACTCCGCTACGCATTTCACACCTGTCTATTTATAAAGACCTACAGGGTGTGCTAAATAGCAGTTCAAGTGAGACTTGGCGAGCCTTCATCTGCAACGATTTCTGATGCTTGACAGACAGGCCCCTCCTCCTCTTAGTGCCAGCATGCGACTGCCCAAAGGATCACGATGACTTCTGAGACCTCAAATAGACCGGCTTTGACAATCCATTTATGCGCTCCGCGCGGCTTTTGCGCCGGCGTCGACCGGGCCATTCAGATTGTCGAACTGGCTTTGGAGAAATACGGTCGGCCGGTCTATGTGCGCCACGAGATCGTGCTCAACAAGTTTGTGGTCGATGGTCTACGCGACAAGGGGGCGGT
>JABXHV010000093.1 GCA_013373445.1 Paracoccaceae bacterium | reverse complement strand
TGTTGTGGTCAATGAGTTGGCTCAGGACCTTATTGAACAAGTGGCTATTGAAGCCAGAGACAGTGAATATGTAGATGAAAAAAGTGGAGTGTCTGCTCGACTCACCATTTCTGCTTACGAGAACCTAATTAGCGCAGCTGAAAGACGCGCTTTGGTGAATGGTGAATCGCAAACTTACATTCGTGTTTCTGACTTTATTGGTATCATTCCGGCCATCACGGGAAAAGTAGAATTGGTTTATGAAGGTGAGCAGGAAGGCGCAGGAATTGTAGCTCATAATTTAGTGGGTAAAGCAGTTCGAACCCTTTTCGCAGATTACTTTCCAAAACCAGATGACAAATCGAAAGAGAAAAAAAAGAACGAGTATAAGAGCATTACCGATTGGTTTGGCGAAGGCTACACTTTAGACCTCATCCACGACCTGAGTAATGAGCAATATGAAAAGGCATTACATGCGGTACCGGGTTTAGAAGATTTGGTTGCCAAGCACCATAAGAAAGTAAGCAAACACGAGAAGCTCTTCTTAATGGAATTTGTTCTCCATGGATTGGCGGAATACAGTAAGTTGAGCAAGTCGGCATTGGATACCGGAACGCGCTTCAAAGACCTTCTGAGCAGTATGTTTTCTATGCCAGACTTTGACTTTGAAGATGATGATGATCAATAAAAAAGGGGCATTAGCCCCTTAATTTTTTGTGCATTTGTTCACTACTTCATACTCAGAGTCTCCTCAAGGCTAACTCCCCTCAGCTTTTGTATTTCATTGTAAATCAAATCTCCTGAAGATGGTCTTTGAGCCTGAGCATTATGAATCATACCATCCTTATCGATAAGAAGATACCTCGGAATACCATTTATTTTGTAAAGATCTGTAATAGAGGTTTCCCAACCCTCTCCACCAAAAAGGTTCACCCCTTCCTGAATCTCATATTTTTCTACATCCTTCTCCCACTTCTCCTTCACGTCAGCGTCATCAATGGACACATAAAGCCAAACCACATCATCTGCATCTTTCAATCGTTCTTTCAATTTCTTCATACTGGGAAACTCTGCAATACATGGTCCGCACCAAGTAGCCCAAACATCGATATAAACCACCTTACCTTTGAAGTCACTGAGAGAAACTAGCTCATTATCAATAGAGGAATATGTGAAATCTGGTGCCGGTTTGCCTTGTTTTAAAGGCTCCCAAGAAGCATAAAGCGATTTAATAATATCGGTCTCACCAGACTCAGGATAGTCATTCATAAACTCTTCTTTTATCTCCCAGGCACCATCTACACCAAGCGACATGAGCAGTTGACTCACATAATTGCCTAGCATTACTTCCTTGAAAGCAGTAGGAACAGAGCTGTCCTCTTTTGTTCTTTCGTAAAGTGTTACCCAGTTTTCAGGGATGGAATACCATGGCACCTCCTCAGTGGCCAGGTCAGAAGCATCTTTCGTAACATAACCCGTAATCATACTGGAGAAAGACATTGAACCCAATGCCTCAGTGCCAAAAGTAAAGGCCTTCTCATATCTACTATCCAGTATTTCACTTTCAAACTCGGGATCTTCCTCCTTCTTTATTCTATAATTGTAGTAAGATTGAAAAGAACTTATCTGATTTACATAGTCAACCCAAATATCGGCTTTCATCACTTGCTCAAAGTTTTGTGAAACCCCATCAGCCTCTAATAAAACCTTCTCCTTTTGTTCTCGAACCCTATCAATTCCCGCTGAAAACTCTTCCCAGGGCATTGAGTAAACTCCATAATCTAACTCTGCAGCTTGCTCCTCGAACTCCTCCTCTAAAGAAGCAAATTCTTCTAGAGCCTGCATGGCATGAGCTCCTGAACCTTCATAGCTGTAGCTGAATTCATCACCTTCTTTATCAACCTGAACCACCAGCTCTTGCCCCGGTTCTCCATAAAACGTTTTATAGAAATCACCACTCAAAGTGAACATTTTAGGTGCATCCAAGGGTACCATCACCTTGTGTTCGGTTTTACCTTCTCCAAACTTAAATTTGGTAGAAGACTCTACCATATAATTGGAGGTAAGCCTAATGGAGTACTCTTTTTCAGGGTCGGCACCATCGAACTTGATGATTAATGACAATTCATTACTAGGTTTGCTCTGGCAACCAAAAAAAGCCAAAAGTATAAGTGCAAAAAGTAGGTTTTCTTTTTTCATTAGAAAGGTTTTTGAATAGCAAAAAACATAAATTACTAAGTATCAAGGAGAACCAAAACTCATAAGTAGAATCTTTTAGAATTGACGTTAAAGGAACTTCAAGTATTAAGCAGAAAAGGTGAAGGCCAAACCCTCGAATTCAAGAAAAAGGCCAACCACCCGGAGAAGATTGTAAAGGAGCTGGTAGCATTCGCCAACTCTGATGGTGGCCAGCTACTTCTTGGGGTGGACGATAATGGCGAACCAAGCGGTACCCGAGATATTGAAGGGGAGGCATTTCTGCTTGAGAAGGCCATTCAAGAGCTGATAAGACCAAAACTCAACTATTCCTTAGAATATCTTCACCTGACTGACAAAAAGGGAATTGCCATTTTCAAGGTTGATGAAAGCCAAAGGAAACCGCACTTTGTCAAGGAAAATCCAACAACCAGAAGGGGTACTGCCTATGTGCGCTACAGGGATGAAAGTATTCAGGCAAGCAGGGAGATAAGAGAGATTATTCAACGCAGGCTAAAGAACAAAGACATTCAGTTCACCTATGGAGAAAAGGAAAAAGCATTGCTCGAATACCTTGATCAACACAATAAAATTACCCTAGAAGAATTTGCTTCTGCGGTGAGCATATCAAAATTCAAGGCCTCCAGAACACTTATCAGATTGGTATTGGCTAACGTGTTGGATGTTAATCCATCGGCAAAAGGCGATTTCTATACCTTAAAGACCCAATAAAAAAGCCATCCTTTTCAGGATGGCTTACAGATAGAAAACACTTGTTCTTACTAGACTATAGTCCCAAGTTTCTTAATAAGTCACAGCTGTGCCGCTTGCCGTAACCATCAGCATGCTACCATTGTGACCAATTGTTTCATAATCCAAATCGATGCCCACTACAGCATTTGCGCCCATATTGCGAGCGTTATATTCCAGTTCTTTTAATGCATTATCTTTTGCTTCGCGAAGCACCCGTTCATAGGTTCCTGAACGGCCACCGACCAGGTCGGTAATACTTGCGAAAATGTCTTTGAAAAGGTTGGCACCGATAATGGCTTCACCGGTAACCACCCCATGATAGGTGTTGATGGTATGACCATCGATGGTGTTAGTTGTTGATAAAAGCATATTCTGATTTTGGTTTTTACGCTAACTCGACCTTTGAGCTACCCTTAGTTATTCGTGAAGCGCTCAATCAGAGTTTGGTGCTGCGGATAAGCGGATGATAGCTCGGTGCGATCGGCCAATTCAAAATCTTCAAACTCAAATCCGAGCGCTACGGTGCAGCCTAAAAGAATGTAATCGCCTTCAATCACCTCTGCAGCGAACCAAGTACCTCTGGGAATAATTAACTGGAGCTGTTGTCCAGCTTCAAAATCAGGGCCTACTAAATGCTCAGAATGATTTCCTGCTTTATCTATAAAATGAACCTTGGCGGTTTCACCAAAATGGAAATGCCAGATCTCATCAGAATTCAACCGATGGAAGTTGGAAACACTATTGGTGGTCAACAAAAAGTAAATAGAGGTGCCAAAAACTCTGGGCGACCTATACCTATCCGGTAATTTCGACTCATGGAGCCTGTCTTTTGAGCGATAAGTCTCTGCAAAATACCCACCCTCCGGGTGTTGCTGCAGATTGAGTTTTTCTATCCAATATT
>JABXHV010000050.1 GCA_013373445.1 Paracoccaceae bacterium | reverse complement strand
GTTTTCATGAGTTTCGGCGGGGGCGAAATAGGATCGACGAGGGCGTAAAGACTGTGCTTTTGCTCGGCATTGTACCACCGTTATCGGGCTAAACTTGTAGTTGCAAATGACAACTATGCTTCGGACATGGCTGTTGCTGCGTAACGCAGTACCGGTAGTCCACTAAAGCCCTGGCGGGTAGCACCGTCAGGCGGGGTTCGGAGGCACCTGGCAACAGAAGCCTCCACTTTCTTATCCAAAGCTGGTGTAAAAGCCGCCATAGAAGCCTTGAAACGACATTCTTGGTTTCAATTTGCGCTGACATTTGGTTACAGTACAATCGATTAAACTTGCTCCCGATCTTTAAGACAGGCCCTTTCGCTGGGACTGGGGATGGGGTAAACGTCCGAGAAAACCAAAACGGGCTTGATGTAGGGAATATGGCTGAAGATCTTCTCCGATACGACATTCTGATCCAGGACGCGCTGCGTGGCGCGGTGAAGAAGATACTTGCCGAGGTTGGCCGTACCGGGCTCCCGGGCGAACACCATTTCTACATCGCGTTTGAAACGACAGCTCCGGGCGTGCGCGTGTCTCCGCGGCTCAAGGAACGCTATCCTCAAGAGATGACGATCGTCCTGCAGCATCAGTTTTGGGACCTGTCTGTCGGTGAGCATGCATTCGAAATTGGTCTGTCCTTCGGCGGCGTCCCTGAAAAGTTGCTTGTCCCCTACTCGGCAATCAAGGGCTTCTTCGATCCTTCTGTGCAGTTTGCCTTGGAATTCGACCCAGGAAAAACAGCGGAAGAGCTGCCCGAAGACCTGCTCGAAGCCGTTGAAGAACTCAGCAAGGCCGAACAGCACGCTGAAGCCATCGTCGGCAACGATAGCGATGAAAGTGCACCAGATAAGGCAAAACCAGCAGCGGCAGAAGCCACGGATGGAGAAGCTGAAGCTGACCCAAGTGCACAGGTCGTTTCCCTGGACGCTTTCAGAAAGAAACCCTGACCCTCAAGCGGTAGAGCGCAACATGAGCGCAGACATCATCAATCTGCGTCAGATGCGCAAGCGCAAGGCACGCGATGAAAAGGCCAAGAAGGCCGACAGCAATCGCGTTGAATTTGGCCGCTCCAAGCACGAAAAACTACTGTCCGAAAAGCTGAGCGAGCAGCAAAAGAAGCGCCTCGATGAGTCGAAGCTTCAGTCCAATTCAAACCATACATCTGCTGAAAACCGCGGCGACTAAAGATGCCGCTGGTCAAACGCTCTTTATCGCTACATCGTCATCGAACAAGTGTCGCACTTGAACCAGATTTCTGGAAAGTGATCGATGAGGCATGCGCAGAAAAGAAGATCCCTTTGGCAAAACTCGTGGCTGACATCGATGACAGCAGGGATCCCGAAGACTCGCTGTCATCGAGCTTGAGGGTATTTGCACTTCAGCAAGTCGTGAAGAAGCTGTAGAGCCCAGCTAAACGGCCAACTCATTCACTGCTCGACTGGAACTTCAAACACCAGGCCGTTCTTCTTCGTGATGAACTTGGTCTTCGGCGTGTTGTCTTGACGCACGACAGGCCTCGGCGGAGCACTGGTCTGCGTAGTCGCAGAGGCTGAAGAGGCATTGTCATTGGCGGCCGACTCCGCAGGTATCGCCAGCAAGTCGTCAACGACAACCGGCTGTTCAAGTGGCGGCAAAGGATCTGAAGCACCCTCTCCTACACTTGTCTGAACGTCTTTTTCCGAAAGTGTTTCGAGAAGTTCTCCCACCGACTCCAACACATCGCTCTGCGGCTCTGCATCTTGAGAAACAGGCTCACTTGGCGCGTTGTCATTTGCGCGCTCCAAGGCGTCGGCTTCACGTTGTTCCTCGGCGCGTTTTCGCTCAGCCTCAGCATTTTCCGCAGCAAGCAGTTCAGCTGCAAGCTTATCCTCTGCCGCCTTCTCAGCAGCAGCTTTATCTGCAGAAGCCTTCTGGGCAGCCAACTCCGCCTCTCTGGCCAGACGTTCTGCTTCCTGTGCAAGCCGCTCGGCTTCCCGTGCAGCTTCCTCCGCAGCGCGTTGCTCGGCTTCGACACGCTCCGCCTCGGCGCGTTCATCAGCCAATCTATCTTCTTCAATGCGTGCTGCCTCGGCAGCCCGGACAGCCTCAACTGCAGCGGCTTCCGCTTCGACTTTTTGACGCGCAGCGCGCGCTTTTTGCTCGTCGATCAACTTCAGTTCCCGAACAAGCCGGTCACGCTCCAGAATTTCTGCCTGAAGTTTTTCAACCTTTTCCACTTCGCGCTCAAACGCCCGCAGTGTCAGATAGGCTGTCAACGGAGCAATATCCACTTCCCGTTCTGGCGCAGCAAGCGGTCCTTCGAAGACAAACCCCGCCTGCGGATCTGCGCCTGCAACACGGTCTGTTTCAGGGATACCTTTTAACGACAACTCGCCATCCAGTGTCCAATCATTGAGGTCGACCACAACTGAGCCGACAACATCAGCACTTTCGCTTTCCACCGTCACATTGCGAAGTCCAAGGCGCCCACCTGCCAGCGACAGCACGCCTTCCAGGTTGTTATAGGGCATCACACCTGCCGCCATGTGGCTCATGAAGAAAGCACGGACTTTATCATCTTCGAGCTCGAGCCCCGCATCGGCAGCGCGGCTCACAAGATCAAAGGCATTGGGATTTATGCCGCGCACTTCGCCATCATGGAGAGACAAGGCGCCTCCTCCATTCAAGCTGGCAACCAAAGTGGAAATGGATCGCCCTGCTGAGTCAAAATTCAGCTCGGCGTCCAATGAACCGGTTGCCACTGAGCGCCCATTGACCTCCCAAAGCAGCTCTTCAGCCACGAGGTCTTCAAATTTCAAGCGACCGGACAACTCCGCCTCTGCACCGGTGCGTTCGATCTGCAGTGTTCCGGAAACGTCACCTCCGCCATAGCCGGCAGAAATGTTATCGAGCTGAAGCTCGCTCGGCGTCAAACGCAGATCAGTATTCAAACTTTCCAGACGCGTCTGGTCATCGAGAATAAGTAGATCTGCCTTGAGCTCCAGACGGAAGTCCGTTCCGGCAAGGAACGGTGTCTCAAAAGGCGCAACTGGCCACAGTGAGGAGGCCGAACGAGCGGAGAACCATTGATCTGATCCAAGGACGGCTTCACTCAAGAATCGGAAGTCCAGATCAGATAGACTGAGTGCCCCGGTAAAGCGTCGAAGGTCTCCTCCAACGACGGGTTCGAAATTGCCCTGGAGCTGTCCGTCCAAAGTCGTTTCACCTAGAACGCCAGATACAGTCGCACCTGTCAGATTACTGCCCTGCCCTGAAAGCTTAAAAGTGACATCAACCGGCAGCGCGTCGACAACGATCGGAACGACATGACCACCGAGCAAGGCAATTGGTGCAATATCCGGTGCCGCAAACGCGCCATTGAACCGATAGGATGGCTCCTGTCCGGCAACAACGCGCAAGCTACCATCTCCGCTCAGAACACCGGCATCGGCCTGCGCACTCAAGGCGAGCTCCAGACCCGTTTCACTGACGCCTTGTGCAGACAGTTCGAGCTTCGCATTGCCCCATGATTCAATTGGCAAGACATCGAAACCGAATTGCCGCAAGATTTGTGCGCCATCATCGCTGGCCATCGTCAAATCGAGACCGATTTCCGCCGTTTCCCAATTATCAACACGACCAGTCAAATGACCTTCGAAACGTGTCTCAACGCCGCCCGCGTCACCGTCCAGAACAACGACAAGTGAGCTACCATCGTCTACAGCACGGGCGTCCAGACTGGCTTCGAATTCAGCAGGCCCCATGAAATCAACACCTGTCTTGAGGCGTTGAAGCACAGCGCTCTCGGGAAAAAGATCCTGAAGCAGCGCATGCATAGGCTGCAGATCCTGCGCCTTCAAAGTGCCCGTGAGTTTACCGGCCGGTGCACTCAGCGGATCATCAATACGGCCGGACACATCAATATCAGCTCCAGCCATGTCACGACTGGTCAGGCGATCAATACGCAGGACGCTATCGCTATAAGCTGCTTCCAGTGCCAACTGCTTACCGCCCACGCCACGGTATTGGATCTGCTTGGCCTGCATTCGAACCGACAGATCCATCTTAGTTTTCGGACTCTCGCCTACCTCGACAAGCGTGAGAAACTGCTCAAGCTGATCAAGATCGAGGCGATCCGCATCGAGTGTCAATGACAGTGTCGGCGCAGAACTTCGCGGGACACGGTATGACATACCGCCTTTTGCTTTTGACCCAAGGGATTCAAGGCGGAAATTCTCCAGGGCCACTGCATTCGCTTGGAGATTGAGCCGTCCTTCAACATCAATCGCATCGAGAGCTGGCCCTTCAGCGCGTCTGTTGCGCAGCCAGGCCGCAAAAGCTTCCGGTTGCTCCATCTGAACAGACACATTTCCGCGGAAAGCAGCATTTGCGCCCAGAACCAGGTCACCCCCAGTTACAATCCGGGTCCGCCCGGGAGCCCGACCACTAAAGCGCTCAATACGCCACCCACCCGGAATAGTCGTCAGGTCGAGCTTCATATCCTGAGCAAGCGCACCTCCCAAGACAACTGTTGGGACATCAAGGTCAATTGATCCTTTGATTGGCGGGGTCGGAATACCGTTCAAAAGCGTCATCAAGACGCTCCCGGTCTCCACCACATCCATCGGATTTTGCGGACCACTTCCAAACAGACGATCCAGATCCAGTTGCTTCGTTTGCGCTGAAACCGAGAAAAACGGACGGTCTCCAAGTTCAACAGAACTCTTGCCCTCAAGGCTGAGGTACCGTTCGTCAGTTCCAAGACGATAGGAGAACTCTGGAATGTCTATTTCAGTCGAAGACGCCATAAAGGCACCTGTCGCACTCCAAGGCCAGGCACTGTCTGGCCCGGCTACCTCTTGGGCAACAAATTCGCCATCGTAGTGCAGCTCGTCATCTTGCTCAGACAGGTTACCATCTAGCGACAGTTCGACAGGCCACCTAGAAGGTGTCAATGACGTCTTGATCCTCAGCAGACCGTCATCGGTCTGCTTGCCTGTCGCGATGCGCAGGGCAACCGGCTGATCTTGCCAATTAACGCTGCCATCGATTTTGTAAGGTCCTGCCAGAGAACGGGCGCTGACATTCAGGTTGGCATTGGTAATGCGGTGAGATTTTTCAGTTCGCGCATCAACAAGCGTCAGTTCACCATCGATGATCGATACGCTCTCAAACATCACATCGTCATTGTCGAGACGTGCAAGAGCCCCTTCCGGCGCCATGGCGGTAAACCAGTCCAAGCGTCCGCGTTCATCCAAAGCAACTTGCAGGCGAGGACTTTCCATCTGCATGTCCAGAACCCGAATCTCACCCTTCAGCAAAGGAGGCAATTCGATCCGCATGCGAAATTTGGAAACAGACAGCAGCGGGTCTTCCGCACCGCCCACGCGAACATCGGAAAACGTAACAGATGGCGACGGCAGAAAGCGCAAATCCGCTTCCCCCAGCACCTTTACCTGATGTCCAAGAGCACGCTCTGCATAGCGTTCAAAGGTTGAGCGATAAACGGTCCAGTCGACAAAAAACGGCCCTACAAGCGCTGCAACAAGCACAAGTATGATCGCGACGCCAAGACTGATATAAACCGAGTTCAGCTCCAACCTCCATCAATTCTATTGAACCTAACACAGACCAACATGTGAGAAAGTCACGTTGCTCCGATTCGGATAACAATCATGACACAAGATGCCAGCTGTTTCTCCTAAATGGCTCTATTCGAATAGTTTTTTTAGAACTCGGCCGTGAAAATCACGCTTCAGGGAGAATCTTGCCTGGATTCATGATGTTGTCAGGGTCAAGCGCTGCTTTAACTGCCTGCATCACATCGAGAGCTTTTCCATGCTCTCTCTTGAGATATTTGGGCTTTCCCTGACCAACACCATGCTCGCCGGTGCATGTACCGCCCATATCGATGGCGCGATAGTTCATGCGCTCGATCATGGCTTCCGTGGCATCGATCTCTTGCTGATTGTTTTCATCAACGAGAACCAAAAGGTGGAAGTTACCGTCTCCGACATGACCGACAAGCGTGGCAAGAAGACCCGCTTCTTCCACGTCAGACACTGTCGCTGTCACGCATTCGGCAAGCTTGGAAATCGGCACGCATGCATCGGTTGCAACACCTTTGGCGCCAGGACGAAGCGTAAAGGACGCCCAATACGCATCGTGGCGCGCGGCCCAAAGCTTGGAACGTTCTTCCGCCTGGGTGGCCCACTTGAATTCGCTGCCACCGAACTCTTCAGCAATCGACCCAAAGAGTTCGGATTGTTCACGCACAGCTGCTGGCGTTCCGTGAAATTCCAGGAACAACGTTGGCACTTCTTCGAGATCAAGCTTTGAATAGATATTGCAAGCCTTGACCTGAAGCGCACTAAGCAGCTCAATTCTGGCAACGGGAATGCCACACTGAATGGTTGCGATCACTGCCTTACAGGCTGAATCAATATCCGGGAAAGGACAGACACCACCAGAGATCGCTTCGGGTTGACCGTTCAGTCGCAAGGTGACTTCAGTCACAATACCCAAAGTGCCTTCCGATCCGACAAACAAACGGGTCAAATCATAACCGGCTGAGGACTTACGCGCGCGACCACCGGTATGGATCACGTCACCTGACGCGGTTACAACCGTCAGCCCGAGAACCACGTCTTTCATTGTGCCGTATCGCACAGCATTGGTGCCTGAGGCGCGAGTTGCAACCATGCCGCCGATGCTGGCGTCAGCGCCCGGATCAATTGGAAAAAACAGACCGGTATCACGTAAATCACTGTTCAATTGCTTGCGGGTCACGCCAGGCTGAACACGGCAATCCATGTCCTCGGCATTGACCTCGATCACCTTGTTCATCTGAGAAAGGTCGATAGAAATACCGCCAACCGGTGCGTTCAAATGACCCTCGAGCGAAGAACCCGTTCCAAAAGCAATGACAGGCGCCTTGTGCTCGGCGCAGATTTTGACAATCTCAGACACTTCTTCTGTCGACTGCGCAAACACCACTGCGTCCGGCGCCTGATTGGGAAGCCAAGTGGTCGTGTGGCCATGTTGTTCGCAAACAGCTTTTGACACAGAGAAGCGATTGGAGAAGCGCTCTTGCAGGATTGCAATCGCCTTTGCGATCCCGGTATCGTTTCGTTCAAGTGATGCCTGCTCAACGGAAAGAGCCATGTATGCCTACCCTAATTTTGTCTTTGGGATCTTTTGCGCGCACTATGCTGTCGAAATGTTTAATGTCAAAACCAAAACACAAGACGTATGCGGTATAAGAAAATAGGATAAGCAAATCAATAAACCCATGGGCGAGTAAAAGGGCAGCTCGCTTAATGCAAATCCAGCAGGCAGAGCTTTAATATGCGCTCGATCGTCAAGCTACTTCAAAACCTGCCAGATGTTCTCGGCCACTGGATAGCCCCCAACATCAGGTTGTTCAGAACGTCGAGACTGCACATTGTCTGGCTGCTCGCACTTGCTGCTGGTGTCTTTGTCGCAATTGCAGCGATCGCATTTCGTTCTGCGATTGGTCTTCTTCAACTGCCATGGCTTGGCACGGCATCCGAGTTTGTCATCACTGCGGCTGAGAGCCAGCCCTGGTGGCTCATTTTGATCACACCAGCAATTGGCGGCCTTATTGTTGGCATCTGGCTGCAAAACTTTCAGGAAAAACAACGTGCGGGTGGAGCGGCAGACGTGATTGAGGCTTGTGCCTTGGGCGGCCGCGGACTGGGTTTTCGGTCTGGACTATCCTCAGCCGCCATCACAATCATTTCGCTTGGTTTCGGCGCGAGTGCGGGCCGTGAAGGTCCAGTGGTTCACCTTGGTGCAACAATTGGAACCAGTCTGTGCCGTGCCTTCTCCCTCCCTGACCTTGCGCGCAGGATGCTGCTCGCATGCGGCGTCGCAAGCGCCATCTCCGCTTCATTCAACGCACCAATTGCCGGCGTTCTTTTCGCTCATGAAGTTATTCTCGGACACTACGCTGTTTCGGCCTTTGTGCCGATTGTGCTGTCTGCCTCCGTTGCAGCCGTTCTGTCACGTCAATGGTTTGGCGAATCCGCAGCCTTTGTCATCCCCCATTATGACATTACGTCTTACTGGGAGTTTCCCGGCTTTGCTCTCCTGGGCCTGACCTGTGCCGCGGTGGCGATCCTATTTCAATTCGCGTTGATCGGATCGGACTGGACCGCTCGCAACATTCAAATCCCTCTATGGCTGCGCCCGGTGATCGGCGGCTTGGCGGTTGGCGCCATCGCAATCTACTTCCCGCATGTGCTCGGCGTCGGTTACGAGGCAACAGATCTGGCACTGAAGCAGCAATTGCCTCTCCTGTTGCTGCTTATGCTGATTGTTGCCAAGACCGCAGCGACGGCCATCACCCTCGCCTCGCGTTTCGGCGGCGGCATTTTCTCTCCAAGCCTTTATCTGGGCGCCATGACCGGCGGGGCCTATGGTCTGATAGCAGCCTCAGCGTTTCCGGAATTTGCATCGAGTCACGGCCTTTACGCCATCCTTGGAATGGGCGGCGTGGCAGCTGCAATTTTGGGCGCGCCGGTGTCGACCACGATGATCGTCTTTGAGCTCACGGGCGGCTACGACCTTTCTATTGCTCTTTTGCTGGTCGTTTCCATCGCTGCGGGTCTGACCCATGCAGTGCATGGAAAATCGTTCTTCCACTGGCAACTCAGCACGCGCGGCATTTTCCTCCACGAAGGCAATCATGACTTCCTGCGCACGAAAACCAAGGTCCACGAGTTCATGCGTGATGTTCCGGAGGATCAGGATCGCAGCTTCAATCCAGGCGAGGACGGCAGCTATCTGCACACCGACAGCAACCTCGAGAATGCCTTGAGGTCCTTTGACGAAAGCGGTGAAAGCCAACTACCTGTGGTGCGCAAAGGCGATGCAACGCAGATCGTTGGCATTGCGCACCACGTTGACGCCCTGCGTTATTTCAACTCCGCGCTCGTGCAGGAAAGCAAAGAGGCGCACCTTTAGAGAGCACGCGGTTTTCCGAGTGCACATTTTGAATGTACAAATAGCGCTAGAGCGCTCGCGTTGCATCAAAAAGCCAGATCCGCACGTCATCCTCCAGCAAGGAAGAAAGGCTGTCATAGACGCGCCGGTGATAGCTGTTCAGCCAGTCCCGCTCGGCAGTCGTCAACAACGCCTGATCAACCAGCCGCAGATCGAATGGCGCAAGGGTCAAGGTTTCAAAACCCAACATGGGACGCTCGCCTCCCTCAATCGGCCGGGCTTCATGAACCAGTTCCAGGTTCTCAAGGCGAATGCCATATTGCCCTTCGGGATAATAACCAGGCTCATTGGAGACAATCATGCCAGGTTGCAGCGCTACGTGGCCTGCTTTGGAAATACGCTGCGGGCCTTCATGAACGGACAAATAGGCCCCAACGCCGTGACCCGTGCCATGGTCAAAATCGAGACCAGCCTTCCAAAGATCAATCCGCGCCAGCGCATCCAGCTGCGCACCACTGGTTCCTTTTGGAAACCGGGCCGTCGAAATTCCGATATGCCCTTTCAGGACCAGAGTGAAATGCCGCTTCATCTCCTCGCTTACGTCTCCAACAGCAATCGTGCGAGTGATGTCGGTTGTCCCATCTTCATATTGGGCACCGCTGTCGATCAAGAATGGACGCCCCAGAGGGATCCTCAAATTGCTGTTGCGACTGACACGATAATGACAAATCGCACCATTGGAAGCTGCACCTGAAATTGTATCGAAGGAGATATCCTTCAAAACGCCGGTTTCTCGACGGAAAGCTTCCAGCTTCTCCGCCGCCCCAATCTCATCCAAGTCACCGCCCGCAGCTGCATTGTCAAACCATGCCAAAAACCGACAGTAAGCGACCGCGTCGCGCAAGTGAGCGGCACGTGCTCCTTCAATTTCTGCTTGATTCTTGACAGCCTTCGGAAGGCTGACCGGATCTGATTGCTCAACCAGTAAGCCGCCGGAGTTCGTAACAGCATCTCCAATCGCCTGTCCTGCGACTGCCGGATCAACCATCACTCTCGAGCCATCAGACCCGAGCTGCTGAAGTTTTGGGATAAGAGCGGATGGTTCTGCGACCTCCAGTACTCCCTCAAGGTGACTTCGCACAGAATTGGACAGCTTGCGCCCGTCGATAAACAACATCGGCTTCCCGTTTGCCGGGACCAGCGAAAAGGAAAGTGGAATGGGCGTGTGGGGAACATCCGAGCCACGTATGTTGAACAACCAGGCTATAGAGTCAGGTTGTGTTAGAACACAAGCATCGGCTTCCTTTTGTGCAACAACCTTTTGAATGTCGGCAATCTTTTCGCTGGCGCTGCGGCCCGCAAGGTCTTCGGAGTAAAGTGACACCGCTCCAACCGGTGCTGCTGGTCGATCAGACCAAACTGCGTCGATAGGGTTGTCCTTCAAAGGCACCAGCTCAGCACCCACCTTGCGACACATGCCTTCTAGACGTCGCACTTCATTGAGACTGTGCAACATCGCATCATATCCTAGACGCTGGCCCGGTTTAAGCTCAGTCGCGAGCCAAGTCGATACCGGCTCATTGATAAGATGTTTGGCACTGAAGACGTCCAAATCAACCTGTTCGGCCACCTGAATTGTATAACGGCCATCAACGAAGATCGCAGCAGAATCCATCAGGACAGCAGCAACACCCGCGGAGCCGGAGAACCCCGTCAGCCACTGCAATCGACAGTCACTTTCGGGCACATATTCTCCCTGATGCGCGTCAGCACGCGGGATCAAAAAGCCATCCAGAGCAAGTCGTTGCAGCTCTTTTCTCAAAAGAGCAACTCGTGGAGCTCCACAGGCAGGATTGGTGAGTTCTTCGAAATTCTGAAACATGCGCAGAAGCTAGGCTCTCACGGCCACAAACTCAAGATCCTTCACATCGCGAGCTATGCACTTTGCGCTGCAGCATTTGTTCGCACCTGCGAAATATGCAGAGCTGCCATGCGGTTGCCCCACTACCTAAGAAGCGAGTGTGATGACATATTCATCATGTAAACAAATGAGGCAGACCTGTTCAGGCTACCCCATCAACCGAAACTCCAAAATGGTGGACAGCTGAAATGACAAAGACCGCTAAGACCTCCGGCAACTTCATGAGCCGCGCATTTGGCCGCATGATGGAAGCCCGCTCCAAACAAGCTCGCATGTGCGTTAACAGCTACCTGCTGAGCCTTGATGACGCGACCCTCACATCTCACGGATACAAACGTTCAGAGATCGAGCGTGAGGGCACTGCAGGTACAATCCTGTAACGTCTAAAAGCAGTAACATTGTAATGAACAGGAAAAGCGCGACAGTTTTGTTGCGCTTTTTTTGTTTGTCCAAGAGCTCGATGGCAGAGCTGACGCCTAAAACCCAGAAACTTTAGACCACGTGCCGTCCGCGAACCAGCGTCAGGGTCAACCAACCGTCCTTGGCTGATTTGCGTTCCAGGTGAAATCCCTGACAGCTGTAGGCAAACAGAATGCGCGGCCCATCCTCAATTCTCAGTCCAGAAAGCACCAATGTTGCGCGCGACGTCATCTTCGCTGCAATCGACTTGGCCATCTTCATCAAAGGGCGCGCTAGGATATTCGCGACCACAAGATCGAATGGTCCGAATTCATCAAACCGGCGATCTTCCATACCATTGGCTGTGAATGTGCTCACAAGTGGACCAACACCGTTGATCACCGCATTGTCGGCCGCCGTCTTGGTCGCAACAGGATCGATGTCCGTTGCGAGCACATGCTGACGCTGCAAGCGCGCCACTGCAATTGCCAGCACACCAGTTCCCGTTCCCAGATCCAGCACCCGGATGAACTCTTGACGAGAGAAAAGCCGGTCAATCTCTTCAAGACATCCAGCTGTTGTACCGTGATGGCCTGTTCCAAACGCAAGAGCTGCCTGGATTTCCAGACCTATAACACCACCCGCAGGAACTTCATCGCGATCGTGCGATCCATGAACAAAGAAACGGCCCGCACGCACAGGCTTCAAGCCTTCAAGACTTTTCTCGACCCAGTTGATGTCTGGAAGAATTTCCGCCTCGATCTGCGCCGTAAAGGCGTCTTTACCCACCCGCGTTTGCACCTCAAGGATGGCTGCATCAGGTTCAACGTCAAACAACAGCACTTCGGCAGCCCAAAATTTTCCATCCGGCGTTGCCTCATAGATCGCCACCGGATTGCCGTCGTCTTCAAAAACGCTTTCCAGAAGATCAGCAATCCGCTTTGCTTCCAACTCTTCAGCAATGATCCGAACGCGGGTGGTTTTCATGACAGCCCTCAGCTGGTTTGAACTAATTTGCGCGGGTATAGCCGGGGCCGGACAAAACAGCCAGCACAAACGACTGAGCAAACAGAATGGATTCGTCTATCAACGACCCCTCCGCATCAGGAGACTGGCGATCAGCTAAACTCTGGAAAGTCAGTGCCTTTCGACAAAGTTGTCGAGCACTTTCTTGACGCTAGCCTTCTCGAAATCGATTGTCAGCTTGTTGCCTTCGATTGAGATAATCGAACCGTAGCCGAACTTCATATGGAAAACCCTCTCACCGACGGAATAGTCAGACGGGGTCTCACTGACAGACTTCGCAACAAGCTCGCCATCAATGGTTCTTGGACCATCCTTTCGAGCGCTGTCGCCAAAGCGACCTCTTTCAAAAGACTCAGACTGACTGGAACGCGCTTTTTGTGCACGCTGCCATCCTGGGGTGGAATAGCTGTTTTGAAACGTGTCCTGCCGATCAAAGCGTGAAGCTGCCATGCCAGAACGTCCATAGCCACCGCCGCCATAACCGCCGTAACTGGAACTTTGTTCAACAATCTCGACATGTTCGGCAGGCAACTCGTCGAGAAACCGGGATGGAATCGATGACTGCCACTGCCCGTGGATCCGGCGATTGGAGGTGAACCAGATAGTCGCCTTCTTGCGCGCCCGCGTAATACCGACATAAGCAAGACGTCGCTCTTCCTCGAGACCGGCGCGCCCTGTTTCATCCAGCGATCTTTGGTGCGGAAACAAGCCCTCCTCCCATCCGGGCAGGAAGACCGTATCAAACTCCAGCCCCTTGGCGGAATGAAGCGTCATGATGGATACAGCGTCCATCGTTTCCGCACTATCGCGATCCATAACCAGAGAAATATGTTCAAGGAACCCGGCCAGCGACTCGAACTCCTCCATCGAACGGATCAGTTCTTTCAAGTTGTCGAGGCGGCCAGGCGCTTCGGCAGAACGATCGTTGCGCCACATCTCCGTGTAGCCACTTTCATCCAGAATGATTTCAGTGAGTTCAAGGTGAGACTTGGTCTCGAGTTGCCCACGCCAGCCTTCAAATTGCGCCAACAAATCCTTGAGCGCATTTCGTGCCTTCGGACGCAACTCTTCCGTCTGGCACAATTGAAATGCTGCCTGCATCAGCGGAATACGTTCCAGACGCGCCAACTCATGCACCAGTTTGAGCGTCGCGTCGCCGAGCCCACGCTTCGGCGTGTTGACGATTCTCTCAAAGGCAAGGTCATCCGACGGCTGCAAAACGCAGCGCAAATATGCCAGGGCATCGCGAATTTCCATACGCTCATAGAACCGCGGGCCGCCAATGACACGATAGTTCATGCCCATTGTGACAAAGCGATCTTCAAACTCGCGCATCTGGAAGGAAGCCCGCACCAAAATGGCAATGTCGTTCAACGCATGACCATTCGCCTGCAAAGCCTCGATTTCCTCGCCGATACTGCGCGCTTCTTCCTGCGAATCCCATCCGGATGCGATGGCCACCTTTTGATCTTCCGGATCCTCAAAATCCGTGAACAAGGTCTTGCCGAGCCGACCTTCATTATGTGTGATCAGATGCGACGCCGTCGCCAGAATGTGACTGGTAGAGCGATAGTTCCGCTCCAGACGAATAACCGTCGCACCAGGGAAATCATGTTCAAAGCGAAGGATGTTGTCGACTTCAGCGCCGCGCCAACCATAAATCGACTGGTCATCATCACCGACGCAGCAAACATTGGGATTGCTTTGCGCGAGCAGCCGCAGCCAGAGATACTGCGCAACGTTGGTGTCCTGATACTCGTCAACAAGCATATAGCGGAACCGGCGCTGATACTCCGCGAGTACATCCGGATTATTCTTGAAAAGCGTGATGACATGCAGCAACAGGTCACCAAAATCAGCTGCGTTCAGGATTGAAAGTCGGTCCTGATAGATTTCATAGATCTCACGACCACGGCCACCGGCAAAAGCACCTGCTTCTCCTGCAGAAACCTGTGCAGGCGTGAGCGCACGGTTTTTCCAGCCATCCATCAAGGAAGCAAAGGCTTTCGGCGTCCAGCGTTTTTCATCAATCCCTTCAGCCTGCAGGATCTGTTTGATGAGACGCAGCTGATCATCAGTGTCCAGGATGGAAAAACCGGACTTGAGTCCGACCAGTTCGGCGTGACGGCGCAGGATTTTCACGCAAATCGAGTGAAACGTCCCCAGCCAGGCCATACCCTCCACATTGCCGCCGATAAAGCCGGCGATACGCTGCTTCATTTCCCGCGCTGCCTTGTTGGTGAAAGTCACCGACAAAATCTGCGAGGGCTGCGCCGCTCCCGTGGCCAGAATATGCGCAATGCGTGTTGTCAGGACCCGGGTTTTTCCCGTTCCAGCTCCCGCCAGCACGAGAACAGGGCCTTCGAGCGTTTCGACAGCATGCCGCTGTTCCGGGTTCAAGCCTTCAAAGTAATCAGGCCCACGACGCGCTGCCATGGCACGGGCAGCTATTCCACCAGCTGGCGCTGAATAAGGCTCTACAGGCGCAGACGGCCAGTCCCCTGGAAAGTCATCGTCAAAACCGTCTGTATTGGAAGTGGGATACCCATTCGGGTCAGCCATAGTGTCGCCGTCGTTGTTTCAATGAACTCAGAGGAACAATATAGCAACAAAAAGGCGCACGCGAGGCCAGCAAGCGGTTTTGATCGATGCTGTGTCACGCATTCACAGGATATGACCAGCATTTTGAGGCAAAAACGGCGCCAGAGGCGCCGTTTTCAAATTCACATCGCTTGAGAAGACTTAAGCTGCAATGCCACGTTCTTTGCGAACATCTGACAAAAAGCTCTCAACTGCATTGTTCAGAGAACCCGACAACGTTCCAAGCCGTTCAACGGACTGATTCACGCCTTCGGACTGCTGACGTGTATGATTGATTGTTCCAGCCATGTTTTCAACACTTTGCGCAGCCTCTGAGCTTCCTGTCGCTGCTCGCGAGATGCTCTCGGAAATCTCAGCCGTCGCCGCGTCCTGCTCTTCTACAGCCGCAGCAATCGCAGCCGTCACCCCCTGGACTTCTTCAATTTTTGCAGAAATCGACCGTATGGCATTCACGGCATCTTGGGTTGAGGTTTGAATTCCGCTCATTTGCGCAGAGATCTCATCCGTCGCCTTCGCAGTTTGCTGCGACAGCTCTTTCACTTCGGCGGCCACGACCGCAAAGCCCTTGCCAGCCTCACCGGCGCGGGCGGCCTCGATCGTGGCATTCAGTGCCAAAAGGTTGGTCTGTTCTGCAATCGCCCGGATCATGTCGACAACTTCACCGATCCGCTCTGCGGCCTCGGCAAGCTGGGAGACTTCACGATCGGTCTGCTCGGCGACGCCAGAAGTCTCAGCTGAAACCTGATTGGCTGTTGAGGATTGCCGTGAAATTTCACGAATGGATGCTGACAATTCAGTTGCGGCAGAGGCCACCGATTGAACGCTAACCGTTGCAGAGGCTGAGCCGGAACTTGCCAGCGAACCTTGCTCTTCTGCTTCAGCTGCAATCCCGACCAAACTTGTGGCCGCACGTTCAATAGCCTGGGTCTCTTCACTCAAATCGCGTTGCAACGAGCTGATGGCCTGCTCAAAGCGACTTATAGTCTCCTCGAGGCGCTGGCTTCGTTCGCTCTCAGCAGCACGACGAGACTCGGCTTCAGCCTCTTGAGCCACCTGCTTCTTCCGGTTGGACTGGAAAATGGCAGTCGCGCGGGCAATGTTGCCAACTTCATCGGCGCGATCTTGAAAGGGAACTTCGATATCGAGCTTGCCATTCGCCAATTCTGAAATCACAAAACTTTGACGACGCAACACTCCGCAGATCACTTTGAGCTGCCAAACCACGACCAAACCACAAAGCACAAGTGCACAAACCATCACGCCGGATACGACCATGATATTGCGTTCGTAAGCAGCAATTTCTGCTTTCGCCGCAACTTCCGCCCGACCAACGATCTCATTTGCTGCCGTTTGGATGAGATTGAGGCGTTTCGTTGCCTGGGCAAACCATGCACCACCCTCAATACCTTTTGCATCGAGTGTTTGCGGCAACGCCTGGATCGTCTTTCGCCATTCGAGGGCGAGATCCACCTCGGGACCCGTCACATATTTGGCATAAATAGCGTTCTGCTCATCTGTCGCCAACGTGAGGAATTCATTCAAGAAACCGGTTTCAGCGCCAAATTTGGCGATATAGTTGAGATAGGTTTGAACATTGATTTCACCCGTAGCAGCAAACTCGTTCAGGAAACCGGCCCCAAGCGCTCGCTCCAGGCCTCCGGCCTCTTTCGCCTCAACAAGAATCATAAATGGCAACAATTCTGTCGACACCTCCGGCGATGGCATCGATTCAACAGCCAACCCAACCAGATGGATCAGGCTGGAGATTTTCGCAGTGTAGTTTTTGACGACCCAACCTGCATCAACCGTCTTTGTATCCGCCTGTATCCGCAGCTCAGGCACAACTTGAACACTTTGAACAACTTCTTCGATTTCACCACTTAGATGGGGATCCTTGATTTCAAGCGCGCTGACTTTGGCAACGAAGTCACCCAGAACCGAACTGGTCACAGTCCGCTGCTTTTTGACGGTCTCATGCAGAGCATCCTGATGACCGGATTTTATCCAGGACACCGTCATGCCGCGTTCTTTTTGCAACTCATGAACAATTTCACCTGCATTCAGCGAAAGGCGCGTCAACGGTAACAGCTGCTCGCGCAGCGAAAGTTCTGAAGATTGCTTGAAGAGAACATACCCGGAGATTCCAAAGATGCCGACCATCGGAAGCAGAGCCACAAGCGCGATCTGCAATTTTATACGTTTCATCGAATCAACCCCAAAAACACAATCATGACGAGAATTTTTGAAGGGAGGCGCTTAATAACAGATGAACTCGACGGCTATGCTGAAGATAAATAGGGTTGGAAAATTAGTAATATTTTCTAAAAAAATCCAAAAACGAAGAATAGATTCTTCTAAACAGAAATTTTATTTTATAACAAGTGACAGAAAAATCAGAAAAACGAAAAATTATTTATTTTCAATGCCTTAAATAGTAGAATTACTATAAGTAAAATCACATATACACTTAATAAATCTCATAAATACATGAGAAATAGACGATTAGGGCAGAACGGAATAACAAATACGTAAAAACGCCAGTCGGGAAATGCTGTAGAACACTCGCAATAAGTGTATTCACGTATTTCAGCTTTCCTCAACCGTTAAGCTCCCACGAGATCAAACCAGTCGTCCTCACTAATAACATCGACAGAAAGCTCCTGAGCTTTCTTCAACTTGGATCCGGCTCCCGGCCCTGCGACAACCAGATCCGTCTTTTTCGACACCGATCCGGAAACTTTCGCCCCAAAGCGTTCCGCCATGGCCTTCGCCTCATCTCGTGTCATCCGTTCCAGAGAGCCGGTGAAAACAACTGTTTTCCCAGCAACCGGGCTATCACCCGCATCCACCGCCTCAGCGTCACGGGGCGTGACTTGCGACAGAAGTGCGTCCAGTTGCTCTCGATTATGATCCTCTGCAAAAAACTCAGTGACCGCTTCAGCAACAATTGTTCCAACGCCATCAATATCATTCAGCTCAGCCCACGCCTCGCTCGAATGATCATGTGCCGCGCTCATCGATTTGTAAAAGACGTTCCATGATCCGTAGGCGCGCGCCAGCAACTTCGCATTCCCCTCCCCGACATGGCGAATGCCAAGAGCAAATATGAACCGGTGAAGGTCAATTGCGCGTCGCTCGTTAATCGCCGCAAACAGGTTTCGGGCAGACACTGCGCCCCACCCCTCACGGTTGCGCAACTTGGTCAACGACTGACGGTCCATTTCCTCCAGGGTGAATATGTCCGCAGGAGACTGCACAAGACCGTCGGCATAAAAAGCATCAACTTGCTTGTCGCCAAACCCCTCGATATCGAAGGCGTTACGCGATACAAAGTGCTTCAGCTTCTCGGTCGCCTGAGCCGGACAGATCAAACCGCCGGTACAGCGCATCACCGCATCGCGGCGGCCGGTCTTTGGATTCTCTTCACGCACGGCATGGCTGCCGCACACGGGGCAGGTTTGCGGAAAGGCGAATTCCTCCGCATCAGGCAGCCTCTTTTCAAGATCAACATCGACAATTTGCGGAATCACATCTCCGGCGCGCTGGATCTTGACCGTATCGCCCTTGCGCAAATCTTTGCCGCCACGAATCTGCTCACCATTCGGGCCAATGGCCTTGATATAGTCTTCGTTGTGCAAAGTCGCATTCGAGACGACCACGCCCCCCACGGTGACCGGTTCCAACTTTGCAACCGGCGTCAGAGCGCCCGTCCGTCCAACCTGAATTTCGATATCATTGAGGATTGTATAGGCCTGCTCCGCGGGAAACTTATGGGCAATGGCCCACCGCGGAGACCGGGAGACAAAGCCCAATCTCTCCTGGAGATCGAGCCGATCAATCTTGTAGACGACGCCATCGATGTCATAACCGAGCGTTGCGCGCTCTTCCTCAATACTGTGATAAACCTCAAGCAATGCCTCAACGCTCTCGCATCGACGCATCAGCGGGTTCACTTCAAAGCCCCATTTTTTAAAGGCATCGACAACACCCATTTGCGTATCAGCCGGCAGCGCACTCATCTCGCCCCACGCATAGGCGAAAAATCTCAACGGCCTGGATGCAGTAATCTCTGAATTGAGCTGCCTGAGCGAACCCGCAGCCGCATTCCGAGGGTTGGCGAAGGCCTTGCCACCGTTCCCGAGCATCCGCTCGTTGAGGGCCTGAAAATCCGGATGCGCCATGTAGACTTCACCGCGCACCTCGACAACTGCCGGCACCTCGCCCGATAATTTATGTGGGATATCCGAGATCGTGCGGGCATTCGCCGTCACATTCTCTCCGACAGCCCCATCACCGCGCGTTGCCGCACTTACGAGCTCTCCTTTTTCATAGCGAAGAGCGAGCGACAGCCCGTCAATCTTGGGCTCGGCTGTGACAGCCAACACGCCCATCAGCGGGTCGAACCTTAAAAACCTGCGAACCCGTCCCACGAAATCGGAAACATCGGCATCATCAAACGCATTGTCGAGCGAGAGCATCGGCACCTTGTGCACGATCTTGCCAAAACCTTCAGATGGGGCTGCGCCAACGCTGGTGGATGGCCCGTCTTCGATCATCAATTCGGGAAACCGTGTTTCGATTTCCAGATTGCGTCGTCTGAGCGCGTCATACTCCGCATCAGAGATAATCGGCGCATCTGCGCCGTGGTAATGTTGGTCGTGCTTGGCGATCTCCCCGGCAAGCCTCTTCAGCTCAGCACCAGCATCTTCAAGGCTCAATTCATTTACGGGAATATCGGCAGTCATGTTACTCGTTCGCGAATCCATAGAAAGATGGCGCGAGTTTATAGTGGCTTGATGCCCAAGTCTTGCCTCGACTTGTCGTGATAATATACATGTGACAATCTTAACCACAGAAGCGGTTCAATCACGAGCGCGGCTGCAAAGAACAAGTATCGTAACGGAGATAAAAATATGAAGAACGGCCCAAGCGCAAACGTAGGTTGGTTCGTTGCAGGAGGACTGCTGATCGCGCTGATCGGTACGGTTTACCTCTACAATGAAGGCTTCTTCCAGGAAGAAGATGAAGTTTCCATCGAGCTGAAATTGCCAAAACTAAGCGTTGAGGGCAACTAGTAAAGACGGAAGCCCAAAGCGTGGAATTTAGGGGTAACGTCAGCAGTTAAAGTGCTGAGGGCCTAGATTGCCGCGTCCGTAATCAGCTTGCGCGCGGCAGCACGTGCCTCTTCGGTGATCGTGCTGCCAGCCAGCATTCGGGCAATTTCCTCACGCCGATGATCATCATCGATGTGATGAACGCGAGTTGCGACCCTGTCCTTGCCAATTGTTTCCTTGGCGATCAGGAAATGGCCCTTCGCCCGCGCAGCAACCTGAGGCGCATGGGTCACGGTCAAAACCTGGACATTGGCAGCCAAGCGCGCCAGGCGCACACCGATGGCCTCTGCAACAGAGCCACCGACACCTGTATCAATTTCGTCAAAGATCAACGTTGGTGCAGACCCTTTGTCCGCCAGGCAAACCTTCAGGGCCAACAGGAAACGCGATAGTTCGCCACCAGATGCGACTTTCATCATCGGTCCCGGGCGTGTTCCCGGGTTGGTCTGAACATGAAACTCGAGCTGATCAATGCCGGTTCTGCTGGGCGCATCCGGGGTGGTCAAAATCTCAACCAAAAACCGTGCGCGCTCAAGTTTGAGCGCAGGCAATTCCTGTGCGACGGCCTTTTCGAGCGCTCTGGCAGACTTTTGCCGCTTGTCCGAAAGTCCCGCCGCCAACTTGTCGTAAGCTGCCCGTGCCTCGACAGCGGTCTTTTTAAGCGCTTCAAGTTTGCCTTCACCAGCATCCAGATCGGCAAGGTCGCTGCTCATTTGAGCACAGAGCTTCGGCAGTTCATCGACGGCAACTGAAAACTTGCGGCTTGCAGCCCTTAGGGCAAACAAACGTTCTTCAACATTCTCAAGCTCTCGCGGATCAAAGTCGGTTTCTCGCAACGCACTTTCCAGACCGCCGCGCGCATCTTCGAGCTGATCCAGCGCGGCTGCGATCGACGCAACGGGGCTGTTCAGCAAATGAGGCACCTGATCGGCCTTGCGCTCCAGACGGCGCAGAAGACTGGCAAGTTCGGGAATGGGAGAGGCATTGCCGTTCAGCGTATCAAACGCTTCATTGAGGTCCACGGCAACCTTCTCAGACTGCATCATGGTGGTCCGGCGCGCTGCCAGCTCTTCCTCTTCACCAACTTTCGGCGATAACGCAGACAGCTCTTCAACAGCAGACTTCAAGAAGTCGGCCTCCTTGCGTGCTATGTCAATGCGGGCTTCATGGTCAAGCACGGCCTTTTCTGCAGCCTTGAAAGCTGAATAGGCCGAACTGACCTTGTCGACCTCACCCTGAAGCCCGCCAAATCCGTCAACAAGCAATCGGTGACTATCAGGGTCAACCAAGGCACGGTCATCGTGCTGGCCGTGGATTTCAACGAGCAATGCACCGATCTGGCGCATCAGACCTGCACTGACCGGTTGATCATTGATGAAAGCACGCGTTCTTCCATCTGAGGTCTGGACACGGCGAAAAATGACATCACCATCATCTTCGATATCGTTGTCTCTCAAGAGACCGCGCACCGGATGATCTGCCGACACATCGAAAACTGCCAGAACCTGTCCTTGCTCTTCTCCGTGACGCACAAGTCCAGCATCGCCGCGCCCACCAATTGCGAGCGACAGGGAATCCAAAAGGATGGATTTACCGGCACCGGTCTCCCCGGTCAGCACGGACATGCCTCCGGAAAATTCCAGATCCAGACGATCGATCAAAACAATGTCGCGGATTGCCAGTGTTACCAGCATGCCAAATGGCTCCAGACTTCAAAAGGGTCAGGTTCTCAACTTAGAGAACTTTGATACCTCTGAATGCCTTGCTGATCCAGCTGCCTTTGTCTTCAGACGGTCCATAACCACCCTTTTTCAAGAGCGAAAACGCATCCTTGTACCATTGCGTGTCCGGATAGTTATGGCCGAGCACCGCCGCAGCCGTTTGGGCTTCGCTGACAACACCCAGCGCATAGTAGGATTCCGTCAGACGAAACAGGGCTTCTTCAACATGGCGTGTGGTTTGATATTGCAGAACAACGGTCTTGAACCTGTTGATACCGGCAACATAATTGCGCTTCTCAAGATAGTAGCGGCCGATCTGCATTTCCTTGCCCGCCAACTGATCCTGGGCAACCCGAAGTTTGCTCTCCGCATCACCTGCGTACTCGCTGTCAGGATAGCGCTGAAGCAACTCTGAAAATGCTGCAGCAGCCTTGTGAGTGACCGCCTGGTCGCGCGTAATATCCGGGATCTGCCGGTAGTAGCTCTGAGCAATGATGTAGAGCGCGTAGGCTGCGTCCGGGCTTCCTGGATAAAGCGTCAGGAACCGCTGCGCGGATGTGATGGCTTCCGTATATTTTCCGCGAGCGAAGTTCACATAGGCCATGTTGACCAGCGACTTCTTGGCGTACTCAGAATAGGGATAAAGCCGATCCAGTTCTTCGAACTTCTTGCCCGCCAAAGCCAGCTTGTTTTGGGAACGCAGGGAGAGCCCTTCATTGTAAAGAACTTCCGGCGGCGTATCCGGCATTTCCAGTTCGTCGAGGTCATCCTTGCTAGAGCAAGCGGCCAGAGCCAACGGAAGGACAAGAAATGTGACCTTAAGAAATTTGGCAAATGCCAGGTTCAAACCCTTTTTCAAGGACACATTCATATACTCTTCCCCAAAACTCCATGACCATCCTGGATCAGATAGGCCGGAACAAACTATAATGTGCAGATGTTTAGCGGAAATTTACAACTCCCGCCACGCATCGATAGCACTGTCTGGATCTTTTTTTGAGCTTTTTTGTGGCAGGTCAAGTCGGGTTTTCATCAAAGCCCGCAATCGCACCAGCAAACTGACGCCGTTTAACCGACGTCTGGTGCCAATGTCGCACTCACACCAACTGTTTCAGCATGGCCTGCCTGGCGAAACATAGGTGCTTCGACAACCTCGAAAGCCTCCTTGTCCTGGAACAGTTTCACCAAGACAGCATGGTTCATCTTGTGGCCACCCTTGTAGGACCGGTAAAGGCCCAAGATAGGCAGACCGGCAAGCGCCAGATCACCAACGGCATCCAACGCCTTATGGCGCACAAACTCGTCAGCCCAACGCGTACCCTCAGGGTTGAGAACCTTGTCGTTTGAAATTGCAACAGAGTTCTCCAGGGAAGAGCCGAGTGCAAAGCCCATTTTCCAAAGCTGCTCGACATCTTTGACATTGCCAAATGTCCGTGCCCGGGAAAGCTCTCTACGGAACACATCCGGCGTCAGATCAAAGGCGAAACGCTGGCGACCAATCAGGTCACCTTCAAAATCAATCGTAATATCAAAATAGGAACCTTGATAAGGCTCAAGCTCACACCAGGCATTGCCTGCATCGACACGAACAGCTTTCTTGATACGCAGATAGCGACGACCACGATCAAGCGCCTTGAGACCTACCTGATCTATTGCTTCGACGAAAACAGCACCACTTCCATCCATGATCGGCATTTCAGGCCCATCAATTTCGACGATCAGATTGTCAACACCCATGCCGCGAAGTGCAGCCATCAAATGTTCAACAGTCGACATGCCATTCTTGGATGGATCGCCAAGAACAGTCTGAAGAGATGTTTGAGTAACCCGATCCCATTGGCCAGGAATTTCAGCAGCGTCTTCAACATCGGTGCGTTGGAAAATAATGCCTGTACCGGCATCGGCTGGAACAAGCGTTATGGAAGCTGGCTTTCCGGAGTGAACACCAATCCCGGTCAGTGTGACTTGATCTGCGAGTGTCGTCTGTCGATCAATTTGCGGTCTCATAAGACTGTCCGGTCCCTAATGCTGTACGCCCCGTAATGGTGTGCCCGTCTCTATGATAGCGGTTACAGACCATTAACTTTTACTCTGCATTTCGAACATACTCACAAGCGCCTCGGACTTGAAATAAAGCTTTATTACGCTTTGTAACGTTCTGACATCCATTAAAGCCTTGAATGCATTGGACTTTGAAAGCACAAAAAATGGCCTGATACGGTGTGTATCAGGCCATCAAGTCTAGGAAAAACGGGATTCGCGAAGAATCAGTTCGCTTGGCGACGCAAGAACGCCGGAATCTCAAGCTGCTCATCATCTGCCGCAGACAAGGGCTTTGGAGCCGCCCTGCCCGTTGCATCTAGCTGACCAGCTGCACCATGCGCAGCTGCACGCTGCGCTGGGCGCGGTGCTGCAGGAGCAGCTTGCTGTGGAGCGTGAGCTGCAGGCGCCGCAGCCTGATGTGCTTCAAATGCAGCATCATCTTCTTCTTCGTCTTCACGACGACCAAGGCCGCCAGCCAGACGACGCAAAAGACCCATTGGACGACGCTCATCATCAAAGTCGGCATGGTCCTCATGATGCGCAGGGTTCACAGGGGCAGCTGTTGGAACCGGCTGGGAAGCCGTTGGCTGCTGTGAGCGGATCTGCGTCTGAGCGATTGGCGGCAGGTCTTCAAACCGTGGCATCCGAGGAGCAGGATTGTGCTGCTCGGCGACAGGCGGGATGTAGGGCTTGCTCTCTGGCGTCGTGTCTGCCTTTGCAACTGGCGTATCATTTTCCAGATCCACCGGAGGACGATTTTCCATCATGTCAGCAGATGGCTTAAAGCGCTTGATCTGAACTTCAGGATCTGTGGCAGAAGCAACAGACTGAGGAATTGCGAGTTCTTGCTCGAGGCTCGCAACAGCCCGCGCTGCAACTTCGCGTGCACGGTCAGCTGTAGACATAGTAGGCGCTGGCTGGGCCGGAGCCGCAGGCTTGGCTGTCTCAGCAGGCTTCGTAGAAATCGCAGGACGGCTGCCAGCATCGTTCAAAGAGGCTTCTTCAGCTTCCCGCTCAATACCGGTTGCCACGACAGAAACCCGAATAACACCGTCCAGATTTTCATCGAAGGTCGCACCCAGGATGATGTTGGCATCCGCATCAACTTCTTCGCGGATACGGGTCGCTGCTTCATCGACTTCGAACAGCGTCAGATCATTGCCGCCAGTGATCGAAATCAGAAGACCGCGTGCGCCTTTCATGGAAGATTCGTCAAGCAGCGGGTTGGCGATAGCAGCTTCTGCTGCCTGCTGCGCACGGTTGTCACCGCTTGCTTCGCCTGTTCCCATCATCGCCTTGCCCATGCCGCGCATGACGGAACGAACGTCAGCAAAGTCGAGGTTGATCAGGCCCGGGCGAACCATGAGGTCGGTCACGCCTTTAACGCCCTGATACAGAACGTCGTCAGCCATAGCGAAGGCTTCGGTAAAGGTGGTTTTTTCGGTCGCCAGACGGAATAGGTTCTGGTTCGGAATGATGATCAGCGTATCAACAACCTTCTGCAGTGCTTCAACGCCTGCTTCCGCTTGCTTCATGCGCTTACCGCCTTCGAACTGGAACGGCTTGGTCACGACGCCAACAGTCAGAACGCCCAGCTCACGAGCTGCCTGCGCGATGATCGGTGCCGCGCCAGTGCCGGTGCCGCCGCCCATACCAGCGGTGATAAAGCACATGTGTGCGCCAGCCAGATGGTCAACGATTTGCTCGATGCTTTCTTCAGCGGCAGCAGAACCAACCGAGGGACGAGCGCCTGCGCCCAGACCTTCGGTGACTTTCAGACCCATCTGGATCTTGGATGCCGATTTCGACTGTTGCAGAGCTTGCGCGTCGGTGTTCGCAACAACGAACTCCACACCCTCAAGTTCTTTTTCGATCATGTTATTGACCGCATTGCCGCCTGCACCGCCAACGCCAAATACGGTAATCCGGGGCTTGAGCTCTTCTTGCCCGGGCATGGAAAGGTTCAATGCCATACTCTGTCCGCCTGTATGTTTTGGGGCCCGTCCCAAACCGGGCACTCTTCAACTGATTAATCCACAGTCTAGCGTGTCAGAATCGCAACGTCACGGGAAAAACGCAGAAAACCCGCAAAATATTGCGGGTTTAGTGGGCAAAATCGCTTGATTTGGATGAATCGGCGAAATCTTGCGTATTACCAGTTGTCCTTGAACCATTTCACCGCGCGTTTGAGCGAACGGGACGGGTAGCTCTCGGTCGGAACCTCGAAATCCCACCATTCATCTTGCGGGTGCGCCGCGAACAACGTCAGGCCGACAGCCGCCGCAAATGCGGGACCTGTTGCTGCCTGCGGGAGGCCTTGAACACGCAGCGGACGACCGAGGCGCACTTGTTGACCAAGGATACGGCTCGCCAGCCCATCCAGCCCAGGAATTTGGCTCGCGCCACCTGTCAGAACGATCTGCTGGCTTGGCAGATATTCGAACCCAGCCGCATCGAGACGCGCGCGGGCTTCTTCAAGGATTTCCTCAACACGCGGGCGCATGATGCCGATCAACTCGGCACGGCTAACCGTGCGACGATCACGTTCC
This sequence comes from Paracoccaceae bacterium, assembly GCA_013373445.1. Lineage (GTDB taxonomy): Bacteria > Pseudomonadota > Alphaproteobacteria > Rhizobiales > Stappiaceae > Roseibium. Next base: position 4,868 of record JABXHV010000050.1, on the reverse strand, counting down.
CAATCGCCGGTATCGCCACCGATTTCAATTTGCTCGCGGTCATCCATGCCTGTGGCCACAACGCCGCCGTAGAAGGTCTTGATCCGCTCAGCGATGGCATGAGGGACCTGCAGGCCCATAGAGATATCTTGGGTGACGTGATCACCACCCATGCGGACGCTGTCAGCATAGATCATGTGTTTCTTCATAAAGATCGACACGCCTGTCGATCCGCCACCCATATCAATACAGGCAGCACCCAATTCTTGTTCGTCCTCAACCAGCGATGAAATCCCCGACACATAGGCCGACGACGCAATACCAGCGAGTTCGAGGTCACAGCGACGGATACATTGGAACAGGTTCTGCATCGCGACCGCATCGACCGACAGGAGGTGCATATCGGTAGACAGCACATTGCCCGCATGACCGCGCGGATCGGACATGCCCGTGCGGTGATCGAGGTTAAAGTTGATTGGCTGCGCGTGAAGCACTTCGCGCCCCTCGCCCAGATCAGGCATATCGCAGGCCGCCAGAACGCGACCGATATCTTCGCCCGAAACAACCTCACCGTTCACATTCACATCGCCCGCCAAGCCATAGGACCGCGGACGTGCACCCGACAGACAGGCGATCACGTGGTCAACACGAACGCCAGCCATCTTTTGCGCAGCCTGAACAGCCGTTCGAATGGCGCGTTCGGTTTCCTGCATCGCGTCAACTTCGCCGAAACGCACACCGCGCGAACGGGTGGTCGCGGCGCCAATCACGCGGAACGACGACTGACCCGCAAGCGAGCCAACACCGTCTTCGCCACGGCTACGTTCTGGCCCATCGAAACGCAGAACGAGGCAAGCCACCTTGGACGTGCCAACGTCGAGAATAGCGATCAATCCCCGTTGGAGAGCGGCCTTACGCATGTTGCGCATCGCACGTTGGGTTTCATAAAGCTGCTTCATTAGTTACCGGCCCCTGAGACGTCTGCATTTATTCGGCGCATTTCAGCAGCGCCGCTTTCCCCCAACCGCAAGGTCGGTCGGTCTTTGTTCCGCATGTCGACAACAGCGACATCGCGTTCGAGTAGATCTTGGGTCTGGCTCATCACGACGACCCGCTCAAAGGATGTAACAGCGTCGGTTTCAGGCAGCAAAATGCGCTGATCCCGATCCAACACCACATCCCAGCGGCGTTCGCCCATGCGCACCAAACCGCGCACCCGCGGGGCTACAGGGCCAGCGGCCGCAAATATCGACATTGCCTCGGTCAGGGCATCCTTTGCCCCGTCACCAGCGATCAATGGCAACTCAGCCCGATCACCGCGCGATTGCACATCGGCAATCACACGCCCGCTCGCATCCACGAGGTGCAGCGCATCACCCTGACGCCACATGGCGACAGGGACGCGCGGCGTGACAAGCACCTGCAGAATTCCACCTGGCTTGATCCGCAAAGTCGCGCGCTCTACCACGGCCACCTCTTCGACGCGACGACGCCCCTCTTCGAGGTCGAGGTCAAACGAGGACACAGGGAAGTTGTAGTTCAGCACGCTGCGGATCGCAGTCGCGGTCTCAGTATCCACGCCATCAACCGCCATCGCCGAGAGCATGAATTCGGGTCGCTGCTGGAAACTGCGCACCATGTCGTTATAGCCGTCCGAGATCGCCTGACGACGATCCCCGTCCATCACGTAAATCCCGACCAGCGCCGAAACCATCAGGACAGGCAGACCCGTTCGGATCAGACGGCGATAGATCGGCGTGAGCATCCAACGTTCATAGCGATATTGCCACTTGGACGGTGACGGATCATGGCGCATGCCTTGGGGTTCGCGTTGGCCGATCAGCGGTCGCATGTTGCGTCCTCCACCAGCCACTTACACAGCGACGGGAAATCCACGCCCGCATGCGCAGCCTGTTCAGGCGCGAGCGATGTTGGCGTCATCCCCGGTTGGGTATTCGTCTCAAGAAGGATCAGACCGTCTAGCCCGCGCGCCTCATCCCAACGGAAATCCGTGCGCGACAACCCACGACAGCCAAGCGCCTGATGCGCCCGAACAGCATAGTCGAGGCAGGCCTCGTAAATCTCTGCAGGGATATCGGCAGGGATCACATGGCGTGATCCGCCAGTCGTGTATTTCGCAGTGTAGTCATACCAGCCGTCGGTGATGATGTCGGTCACGCCGAGCGCACGATCCCCCATCACCGCGGTGGTCAATTCACGACCGGGAACAAAGGCTTCGACCATCAGAACGTCAGGCATATCGTCGGACAGGTCGGGTGGCGTGTTCGCGCCCTCGTGGACGATATACACACCGACCGAAGAACCTTCGTTATAAGGTTTCACAACGTACGGCGCGGGCATCACATGGCGCGACGCAACCTCAGCCTTGGTTGCAAGAATGCTTTCTACAACAGGCAAACCAGCCGCACGATAGGCCGCTTTAGTTTTTTCTTTGTCCATTGCGAGGGCCGAGGCCAGAACGCCAGAGTGGGTATAAGGTAGACGTAGCCATTCGAGCAGACCTTGGACGCAACCGTCCTCACCCCAACGGCCATGCAGAGCATTGAACACAACGTCAGGACGTTCCGCATCGAGGCGTGCCGCCAAATCGGCGCCCGCATCAATCGCGATAGTCTGGAACCCAGCAGCCTGTAGCGCAGCGACGCACTCTTTACCGGACGAGAGGGACACCTCACGTTCAGCCGACGGTCCACCCATCAACACAGCCACTTTTGGGTTTGTCCTGCCCGACATTCCCTCTGCCTCACCTGCGTGCCTTTGCGACACGTCTGTTTTCAAAATGTCCGCCCCGTTTTCGGGTGTCGAACTGCCTGTAATTTAGTCTTGGAAATCAGAGGCCGGCTCTCCGACCCTCATGATTTCCCATTCTAGCGTTATTCCACTGGAATCGTAAACCTTTTTCCGCACATCCTCACCCAATCCTTCGAGATCGGCAGCCGTCGCCCCGCCCGCGTTGGTCAAGAAATTGGAATGTTTGACGTTCATGATCGCGCCTCCACGGGTCGCGCCACGCATTCCCGCGTCGTCAATCACCTTCCAAGCTTTCAGATCGTGGCTGTCATCCGCCTGCCCTGTTGAGGAATACCCGACAGGATTTCGGAAGGTCGACCCAGCAGTTCTGTCCTTTGTGGGTTGGGTTTCGTCACGTTTCTGTAGCTGTGCGTCCATCTTTGCGGCCAGCGCATCTGGTTCACCCGCTACTCCGTCAAACACCGCGCCGATGATCACCGCACCCTCGGCCAGATCGGACTGACGGTAGCGCAGATTGAGCGCCTCAGCAGGGAGCGTTTCACAACGACCATCTCGATGGATCACATCCACACTGCGCAAATAATCGCTTACGTATTCACCATAGCAGCCCGCATTCATTCGAACCGCCCCACCGATGGATCCTGGGATAGTGCGCAAGAAGGTCAAGTTCACACCGTTTTCCGCCGCCCGACGTGCCACATGCGCATCAAGAGCCGCAGCGCCCACACGAACCTCTGTCCCATCAACGTCAATGCCGTTGAATCCACGCCCCAGACGGATCACGACGCCACGAATACCGCCATCGCGCACGATCAGGTTCGACCCGACACCCATCGCAAAAACAGGCACCGACGGGTCGAGATCTGCCAGAAACTGGGCCAGATCATCTGCATCGGCAGGTTGAAACAGCACATCTGCGGGACCGCCCACGCGCATCCATGTCAGCTCTGCCAACGAACGGTTTTCGGTCAATGTGCCGCGCACAGGGGGGAGATCAAAATCAAGCGCCATACGCGCGGTTTACCTATTCAACACACGACTGCCAAGCCGCAGGACCCAGCGTCCCGCATAATACAATGGCCAACGAAGTACCGATCCAGACGCGGCCAGCGCGACCAAACCAATCAGCACCCCATTCTCAAAAAAGACCCAAACCACAATGGGGGCACCAGTCGCGATCAGGAAATAGGCCCGCGACCAGTGATTATCTTTGCTCGGTATCAGCGCAGCGATATTGGCCGCAAAGAGCCAAATGCAGATCGCTATGACCGATACCGTGAGGGTCACGCCTTCATCCGCTCGGGCAGGTTATTCGCCCAAGTGCTGATCGTCCCCGCCCCGAGGCAGACAACCATATCACCAGGACGTGCCTGTTCGCGCACCAAACGCTCCAGATCTTCTTCGGAAATCAGGGCACGCGCATGACGGTGGCCGTGGCGGATCAAACCGGCAACAAGGTCATCACGGCTCGCGCCTTCGATCGGTTGTTCACCTGCTGCGTAGACCTCAGCGATGGCAACGACATCGGCTTCGTTAAAGCAGGAGCAGAAATCTTCGAACAGCGACGACAGACGGCTGTAGCGGTGCGGCTGGTGCACGGCAATCACGCGGCCATCACAAGCTTGACGTGCGGCCTTGAGCACGGCGGCGATTTCGACAGGATGGTGGCCGTAGTCGTCAATGATGGTCACACCACCGAGGACTTCACCCACCTTGGTAAACCGACGGTTCACGCCACCGAACTTTGCCAGAGCCTCGCGGATTTCGTCTTTTTTCATACCGAGGTGACGTGCCACGGCGACCGCAGACAGCGCGTTCGATACGTTGTGATCCCCCGGCATAGGCAAGGTGCAGCCTTCGATCACATCGTCTTCGACCTGAAGCGCCACGTCAAAATGTGCAACGCCCGCTTTGTAGTGCAGGTTGATTGCACGCACATCGGCCTGAGTGTTGAACCCATACGTGATCACGCGGCGGTCGGTGATTCTACCAACGAGCGACTGAACCTCAGGGTGATCGGTGCAGCACACAGCCACGCCATAAAACGGGATGTTCGAGACGAAATCGTAAAACCCTTTGCGTAGGTTTTCGATGCTGCCCCAGTGCTCCATATGCTC
>JABXHV010000057.1 GCA_013373445.1 Paracoccaceae bacterium | reverse complement strand
TCACGTCCAGCGGCAGGCTGTCCAACGCGTTTTGCGATCCGGTTGAACTCAGGCCCAGTCCGGTGACGACGATCGCAATCTTTGGAATAGAGGCGAATTCAGTCGAAAAAGGACGCGCGTAAGCATCAAGCGGCCGGACACCTTCGGAGCTGATCTTCGGCAAGAAGCCATAATTTGTGCGCTCACTGACGCGCGGATCGGTATTGATAAGAGCTTCGATTCCAGCGCCATCAGCCGTTTGCTGAAGTTCATAGCGAGGACCCAAACCCGAGAGCCCATCGCCGTTGCGCAGGTTCGGACCGAGTTCATTTTCAAGTGATGGCCGAATTTCAACCACTTCGATGTCACGGCTCGCAAGACCGCGAACCGTGTCTTCCAGAGGCACCAATGCGACCGGTTCACCGCCCAGCGGATTATCGACCACGGCAACCCAGATAACAACAGTGGCCACGAGGACGCTGATGAGACCGGTGCCGATCAGACCAAAGGGCAGCCGAATGAATCGGCGCTTGCCCAATCCTAAGGGAGCTGTGAGATCTTCACTCGACATGTGTGGCCGAACCCTTATTGGGTGTTGGAGAAACAAGCGCCCGTTCAAAGACGGGCGCTTCAATCATCAGTTTGGAACTGCTGCCGTATCAGTTGATGGCGGGAAAGCATTGTTCACTTGAACACCGCGCAAAAGATCGAGCGCCAGGTTCAATTGAACGTCGTCTTTCTTGTCGGGTGGAATATAGGCCTGGGAACCGGAGCCCTCTTCCTCTTCACCTTCAGCTTGCAAGTGGCCCCGCAATCCGGCTTCACCCTTTGTCTCGCCGCGTCCAATCATATCATCTGGCAGCTTCTGCAGCGCTTCGATATCTGGAAGAATGCCCTTTGCCTGAATGGAGATACCGGACGGTGTGTAGTAACGCGCTGTCGTCAGGCGGATCGCACCATTGGCACCCAATGGAATGATCGTCTGAACCGACCCCTTACCGAAGGACCGTGTTCCCAGGATCGTCGCACGACGGTGATCCTGCAACGCACCAGCAACAATCTCGGAAGCCGAAGCAGAGCCACCGTTGACCAGAATGATCACGGGCTTGCCTTCTGCCAGATCACCACTACGCGCATTGAAACGTTGTGTTTCATCCGCGTTGCGTCCGCGCGTGGAAACGATCTCACCGCGTTCAAGGAAAGCATCGGACACTGCAATCGCCTGATCCAGCAAGCCGCCAGGATTGTTTCGCAGGTCAAGGACATAGCCCTTGATCTTGTCGGCTCCGATGTTTTTCGTGGTCTCTTCAATGCCCTGTTTCAGGCCATCATAAGTTTGTTCGTTGAACTGCGTGACGCGCACATAACCGACGTCTCCTTCTTCGCGCCAACGCACGGAGCGGATTCGAATGATGTCGCGCGTGATCGTTACATCAAAAGGTTCGGTTGCGCCTTCGCGCAAGATGGTGACAACAATGTCCGTCTTGACCGGACCGCGCATCTTTTCAACGGCTTCGTTCAGGGTGAGACCTTGAACCTGCTCGCCGTCAATCTGAGCAATCAGATCGCCTGCCATCAGGCCAGCCTTGAAGGCTGGGGTATCATCGATGGGCGAAACAACCTTGATCAGGCCATCTTCCATCGTGACTTCGATCCCAAGGCCGCCGAATTCGCCCCGCGTTTGCACCTGCATGTCACGAAAGCTCTTCGGAGACATGTAGCTGGAATGAGGGTCAAGGGATGTCAGCATCCCGTTGATAGCGCTTTCAATCAGCTTTGCGTCGTCGGGCGATTCCACATAGTCAGTGCGGACGCGTTCAAAAACGTCGCCAAAGAGATTGAGTTGCCGATAGGTGTCGGTGGCAGCGGCATGTGCCGGCTCCCCCATATCAAACGATACCTGGGACAGAGTCGTAACAGCAACGCCTCCCATCAAGACACCAACGAGTAGCAGTGAAGCTTTCCGAATCATCCGCGAACCTTTTCGTTTTCATTGCGGTCCCACCACGGAGTGGGATCGACCGCTGTTCCGTCCTTGCGAAATTCAATATACAGTGTTGGTTGAGAACTTTCCAAACCAACCGTAGATGCACTTGCCCATGTTGTGGTGCCCATGGCGCCGACTGGCTCGCCTGCCAGAACGAATTGACCCAGTTGCGCATCGATTCGATCCATGCCTGCAAGCAGCACATGGTAACCGCCGCCGGCATTGAGGATCAAGAGCTGACCAAAGGATCTGAATGGTCCAGCGTAGACAACCCACCCATCAGCTGGGGATGACACCGTTGAACCTGCCCGGGTTACAAAAGACTGGCCCTGGGTAACCGATCCAAATTCATCTTCCTGACCGTAGTCACTGACCATATCCCCTGAGACCGGCAATGGTAAGTGGCTTTTGGTACTGGCAAACGAAACGGCGGGAGCCAGACGCCCGGGATCGGAGAACGGGTCAGTGTTGTCAGGTTGACGACGCTTTGCCTTTTCCTCCGCAGCCCTGGCCTTTTCCGCAGCAACGCGGGCCGACTTGATCTCTGTCTCGATCTGGCCGATCAGATCCTTGAGAGATTCTGCCTTACCCGCCAGCTCCTGGGCCTTTGCCTTTTCCTCTGCCAGGATCCCGGCAGTCTTGTCTCTTTCCTCGGCTTTTGCACGCATCAAGAGTTCAAGCCGTGACTTTTCCTCTTCGAGGCGTGTTGCACTGGCAACCAACTGGGTTCGCTCACTCGCAATTTCGCTCTTCAGACGTGTGAGTTCTGCCAGGTCTCGTGCCAATGCTTCCGTCTCAACTCTCAGTTCCGGCATGACAGCGTTCAGCAAAATTGCGCTGCGCACTGCGGCCAATGCATCTTTTGGCTGGACTGCGAGCGCGGGCGGCGGCTGACGCCCGATGCGCTGCAGAGCAGCCAGAACCTCAGAGAGCACCCCTCTGCGGCGTTTTAATGACGCTCGAATTTCATCTTCATTTCCGCCCAACCGGGAAAGCCGCCTTTCGGCGTCGGTCAATTGGGTTTCGAGGTTCTTGATTGTGTCAGTGGTGCTGATAACCCGCCGATTCAGTGTTTCCCTATCCCGGTCGAGAGACTGAATTTCCTGCTCGAGTTCACCGAGCCATTCCTGGGACACTTTTATGTTGCGCGACAGGGCATTCAGTTCCTCTTCGCGCTCTTTCTTGCGGTTCAAAGCTGCCTGAATTTCCGGATCAACTGCATCTGGGACAACTTCAGTCGCCGCATGCACGCCGGCCAAAGGGACGCAAGACAGCATTGCAGTCGCAATGGCGCCGACCACACCAAAACGCAAAAAGCGTTTCAATCTGGCTCTTAAACTGTCTGTTCTTCCGGCAGGCATATTCGCAAGTTTCATCACACTGTCGATACTCTTGCAGGATTAACGAAGAGTTTACCATACGGCCCATGCCTGAAAACCGGTCAGCAACAGTGCAAAATCACTCGCGGTGGTAGGGATGCCCGGACTGGATTGTTATGGAGCGATAGATCTGCTCGGCTAACAAGATGCGCGCAATCTGGTGCGGCCACGTCATCGCGCCGAGGGCGACCTTGAGATCGGCTCTTTGCAGGAGGTCATCTCCGTGACCGTCCGGCCCTCCAATGACAAAAGCAATTTCAGAGACGCTATCATCTTTCCAGCTGGCCATTTTTTCACTGAAGGCTACGCTGGACAAATTCTTGCCGTTCTCATCGAGCACGACCAACCGGGTATTGGGAGAAAGCAGTCCTAAAAGTGCGGTAGCTTCTTCCTGTTTTCGGTCAGCGGTTTTCTGCGCGCGGCTTTCAACCAGCTCCCGCACATCAACCGAGGTGATGCCCAAAGCCCGTCCCGATTTACGCGCGCGGTCGACGTAACGCTCAAAGAGCTCCTTGTCGGCGCCTTTTTTCATGCGCCCAACACAGGCGATCAACAATCGCATAGCTCACCTTGCCGGGCTGTATAGCCCGGGTTGATAATCGTATTTACCCGATCGGCTGAAGACGTCTTCAGCCGATACTTTGAGGCGCTGTCTCGTCCCCTTCGGGAGCCCACATCTTTTCCAAGTTGTAGAACCCACGAACTTCCGGACGGAAAATGTGAACAATCACGTCGCCTGCATCAATCAAGACCCAGTCACACGTTGGCTGCCCTTCGATGTTGGCCGGACCTGTGCCCGCATCCTTTACATCGCGTGACAGATTGTCCGCAATCGCGCTGACATGCCTATGCGAACGTCCCGATGCAATCACCATGTGATCTGCAAGCGAGCTTTTTCCGCCGATTTCTAGAGTAATAATGTCCTCTGCCTTGGAATCTTCCAAGCTGGAGAGAACCGCATTGATCAAGCTTCCGGGAAGTTCAGCACTTGCCGAAGTTTGAATAGGAGCGGATATGGTAGTCCCCTCACTGCCTAAGGTCATGGTCAGGTGTTTGTACCTTTCGCCTTTTGGCCCCCGGGTCTTTGTTCCGGCAGGCGGGTTGACCGAACCTGGGTTGCCACAGGCAACCAGGTTCTAGGATGGCTCGTGTCCTTGGCAATTTCAAGACAGGGACAGCAAGTCGGTTACTAATTTGAGAAAAGAAGCGTCAGCCCTGCCTCAGTCTGGTTGAGGACATATCGTCCAAAGCCGTGTGGAGATAAACCCACGCCGGAGGTCTGAGATCTGGCAGAAGCGCAGCGTCTTCTTCTGAAATTCTATACTTTTCAAAGGCTTTTGGCATCGGCGCCCCGAGCGTCGATAAGGAAGCACCCGGACGGTCAACCACTGCCACTGGCATGGTCTGCATGATTTGACGCCAATTCTGCCAGCGGTGAAAACCGATCAGATTATCGCCGCCCATCAACCAGACAAATTTCAAATTCGGGCGTTTCTTTGTCAAAGTCGCCAATGTCTTGGCGGTATAAGGCGATCCCAGAATCACTTCATGCGCTGTGACACGCATCTTTGGATGGTCGGCAAGAGCCTTTGTCAGCGCGATACGCTCTTCCAAAGGCGCGAGCTCGCCATGATCCTTGAGCGGGTTGCCCGGCGTCACCAACCACCAGACCTGATCCAGCTTCAAACGCTTGAGCGCATGGCGTGCGACCAGCGCATGACCGGAGTGCGGCGGATTGAATGACCCGCCAAATACACCAATTCGATTGCCGGCTTCGGCATACGGCAGGTCGAAGCAATCTGGTCGCACTGTCCCGGCGACAGCTGGCTGGGTCATGAGCGGATCTGCCCCTCACCACGCACGCGATATTTAAAGCTGGTCAATTGTTCAACGCCAACAGGGCCGCGTGCATGCATGCGTCCGGTCGCAATCCCAATCTCTGCTCCCATACCGAACTCGCCGCCATCGGCAAACTGGG
>JABXHV010000087.1 GCA_013373445.1 Paracoccaceae bacterium | reverse complement strand
GCCGGTCATCGTCGATTTCTGGGCGCCGTGGTGCGGACCTTGCAAACAACTGACGCCGGTTATCGAAGGCGCCGTGCGTGCTGCGCGTGGTGCTGTCAAATTGGCAAAGATGAACATTGACGAGCATCCGGAAGTGGCCGGGCAGATGGGCGTTCAGTCGATCCCTGCAGTGGTGGCGTTCAAGGATGGTCAGCCGGTTGACGGCTTCATGGGCGCGCAGCCGGACAGTCAGGTGAAGGCCTTTATCGAAAAGTTGGGCGGTGCTGCACCGGAAGACCCTGCTGAGGCCTATCTGGAGCAGGGCGATGCACTTCTTGCGGACAAGAACTATGCGCAGGCCGCACAGATGTTTGGTGCCGTGATGCAGGCGGATCAGGAAAACCTGCGTGCCCTGAGTGGCCTGGGGCATTGCTATGTGGGCGCCGATGAACTCGAACGTGCGCGCCAGCTTCTGGAGATGGTGCCGGAAGACAAGGCGGATGATCAAGGCGTACAATCCTTCAAGGCTGCTCTTGAGCTTGCCGAGCAGGCAGCCGCCGTTGGTGACCTAGGACCGCTCATGGCGCAAGTGGAGTCCAATCCTGATGATCATCAGGCTCGTTTCGATCTTGCTCTCGGCCTTGCCGGCATGGGCAACAAGGAAGGTGCCGTGGATCAGCTGATCGAGATTTTCCGCCGAGATCGTGAATGGAATGAAGACGGCGCGCGTAAGCAGTTGCTGCAGTTTTTCGAAGCCTGGGGCTTCAAGGATCCCGCGTCCAATTATGGGCGTCGCAAGCTGTCTGCGGCCTTGTTCGCCTAACGCCAAATACAGCCAACCGGGGCAAGGCACTTGCCCCGGGCGCTTCAAAGCCTAGATTAGAGTCTGAGGTTTTTGATTTCAGACCACAATCGGAAGGGATTTGAATGCAGGCCGGAAATGCACTTTATGAGACAATCGCGGATCTGCCGCTGTCCCTGCCTGTGTTCCCCTTGGCAGAGGCTTTGCTGCTGCCGCGCACCCAGTTGCCGCTGAATGTTTTCGAGCCGCGCTATGTGGACATGATTGATGCCGCGTTGTCATCCAACCGGCTGATCGCCATGGTGCAGCCCGCTTTGGGGTATTCCGAGAGCATCTATGAGGAAGCCTTCGGGAAACCGGCTGTGCCACCTTTGGAGACTGTGGGCTGCGTCGGTCGTCTCACCAGTTTCCAAGAGATGGGCGATGGCCGTTATCTGATCACGCTGCAGGGTATCTGCCGCTTTCAGATCGTGCAGGAGCTCGCGGCTACCCAGAGCTTCCGTCGGGTCGAGTGCGACTATTCCCGGTTCGTTGGTGATTTACAGGTGGGCTCCGGCGAAGAAAACGTCGATCGGGACGGATTGCTTCGCACCTTGCGCAGCTACCTTGATGCGAACGATCTGGAAGCAGATTGGGACAGTATCGCGGAAGCGGAAACTGAAATCCTGGTGAACGCCCTGTGTGCGATGAGCCCTTACGGCCCAAAGGAAAAGCAGGCGCTTCTGGAAGCCCTTGACTTGAGCACCCGCGCCGAAACCCTGATTGCGATTACGGAAATGGAATTGGCCAAATCCCGTGGCAGCAATGAAGGTGGTTCGACGCTGCAATGATGACTTTCAATTTTTGACCGGAGAATTCTCGATGACAGAACCGGATATGGATCAGTCCACACCGCGCGAAATCGACCGCAAGCTGCTTGAATTGCTGGTGTGTCCAGTGACCAAGACGACGCTTGAGTATGATGAAAAAGCGCAGGAACTTATCTCCCGAGCCGCCAAGCTGGCGTATCCGATACGCAACGGCATACCAATCATGCTGGCAGAGGAAGCTCGCACGCTCGACGCTTGAGCGGCCGAGGGGTTCAGAGTCCGCAGACCTCCATCAACGCCCGGATTACTGCGTTTGGATCGCCGTCCAGACGCAGTGTTTTGATGCGCGCTGTTGAGCCGCGTTCCAATGACACTGATGATTTGGGAAGTCCGCAGGTCTTTGACAGAAGCTTGATCAGGGCGGCGTTTGCCGCGCCTTTTTCCGGCACTGCCCTGACGCGTGCCTTGAGCACCACGCGATCATCGGCAAGCGTATCGAGACCTTCAACCTGATCGCGCGAGGCATTCGGCGTCAGACGAACATCGACGAGAACGCATTCCTTGTCGATGCGCCAGGCAACTGCGCTCAAAGAGATCGCCTACAACCTTAAAAGACGTTCGGGTAGATGTAGCGCATGATGATGTTCTGGATCAGGAAGATGCCCAGAAGCAGAGCGATTGGCGACAGATCGATGCCGTTCAAGTTCGGCATGAAACGACGGATAAAGCGCAGTGGCGGCTCTGTCAGATTGTAGAGCATCTGGCCGATAGCGGCGATGAACTGATTGCTCGTATTGACGATGTTGAACGCATAGAGCCATGAGAAAATCACGCTGGCGATGATCACATAGGTGTAGAGGTTCAAGATAATCAGAACAACGTCGAGAATTGCACGCATCAGCTACCGTCCGTGGCATATCAATTGTAAATCTTGTCCTTCATGTAGCTTTCCAGCCCCGTCCCTGCAAGTGCTCTTTGCAACCGACGCCGTGTGCCGCGTGACCGCGAGTGCAGGTTCCGGGACCTGATGATGTGTTGGGAGCGATGTCGAAGGACTTGGGAAGACGGGTGGAAGAAGCGAGCGGGGTCGCGATGCTCGCTTCTTCCATCGACTTAAGCGCTGATGACGCAATACCTACAATCAGCGTATTCTATCTATCGCAAAAGCCTTGCCAATTCGTTTGGATGACCTTTTTGATTAGATCTAGTTCGACTGAAAGGCGGAAACACAAGATATTGTTTGTGTTGAGGTTTTGGTAACCATAGCTGCATTGCAAAATGCAACGCCGATTGCGAAATCAGGGTTAAAACGCGTTAAGGAATTCGGGTCGAAGTCCGAGGGACCGCCTAGCTGAATTCTTCGCGTAGATTGATCGTCGACTGATTGCCGATGGCATCATAGTGGGTGTTGATCCATGACTCGGCTGCGCGCCGCCCAATGCCCTTGAGCTCTTCCAGGAAAGCCCATTCCGCGTTGGACTTGGAAGAGGCCTGCAGCGGTTTGAGCTCTTCAGCGGAAATCCGGTGCATCTTGACCTTCATGTAGTCGTCGGTCGACAGCTTGCCTTCTTCCAGCATCCTGACAACGAAATCAACGATGCGCATTTCGCGCAGGAGTGTTGAGTTGAAGGTGATCTCGTTCAGTCGGTTGAGAATTTCGCGGGCACTGCGCGGTGTGTCGCGCCGCTCAATCGGGTTAATCTGTACCAGCAGGATATCGGGGGTCTCGGTGTTGTAGAACAGAGGGTAGAGCGGTGGATTGCCCATGAAACCGCCATCCCAATAGGCTTCCCCGTCAATCTCGACGGCATGAAACAGGGTCGGCAGGCAGGCAGATGCCATGACCGAGTCGACCTGGATTTCGTCGCCCTGAAAAATCTTGATTTTGCCCGTGTGGACGTTGGTCGCTGCGATGAAGAGCTTTATCCCGTCACAAGCGCGAACGTTGTCGAAATTGACGACCTTCTCAACCACATCCTTCAGCGGATTGACGTTGAGCGGATTGAATTCATATGGCGAAGCGAAACGAGAAAGCAGATCAAAGGTCAGGTAGCTGGGTGAAAAATCCAGGCTCCATTGTCCAATCGCAATGTCTATGGGCGAGCGTTTGATCGGGCTGAGGAACGCATGGCGCGAAACTTCCTTCCAGAAGTCTTCAAGGGTTTGACGTGCACCATCAGCGCCGTTTTCATGAAAACCGGACGCCAGTGCGACTGCATTCATCGCACCGGCAGAGGTTCCGGTAATTCCGTCAATGTTGAGCCGGTCATCTTCCAGAAGATAGTCCAGAACTCCCCAGGTGTAGGCTCCATGCGCACCGCCTCCCTGGAGGGCGAGATTGACCTTCTTGCGAGCTTTCTTCGGCATTTCGGTCTCTCTTTCGTGCGGATGGTCGACGTTGAACCAGCTTATTGCGCGGTCCAGCCTCCATCAATGGTCATGATTGCTCCGGTGATGGAATTGCCCGGGTCGGAACACAGGAACAATGCATATCCGGCTACCTGTTCGATGGTCACGAATTCCTTGGTTGGTTGAGCCGCCAGCAACACGTCGCGTTTGACTTCCTCTTCGGAAATGCCGCGCGCCTTTGCCGTATCAGGCACCTGGCTCTCGACCAATGGTGTCCAGACATAGCCCGGGCAGATCGCGTTGACGGTGATGCCCTGTGCGGCAACTTCCAGCGCAACTGTCTTGGTCAGGCCGGCGATACCGTGCTTTGCGGCGACATAGGCGGCCTTGTAGGGGGAGGCGACCAAGGCGTGGGCGGAGGCGGTGTTGATGATCCGGCCCCAGCCGTTTTTCTTCATGCCGGGCAGGGCGGCGCGAATGGTGTGGAACGCTGATGTCAGGTTGATGCCGATGATCGCATCCCATTTC
>JABXHV010000148.1 GCA_013373445.1 Paracoccaceae bacterium | reverse complement strand
GACCGTCACGCCATGTTCTTCGCTGTTTTGGGAGTTATTGCCTCCTCCATAGAGAATGTGGCCATCGAAATCCGCCACATGCAGCGCACGGAAGTGCTGGAAGGGGCCGAATTCTTCTCCATGGGTCAGAAGGGCTCTTCGGCCATGCCGCACAAGAAGAATCCTGTTCTGACAGAAAACCTTACCGGCCTTGCCCGTCTGGTGCGCATGACCGTGGTCCCTGCCATGGAGAACGTCGCACTCTGGCACGAACGGGACATTTCACATTCTTCAGTAGAGCGCGGCATTGGTCCGGATGCGACCGTCACGCTCAACTTCGCCCTGAACCGGCTGGCCGGTGTCATCGACAAGATGCTGATCTTCCCGGAAAACATGCTGGACAACATGAACAAGTTTCCAGGTCTGGTCATGTCTCAGCGCGTTCTGCTGGCTCTCACCCAGGCTGGGGTCTCCCGTGAAGACGCCTACTCCATGGTTCAGCGCAATGCCCTGAAGGTTTGGGAAGAGCGGCTCGACTTCCAGGAGCTGCTGCTCGCCGACAAGGACGTCGTCGCAGCGCTTGGCGAAGACGGTATCAAGGAGAAGTTCGACATGGGCTACCACACCAAACATGTCGACACGATCTTCCAAAGGGTCTTCGGCGAAAGCTAAAAAGTGAAAACCGCAGTCGTCGCAGATATTCACGGCAACTTGGCAGCCCTTGAAACGGTCTTGAAAGAGATCAGTCAAGAAAACCCGATCTTGTCGTGAACCTGGGCGACTGTGTTTCCGGTCCTCTATGGCCGGAAGAAACTGCACAGCTATTAAACGAACTCGGTTGGCCAATTGTCCACGGCAACCACGACCGCGGGGTACTCGAAGGCAATTTCGCCCCGGATAATCTGACTGACAAGTTTGCCGCAGATTGCCTGACCACGAAAAGCACTAGCTGGCTCAAAACCCTTCCAGCTGAGCTCTGGCCAGACGACGAAATCCACCTGTGTCACGGGACGCCAGAAAACGACAATTGCTAAATGCATAACGGACGCGTTTGACTGCGGTGGAACGTTAGCGAAAGTGCTTTACGCTGCCGATACGGCGCAAGATACGGTCAGACTCTGATTGAATTCCAACTTCAAGCACATCCACTTCACCGTTTGCAGCCGAACATGCCCGGATCGCAGCAGCCTCTAAAGGGCGACATTCTTGTATTGGTCTTGACCAACCTTCAACATGTCTCTCAAAAGATGTAATGAATCCATCCGCCACACCTAGTATCAAGAATTCGCCATTCATCATGAGACTATAGGTTGCGCAAGAGAACGCCACACCTTCGAAGCGGAAAAATCGATGAAACTCGCAATTGTATCAGATGTGCACGGTAATCTACCGGCATTGAAAGCGGTGATCGCTGACTTAAAGCTGGAATCGCCGGATCAAGTCGTCAATCTGGGGGATTGCGTCTCAGCGCGTCTATGGCCTGAAGAAACGGCTCAACTTTTGCGCCACACTGGTTGGCTTACAATTCGCGGCAATCATGATCGGTTGGTTGCAGGAGAAGGTCCATTCGAGGCGGGATCTGCAGATGAGTACTGTGCGCCTTTGTTGTCAAAGGAAAGCAAAGATTGGTTGATCAATCTGCCGGTATCCCACCGCCTAACTGATGAAATTTTCCTGTGCCATGGCACACCAACTGATGACAGTGTCTATCTTACCGAGAAGAATTCTGGTCCTAAAGGTCATTTGCCTTCTGAAACCGCGCTTCTGGACCTGATCAAAGGTGAAACAGCACCGATCATTTGTTGTGGCCACACCCACATTCAGCGTGTCGTTCCGATCGAAAAGACAGGACAGACTATTGTCAATCCAGGCAGCATCGGCCGCCCCTCCTATGAAGTAGGTCATCCTTTGGAAGGTAGAAACAGCGGAACGCCACACGCGCGCTATTCCCTCATGACGAAGTCGGCATACGGTTGGGTCTACACCCACAAGCTTATACCCTATGATTGGGAAACATCTGCGGCGGAAGCAGATAAAAACGGCGATCCGGAATGGGCGCGCGCATTGCGCCTGGGATTTTTCGGCACCTTATCCTGAACCTGAGCCCCAACTGTTCTAGTCTGGTTGTGAAACCTGATCTTGGCTAAGCCAGTTGGAAGGAAAATCGTTGAACGCCCAGCCTGATACGATCGATAGAGGAACCGTCATCTGGCAACGACTGGAGAGTCTAGCAATCGCAGCAACTTTGCTGACCGTCTATGTTCTGTCTGATGCGGCATCGCATACGTCTTGGTGGTTTTTCGTTTTCCTGTTGGTGCTACCTGACGTGACACTGCTTGGGTACCTGTTTGGAACCAGATACGGCGCTTTTCTTTATAATCTTGGCCACACCAATATCGGTCCGGGCGCCATAAATATTGCGTCCTTGATCGTTGATGTTCCAACTCTGCTGCCCATTGCCTTTGCCTGGGCAATCCATATTGCGATTGATCGCACGCTCGGGTATGGCATCAAGTCAACAAAAGGCTTCGCCTTCACCCACCTTAGTCGCATTGGAAAGCAAAAAGACACCCGATGAAGATTTCCGAAACCGACATTCTACTCATTCCAGGTTACGGCAAATTGTTGCCAAGTCACTGGATGCTTCGCTGGCAGGAAAAAATGGCCAACGCCCGCGTCGTGAAGCAGAAAAAGCTGCGAACGCCAAGCAAGAAGGACTGGCTGGAAACTCTGGTCAAGGAGGTTGAGGCATGCGAACGCCCAGTGGTTCTGGTTGCACACTCACTCGGCACAATTCTGGTTGCCCATGGTGCACACGTCTTAAAGGACAAGATAAGAGGTGCCTTTCTGGTCGCACCGTCTGATTGGGACCGCGACAATCTCGTGTCCGATTTTGATGGCGGCGACTTCCGACCTGTACCAACGGACCCGCTTCCCTTCCGTTCACATGTCGTCTTCAGCCAAGACGATCCATATTGCACGGTCGAGAGATCTCACACATTTGCCAGCGCATGGGGCAGCACCATTCAGGATGCCGGACACGCTGGACACATCAATGCACAAAGCGGCCACGGACCTTGGCCCGAGGGCTTAATGTCTTTCGCCCATTTCATGAAGAAGATTGATTGATCGGCAAGACGTGATGCAGCTCTCGCTTTCACACCTTGCCGATTGCATCGCACTCAGTTGATCTCGGTGTCTCTAGATCAGGACTTTTGTGAAACTGATGCCAACTGCGCGCCAACGGCATCCAAAATCAATGCCATATCAACACCATAGGCCAGAAAGCTGAATCCATCTTCCAGGAACCTGTCGTGATGTTCCTGGGTTAGACAGAAGGCACCGGCTATTTTTCCCGCAGCTTTTGTTCTGGCCGCAACCTGGCTCGCGATCTGCATCGTTTCCTGTCCCAGAGGATCAAGATTGGCGCCGTTCGAAAGTGTCAGGGAAAGATCGCTGGGGCCAACAAAAACACCATCGATTCCTGGCACGGCCAGAATGTCATCCAGACAATCAAAGGCTTCCCGGGTCTCGATCATGGCGAGGGCAAGCGTCCGCTCATTGCCAGTGGTCGCGTAGTCCACCATCGAAACACCATCAAGTGTGGCCGCTCTCATCGGCCCCCAACTGCGTTTGCCGATCGGCGGATATTTCATGGCATCCGCAAATTCTTCTGCATCACTCTTGGAATTGATCATAGGTGCGATCACCAATTCAGCCCCGGCATCCAGCAACCGTGAGGCAGTGCTGAACTCGCCCACAGGAATACGCGCCACGCGATGTGCACCGGCCAGCTTGAGCAGGGAGAAAGTCTCACAAGCAGCGGAAAAATCAGCGGCGCCGTGCTGCATGTCCACAGTCACTGCCTCATAGCCACCACGCGCCATGAGTTCAGCGACAATTGGAGCTTGCAAACTACACCAGGCAGTGATGACCCGATGACCGTTGTTGAGCTTTTGCGATAGGGATTGGGAATTCATGTGCGTCCTCCTGTTTTGTTTTTTGGAAGAGTTCACCCAACGAACCGCTCTTGCAAGCCGCAAACTTCAGTAAAAAGACATTTATCGATAATTAAAACAAAAAAGCGACCGGTTTTCCGGTCGCTTTTGCAGCACTTACAACGAGACGTATACAGCCCGTTGTTCAAGATATTTTTGTGAGCAAATCAGCCTTCAGCCTGAACCTGCACAACGGCGGTAGCCATCAGCTCGTTCATGACCTTGTGCAGCTCTTCGTCAGTGATTGCGACACCCTTTTCTTTGAAGTCGCCGAAGACCTTGCGGAAGACATCTTCATGACCGGCTTCTTCGAAATCCGAACGAATCACATCCTTGGTGTATTGCGCGACATCTTCGATGCCGAGCTTCTCCGCAGCCCAGACAGCCAAGAGCTTGTTGCGTCGTGCAGCAGCCTTAAACTTCAGTTCTTCGTCGTGGACGAATTTGTTTTCGTATGCGTCTTCACGCTTGTCGAAAGTGGTCATTTCCCGCCTTCCATAATTATCATCAGGATCACTGATACGCGACCCACCCATCATAGCCCAGATTTAGGACTGTTTTTTCTTATTTTCCACTCTTGCATAAGCCAATTCAGGATTAAAATCATCACAACATTGATTGAACCTTGCGATTCGCACGCATCGTACCCTTCAGGCCGTTGTACTTTGGCAACGCTTCGGGTAAGTTCCGCGCCGCAAAGACTAGCTGAAACGGCCAATGGATCCTCCAGTTCCAGCCCCGCGCCAGCGATGGAGACGCCAGACAGTCCGGGCATCATCACATATGTCCGCATTCGTCTGAATACAGTGAATTTCTAACAGAACCGGTATGAGCCAATGAATCGCCGTCGCCGTATCTATGAAGGCAAAGCCAAGATCCTTTATGAAGGTCCTGAACCAGGTACCCTGATTCAGCATTTCAAGGATGACGCAACAGCTTTCAACAACAAGAAACATGAGATTGTTGACGGCAAGGGCGTGCTCAACAACCGCATTTCAGAGTTTGTATTCAACAACCTGAACGCCATTGGCATCCCGACCCATTTCATTCGCCGCATGAATATGCGTGAACAGCTGATCCGCGAAGTCGAGATCATTCCGCTGGAAGTGGTTGTTCGTAACGTCGCCGCCGGTTCGATTGCCAAGCGTCTTGGTCTTGAAGAAGGCACGCAGCTGCCCCGCTCGATCATTGAGTTCTATTACAAGAATGACGAACTGGATGATCCAATTGTTGCCGAAGAGCACGTCACGGCCTTTGGCTGGGCAACACCGCAGGAACTCGACGACATCATGGCGCTCGCCATCCGCGTCAACGACTTCCTCTCCGGTCTTTTCCTTGGCGTCGGTATCCGTCTCGTAGATTTCAAGATCGAGTGCGGCCGCTTGTACGAAGGCGACATCATGCGAATCGTTGTTGCTGACGAGATCTCACCAGACAGCTGTCGTCTTTGGGACATCAACACAAACGACAAGATGGACAAGGACCGCTTCCGCCGCGATATGGGCGGTATGCTGGAAGCCTATCAGGAAGTTGCCAAGCGTCTTGGCATCCTGAACGAGAATGACCGCCCAATGGGCACCGGACCAACATTGGTTCAATAAAAGTACAAACACCCCCGGCACAACAGGCTGGGGGTTTTCGTTTTTACGGGCAATTCTCCTTTTCAAAACATACCCGGCTGGTGTAAGCAGCAGCCAAACTAAAGACCAACAATCGGACGCGCTGATTGAGAGCCAAAAGCGCAGACCACCGGAGTAGCAAGACCATGAAGGCACGTGTGATCGTCACTTTGAAAAACGGCGTTCTGGACCCTCAGGGAAAAGCAATTGAAGGCGCTCTGGGCGGTCTTGATTTCGACGGCATCAATCAAGTGCGCCAAGGCAAGGTTTTTGACCTTGAACTACAGGCAACCGACAAAGTCGCGGCCGAGAAAGAAGTTGCACAGATGTGCGAAAAACTTCTGGCCAACACGGTGATCGAAAACTACGCCATCGAAATCGAATAAGCTGCCATCGCCGAGGCTGGAGATCACGCCATGAAGACCGCCATCATTGTCTTTCCAGGATCCAACCGTGATCGGGACATGTTCGACAGCATCGAGCTGATCACCGGAACACGTCCGATTGGCGTTTGGCACACCGAAGCCACTTTGCCTGATGCAGATCTGATCGTTGTCCCGGGCGGTTTCTCTTATGGCGACTATCTGCGCTCTGGCGCGATCGCAGCCCGCTCTCCAATTCTCAAGGACCTGGTCAAAAAGGCCAATGCCGGTGTTAGCGTTCTGGGTGTATGCAACGGCTTTCAGATCCTTACCGAAGCAGGTCTCCTGCCAGGCGTCCTCATGCGCAATGCAGGGCTGAACTTCGTCTGCAAGGAAGTGATGCTTGAAACGGTCAACGAAGCAACACGGTTTTCCAAGACGTTCACCAAGGGCCAGGTCTGGCGCTGCCCGGTTGCTCATCACGACGGCAACTATTTCGCCGACGCCGAGACCCTGAAACAGGTTGAAGGCAATGGACAGGTCGTCTTCCGCTATGCGCAAAGCACCAATCCCAACGGTTCCCTCAATGATATCGCTGGGGTCACCAACGCTCAGGGCAATGTGCTTGGCATGATGCCTCACCCTGAAAATCTGGTCGAAGACCTGCAAGGTGGCACTGAAGGCCGGCTGCTTTTTGAAAGCCTTGCAGCCAGCGCTGCCTGATCAATCTGTACTGTAGGTCTAGCGGCGTTCAAATTCTCATAAGGAGATGGCGATGTCGAAAAGACAGCTTTCCAAGGACCAGCAGGACGAAATCATCACGCAGCTCCAGGACTATCTTGAACAAGAGCATGATCTACGCATAGGCAACCTGGAAGCGGCTTCGCTGCTCGATGAACTGGAAAAGACGCTCGGAGCGTGTTTTTACAATCAGGGCCTGCAGGACGCTGCGGCAGTCACAAGCCGCAAGGCTGAAGATGTGATTGATGAACTCTATGCTCTGGAACGCCCGACACCCTTCTCACCCAAATAAAAGGCCGTGCCCTGAGCCCTCACCTCAAGTCTCAGGCAGCCGCTCGTTGCCGTACTTCCCCTTTGGGTGAATAGCCATACTGCCTTGAGAACGCCCGGGAGAACGCAGCCGGAGATGCAAAGCCGCATTCCTTTGCGACATTCTTGACCGGCATTCCTTCCGCAAGAAGCGTTCGCGACACCTCGAGACGCCACGAGTTCAGATAGCTGATTGGCGTGACCCCGACGATCTCCTTGAACACCACGGCAAATTGCGTCCGCGACATGCCAGCTTCGCTCGCGAGCGTATCAAGAGACCATGTTTCGCTCAGCCGGTGATGCATCGCGACAATGGCATAGGCCAGGCGCGGATGAGACAAACCGGCCAGCAAGCCGCCAGTTGTGCCAGACTTTTCAAGCACACAGCGCAACAACCGAATGATCACGACCTCGCACAATCTCTGGAAAGCCGCTCCGCTGCCGCAACGGGGGTGCTGAACTTCCTCGATCAGGAGCGACACCACACCCTTCAACGATGGGTTTTCTTCCAGGTTCAGTCTGAGGACATCCGGTAGGGAGACAACCACACCTTTGCCTGCGCCCGTCACCTTGATAAACGCGGCCAGCACAAGTTCAGAGCCATCAGACAACCCGGTAGACTTCGATTCGTCATTCAACTGAATCTGATCACGCGCCAGATAAATCAGCTCAAAAGTGCTCTGGGGAGTGAGATAAAGAAAGAAATTCGCCGGACCTTGAGCCTGTTCACGTGCATAGGCAACCGTTGCGTCAACTTGGAACCGTTCAATCAATGCTGACAAGCGATCAACGCGGCCGCGAAAATACATCGCCGGCAAACGCTCATCCGAAGCACTCCAGATGCCCATGCTTCCCCCTTGCAAATATTGGCAACTTTGAGTTGCTTACAGCTTATAATTGAAAACTAATTGGTATCCCGTCAACTGCTTATTGTTACGAAGGGGGACTACAACACAAAATGCCTGACACCACGAAGTGCCAGGCATTCAACAAATAAGAAATGATAGCCGAACAACCGGAAGCCATTGGGAGACGTTAGAACGGCAAAGAGCCCGACCGCCTCTCAATCTTTAACAACCAGATCGTAATCGGTGTCCCAGAAGGGACGTGACGCTTCTATCTTGACCTGTGTGTACGACAATCCAAGATCATCCAACTGCGCAGCTGTCATGCGCGCGAGCGACTTTCTACTCCGGTACAAGTGAATCCAAAGTCGTAGCCGCTGCAACCCATAACGTCCGGCACGGCGGAGTTCGAATTCCGGATGCCGGTTCAGCAGCTCCGGGGACAATGCGTGTCCATCATTCGTGAAATCGTTACCCATATTGAACCTCAATCAAATACAATTGATACATTCAGCTCATTGAATGTCTCGGTTTATATGAATTGACTCCATAATTGTTGCAAGTTATGAATTGTGACCATGACAAATTGGTTGCCTGAAATCCCGGCTGGCAGGGGTCCAATGTACCTGCGACTGGCCGATCAAATCGCTGATGACATCATCTGCGGACGCTTGCCTTCTGGCACAAAGCTCCCGCCTCAGCGCGACATTGCCTATGACCTCGGGGTCACGGTTGGTACAATCGGCAGGGCCTATGCGACTGTGCGCGAGCGCGGCCTTGTTCATGGAGAAGTGGGCCGTGGTACTTACGTCCTGGGCACACTCAACGGCGCCAATTCCAACAGCTCCAGCTTCTTACAGGACTGCAAGGACACATTGTCACCTCCCAGGCAGCTCCCGGCGACAGATCAGGAAGGCACGCAAGACTCCTGGGTGTCCATGGTCAAGGCGCCAACCAACCCGAGCTTTGCTGGAACGCGTCTTCCCATTCCACCAACAGGTACCATCCGTCTGGACTCCACGTCTGCTCCCGAGATCGGACAGGCGACGGTCATCCAGAAACTCGTCACGGAAATCACAAAAGATTGCCCCTATGAAATCGCCAGCTATACCCGTGTCGTTCCAGACACTTGGCGTGCAGCAGGCAAAAAATGGTTGTCGCGCGCCGGATGGGAACCTTCTGAAGCCTCCATTGTCCCAACAACCGGGGCACAGGCGGGCATCATGTCTATCATTGCTGCCATCACCAATCCTGGCGACCGGGTAGCCTTTGAGGAGCTGACTTACAGTTCGATTTCACGCGGAGCGGCTCTCAACGGGCGCCCGGCAGTTCAAGTGGCGACCGATGACGAGGGGCCCCTGCCCGACGACCTTGACCGCCTGTGCGCTCAAAAACATCCAAAAGTGCTGTTCTTGATGCCGACGATCCACAACCCAACACTGCGGACGATGAGCGCCCAACGACGCAAAGACATCGTCGAAGTTGCACGACGACACAATCTTTGGCTGATCGAAGACGAAGTTTATGGCTCAATGCGCCAGACGGACCTCCCCCCGATTGCCTCCCTCGCACCTGAACGCACATTTCACGTCGGGTCTCTGTCCAAGTCGGTAACCGCTGGCGTTCGCGGCGGTTGGGTATCCAGTCCGCTGTCCCATGCCCAGCGCATTTACACCGCCCACAAGATGCTGACTGGCGGCATTTCATTTCTCTTGGCAGAGTTGTCTGCCCGTCTCGTACTGAGTGGCGCAGCCGACGATTTCCGCACCAAGGCATTGGCAGAAATAGCCAAACGCTATGAGCATGCAGAAAAGTTCCTTAAAGGTCACGACTTTGCGGGAGCACCTGACGTGCCATTCTTATGGCTCAAGCTCCCCGACCCTCTGCTCCCCGGCACCTTCAAGGCAGCTGCAGCCAATGCAAATGTACTCATTGACGATGAGGACGAATTCAAGATCGGCCGGACCGAAAAAACCTATTACCGGGTCCGAGTAGGCTTTTCGAATCCGAGCACGCGCGAAGAAGCCAGCAAGGGGTTGGAAATCATCCGCCAACTTCTGACCAGTGACGGATGTTGCTACGACAGTTTTGAATAGGCCTTCGCTGCACGAGAGTGCCAAGTTCGCGGTTGATCACCGCCGTTTTTAGGCCTCAAGGGTACAATTCCCACTCCCAATACCGGTTCTGATCTGTTAAACCCGGCTCAAAATCCTGCAGCCGTTCGCGATCTTGGGTCGCGACCCAAAACAGATCCGGACCGACATGATCCCAAACGACATCAAGATCACGCCCGAACTCATTCAATCCCATGGTCTCAAGCCAGATGAATATGATCGGATTCTGGAACTGATCGGCCGTGAGCCGACCTTCACCGAACTCGGCATTTTCTCCGCGATGTGGAATGAGCACTGCTCTTACAAGTCTTCGAAAAAATGGCTCAAGACCCTTCCAACGACGGGTCCAAGGGTGCTGGTTGGACCTGGAGAAAATGCAGGTGTTGTCGATATTGGTGATGGCCAAGCCGTTGTTTTCAAAATGGAAAGCCACAACCACCCATCCTACATTGAACCTTACCAGGGCGCTGCGACCGGCGTTGGCGGGATCTTGCGCGATGTGTTCACCATGGGAGCCCGTCCAGTTGCCGCAATGAATGCGCTGCGCTTCGGTGAACCTGACCATCCTCGCACCAAACACCTCGTATCCGGCGTTGTCTCCGGCGTCGGTGGTTACGGCAATTCCTTTGGCGTTCCAACGGTTGGCGGCGAAGTGGAATTCCACGCAAGCTATAACGGCAACTGTCTCGTAAACGCCTTTGCCGCCGGTCTTGCTGATTCTGACAAGATCTTCCTCGCCAAGGCGGAGGGTGTTGGCCTGCCAGTGGTCTACCTCGGTGCCAAGACGGGCCGCGATGGCGTTGGCGGTGCGACGATGGCCTCAGCCGAATTCGATGACACCATCGAGGAAAAACGCCCAACTGTTCAGGTTGGAGATCCATTCACCGAGAAATGTCTTCTGGAAGCCTGCCTTGAGCTGATGAAAACCGGCGCGGTCATCGCGATTCAGGACATGGGCGCAGCCGGCCTGACTTGTTCAGCGGTTGAGATGGGCGCCAGCGGCGATCTAGGCATCGAGCTTGACCTGGACAAGGTGCCTTGCCGCGAAGAAAACATGTCCGCCTATGAAATGATGCTGTCGGAAAGCCAGGAGCGCATGCTCATGGTCCTTCGTCCTGAAAAGGAAGCCGAAGCCGAGGCGATTTTCAAGAAATGGGGCCTCGATTTTGCGATCGTTGGTGTGACCACTGACACGCTGCGCTTCATCGTCAAGCACCAGGGCGACATTGTCGCCGATCTGCCAATCAAGAAGCTTGGTGACGAAGCTCCTGAATACGATCGCCCGTGGGTCCAGTGGGAACAGCCGCCTGTTCTGAAAGCAGCCGACATCGCGGAACCTGATGATTATGCAAAGGCCCTCACGACCTTGGTTGGCAATGCCAATGGGTCATCACGCCGCTGGGTCTATGAACAATACGATACACTCATTCAGGGCAACAGCGCCGCGACTCCGGGCGGAGATGCTGGTGTCATTCGCGTCGACGGCACCAACAAGGGCCTGACGTTCTCTGTCGATGTAAACCCACGCTATTGTGTGGCAGATCCTTACGAGGGCGGAAAACAAGCCGTTGCAGAAGTATGGCGCAACCTGACCGCAGTCGGCTCTGAACCTCTGGCGGCAACCGACAACCTGAACTTCGGCAATCCTGAGAAGCCCGAGATAATGGGTCAGTTCGTGGGATGCATCAAAGGTATCGGCGAAGCCTGCAGCACATTGGAATTCCCGATCGTGTCTGGCAACGTTTCACTGTACAATGAGACCCATGGCGAAGCGATCCTGCCGACCCCTGCCATCGGTGGCGTTGGCTTGCTACCGCTTGTTTCTGTGCGCGCTTCTGCGGACTTCAAGGCTGAAGGTCAGGCAATCGTAGTGATTGGTGGCAAGGGCTCCCATCTAGGGGCTTCACAGTATCTGTGCGATATCCTTGGCCGCGAAGAAGGCGCCCCACCCCCGGTAGATCTGGAAGCTGAAAAACGTCGCGGCACGCTCGTACGTCAGTTCATCGGTTCTGGCCGCGTGACCAGTGTGCACGACATTTCCTCGGGCGGACTTGGCGTTGCCCTTGCCGAAATGTGCATGAAGACAGGGATCGGCGCGACCATTAAGGTCGACGGTCCAGCCCATGCAGCGCTCTTTGGAGAAGATCAGGGTCGCTACGTGCTCGCCTTCGACCCAGAGCGTCTGGATGCGATACTGGAAGATGCGATTGATGCCGGTGTTGAGGCACACCATATAGGAACGACAGGTGGAACCGAGCTTGTTGTCGAAGGCGTTTTGAACGTTTCCGTTGCAAATCTCAAGGCAGCACACGAAAACTGGTTCCCGAACTATATGGCAGGCGCGTAAGCTTCTATAAGCTCACGTAACTTTCTGCGCTGAAGAGGAAAAACCGCAATGCCCATGGACGCAAATCAGATCGAAACCCTCATCAAGGAAGCTCTCCCTGATGCAACGGTGGAAATCCGTGATCTTGCCGGCGATGGCGACCACTATGCAGCCAATG
Source organism: Paracoccaceae bacterium (assembly GCA_013373445.1). GTDB lineage: Bacteria > Pseudomonadota > Alphaproteobacteria > Rhizobiales > Stappiaceae > Roseibium. Next base: position 12,707 of record JABXHV010000148.1, on the reverse strand, counting down.
TGGTTTCGGAAAGCTTTCGCGGCAAAAGCAGAGTGCAACAGCATCAGATGGTCTATCAGGCCCTGAAAGGCAACATGGGCGGCGAGCTTCACGCGCTTGCGCTGCAGACCAAAGCGCCAGACTAAAGGTCTGAACTGAAGCTGCCCCTTTTCTTGATCTTAAACGATCAAACTGAACGGCGCGTCCGAGACATCGGACGCGCCGTTTTGCGTTCTGCACACCGTTCTGGGCCCACTAGCCTAATAGCCCTGTCAGAGTCCTTCCTACACCCTCTCCTGTCACACCTGCGAGCTTAAAGCGTCCCTAGCACAAACACGGTCCACGTGCTGCTGCAGGACATGACGCGCAATGAAGACACCCACCTTGACCCTGATGACGAAGGTCGCGCGCACCAAACAAAACAAAAGGGCGCAATCGGGTTCTGACAGCTCTGAAGCATCACAGGGTCTGACGCGTTCCCCAAAAGGCCGGAGGCGCCACACTGCATCCTCAACCCCTGGCAAAGAGGCATCCATGGCCTACGACAAAGTTCAATTCATCGGCTATCAGATCTACACCGGACCAGCGAAACCAGCTTCGGGAAAACCGCATTACGTTGGTCTCGACAGCGACGCCGAAGACATCAAGGCTCGGGTCAAGATCATGGGACAAGCCATTGAAAAAGCCTATGAAACGAGCCAAAAAGCAGCAGAAGATGCAGCAAAGGCTGCCAGGGAGCATTCAGGCGCCGCATCCGGAGGTGGCTCATCAGATGCCACTGACCCCGGACAAATCCTGACGATCTTCATGGCACCCGAGTTCTACTTCCGCGGTAAAAATGGTGCCTATGATATTCAGTACCTGACGGGAGATGTCTCAACTGAACATAAGCCCTCAGACACGCCTTCGCTTGTCGATATGCTGGCTGAGCTGATCTCTGACAGTAAATACAAGGATTGGCTGTTTGTGTTTGGCACCGGCGTATTCAAATCCATCAACCCGCGGACCAACACCTACGAAGCCTACAACGTTGCCATCGTCCAAAAAGGCGGCGAAGCACACCCAGAAGACGCCATCAAGAAACGCGTCGTGTGCATGAAGGAACACTTGAGCTCCATCGACTTCCTCGACGCTCCGGACGAAGGCATCACCAAGACCAGCGTCGCGCATCTGCCAGCCGTGACTGACGTCAGCTATGACCGGGAGATCAACACGCCCGGCCTCAAGGGCGGTGGCGCCAATGGCGGTGCAATCTTCAATTTGGAGGGCATCACCTTCGGCCTTGAGGTCTGCCTGGATCACTATGAACGACGTCTGGTGCGCGCAGCCCCGCAGAAGGGCCAATTCTATGTACAGATCCAGCTCATCCCGTCCGGTGGCATGAACATTCTTCTGCCTTCGGTAGCGACATGCAAGAACGGTCTGACCTTCAACGTCGACGGTTACAATCACTACAAGGATGGCCTGTATTTCCTCGGCTACCACACAGATCTATGGCAAACCAGCGAGACACTCCCTTTCAATATGGGGCAATGCACGCCTCTTGCCCCTCATGACAAAGGTATCTCCCTTGCACATGGGGATTTGACAGACTTTGAAAAGCTGTTCTGGATCCCACCCGCTCATGCTGGTGTGCCATGCGACTGGAAGCCCACCCTCGTGCTCTACCCACTCTTGCCAATGCCTGCGCCGACAACCAAAACCGCATAACACGCGTCCCGATCTCGACAATCGGCACATGAACCACTATCTATCTCTTCAAAGGCAGTGAGCCATCGCTTCAGGTGAATGATGCATGGCCGCATCCCGCCTGACAGGCGGCAGCAAAGAAGGAATAGATTTGTCATGAGCATTCAAGACTGGATCAAGAACGAAGTTGAAACCAACGACGTCGTGCTTTTCATGAAAGGCACGCCAAATTTTCCGCAGTGCGGATTTTCCGGTCAGGTCGTGCAAATTCTTGACTACACAGGCGTGAACTACAAGGGCATCAATGTCCTGGAAGACGACGAACTGCGCAACGGCATCAAAGAATTCACCAACTGGCCGACCATTCCTCAGCTCTACATCAAGGGCGAATTCGTCGGCGGCTGCGACATCATCCGGGAAATGTTCCAGAACCAGGAACTGCAGGCAGCTTTCGAACAGCAGGGCATCGAAACCCAGCAGAAGAGCGCCTAAACCGGCACAGTTGCCTATTGGCCGTCCGTCAGTGGGTCAAGCAAAGCCGCTTGGCCAAACTGCGGACGTTCGCGGTCACCAAAAGTTAGGTATCCTTTTAGAAAAGCGGCCCCTTTGGAAACAAAGGAGCCGCTTTTTCCATTCCGCCACGTCAAAAACAAACGAATCTGCTAAACTGAACGCAAGATGAATGGCGAATTCAGCGGAACTAAATGTTTCATCTGGCATTCTCTTTTCATGGTCGAAGCACAACCGGCTCTCACTTTTCTGTTTCAATCAGAAACCGGCGTGCGTCAGGCCGCTTTGGGGGAAGTCGGATATGAAACACTGGAAGATTGCAGGCTTTGTATCGTTGGTCGCTATTGCAGGCGTTTTTTATACAGCCGAAGGCGAGAACACAGATATGTCTCGCACGGATTGCGCTGACATTTCCCTCTTCGCCATGCCTACCGACAAGACAGCTGAAGAGCTGTGCCGAAACTACGGTGGTGTGGTCAAGCCACAGACCTCCCTCTCAAATCAGGCATTGGTGGTTTTGGTACGCAATCAGCCAGCAGGCGGCTTCGAGGGTCAAAAGACCCTCCACTGAGAGACCTTGGAAAAGCGCTGATCACTCAGCCGCAAAAAGCTTTTCGCTCATCGCCAGACTTGCCCCGCAAGGCTCTTCCGCTTCGTCAGATGCTTCGTGGCCAGTTTCATTTGGCGTCAGATTGGCGAAGTCATAAAGCTTGCGGTCAAGAAGATGGGAGGGGCGCGTATTTGCCATCGCGCGCGCGATCACGCTGAGACGACCGGGAGACGCCTTTTCCCATCCTTGCAGCATCTTTTTCACTTCTTCGCGTTGCAACCCGTCCTGGGAGCCACAGAGATTGCAGGGAATGATCGGAAACGCCATTCCGGCGGCAAATTTTGCAATATCGCTTTCCGCGGCATAGGCGAGTGGTCGCAGAACAAAAAGATCGCCCTCATCATTCAGCAACTTGGGTGGCATCGATGCCATCCGTCCACCGTGAAAAAGGTTCATGAAGAATGTCTCCAGAATGTCTTCGCGGTGGTGCCCGAGCACAATCGCCTCGCAGCCTTGCTCACGAGCAATGCGATAGAGAATACCGCGGCGCAACCGTGAGCAAAGCGAACAATAGGTGCGATGCTCCGGAATCTTGTCTGTGACAATCGAATAAGTGTCTTCCCGGACGATAATGTTCTCGATGTTATTTTGCTCGAACCATTCCGGTAGGATATGCGTCGGAAAGCCCGGTTGAGCTTGATCGAGATTGCAAGCAATCAGATCGACCGGCAACAGGCCGCGCCATTTCAACTCGCTCAAGACAGCCAGCAGCGTGTAGCTGTCCTTACCGCCCGAAAGACAGACAAGCCATTTGGCACGGGTCTTCTCACCCGCATCAGCGTGCTCGCGAACCATCGCGTAATCTTCTATCGCCTGACGCGCCTGACGCAAAATACGCTTGCGGAGTTTCTTGAACTCGACGCTTGAAGGCGCATTGCGCAGGATTTTTGGGACGTCGAGATCGGCATTTTCCGCGATATCGTTCATGGCGTGTCCTGGAATTTGTCTTTTGAACCAATGAGCGCAGCCATATCGGATTGTGAGGATTACGCCAAGGGAAAACCGGCGCGGTATACACGCTTGCTCTGCTGCGCAGTTCCAACCCCTTCCACCCTTCCGACACGGGAAAACCGCAAAAATAACTCGAGAAGCCTCTTGCAATGGTCCAGTCAATTCGCTAGCAGGTGTAATGTAATAACATTACACAAAAAGTCTCACATACAGGTTCAAAAATGAAAATGAAACGCCCTGCCTCCCTCGGCGCTCTGGTAATTGCCTTGGCTGCACTGGCCTTTACGCCTGCAAATGCCAGCGAAAAATCGCATAGCCATGACCACAAGCATGAAAAGAACGACGTTCATAGCGGATACTTCGAAGATGATCAGATCAAGCCGCGGACGTTGGCTGACTGGGAAGGCGACTGGCAGTCCGTCTATCCTTATCTGATGGATGGAACGCTCCAACCCGTAATGGAACATAAGGCAGAACATGGCTCCAAGAGCGCGGAAGAGTATCGCGCCTATTATGAGATTGGTTACAAGACCGATGTTCAGCGCATTGTCATCGACGGAGATCGCTTTACCTTCCATAAGGGCGATACCCAGACATCCGGTGTGTATGAAAACGACGGCCTCGAAATCCTGAACTATAAGAAAGGCAATCGCGGCGTACGATACATTTTCAAAAAGGCTTCTGGCGACGCCGATGCCCCCGCATATGTCCAGTTCAGCGACCACCAGATCGCGCCTACCAAGGCGGATCACTATCACCTTTACTGGGGCAACGATCGCGCGATAGTTCTCAAGGAACTGACCAACTGGCCAACTTACTACCCTTCAGAAATGACAGGGCAGGAAGTTCTGGACGCAATGTTGGCTCACTAATCCTACACTTGAACAAGAAATTCCCGCTGGCCTCAGCGGGAATTTCAACAAGAACAGCTATGGCGATTGGCTCCCAAGAAGTCGCCCACGCCCGGCCACAAAGCCAACCTTGAAAAAATCCAAAAAATATCATATGATCTAACAAATTTAATCATATGAGAAGATCATGTCCCTCGAACTGAGCAGACCAAAAGCTGCAACTGTCCAGCCGCTGGCAAACAGCGAGCGGGACAAGATTGCCACGCTGCTAAAAGCCGTCACGCGTCTAGCAGAACAATGGTCTCTGACCAACGACGAGGCTGCTGCCCTGCTTGACGTTTCCGGTCCAACATGGTCTCGGATGAAGTCCGGAACCTACAAGGGTGAGCTCGACCGCGACAAGATCACCCGGATCAGCCTTCTTGTTGGAATTTTCAAGGGACTGCGGCTTCTGTTCAATGGCCCGCTCACACTCGGCTGGATCAAGACACCCAATCAGGGAAGCCTGTTTCAGGGACGCATGCCGCTTCATGTCATGACAGATGGCGGCATTTTGGCCATGAGCCGCGTGCGCCAACACATCGATGCCCTGCGGGGCGGACTTTGACGCATCCTGCCCATCTGAGCGCCAGCGATCTGCCGGTCGTCAACTTCACGGATGCTGACACCCTACGCCTTGTCTCCTGCGCCTATATTGATGAACCGGCCATGCAGCCTCTTGTCGACACCGATGAGGAGCTGGCTTTCTTGGCAGAAGTGGAAGCCCTCACTTCGCCGCGCCAGACCGGTGATCTTCCCGTGCCCGACGGGCTCCAGCGCGCAGAACTTCAAAATGAGAGCCATGGCTATGGCTGGACCTATGTCAATGCCGCCTTTTGCTACACCCGCGCCGACGGCAATCGCTTCAACGGACCTGAACGCGGCGCCTGGTATGCGGCCTATGGCACCAAAGCAGCCAAAACGGCACAGGAGGAAGTTGTCTACCATTTAACCCGCGAGCTTGAGGCAACCGGCGTCTATGACAACATCACATCCTACCGCGAGCTCATGGCGGGCTTTACCACCCGCCTGCATGATCTGAACGGGCAGAACAACGCACAATGCCTGTCGCTTCCGCCGCAAGAGGCCTACCCGGCCGGTCAGGCGCTGGCACGCGACATTCTGGCAAATGGTGGCAACGGATTGCTCTATCCATCGCGCCGCCATGTCGGCGGTCAGTGCCTTGTCGCTTTCCGGCCCGTATTGGTGCAAAACGTGCGCCCCGGCAACGCCTGGATCATGCAATGGTCAGGATCGGCTACCCCTAGTATTCGGCTAAAAACCTGACAGTCACAAAGCACGAAACTTTCGAGCTCGCGGACTGATCCTCAAAACAAAAAGCCCCGCTGTTGCCAGCGGGGCTTTCGCAACATTCGGCAGAACCGACCTGAATTAACGTGAGTAAAACTCGACGACCAGGTTTGGTTCCATCTGTACCGGATAAGGTACATCAGAGAATGCCGGAATGCGGGAGTATGTAGCAGTCATCTTGCCATGATCGACAGTGATGTAATCCGGAATGTCACGCTCAGCAGACTGGGATGCTTCGATAACGAGAGCAAGCTGCTTGGACTTTTCACGAACTTCAACAACATCGCCTGGACGCAGACGGTAAGACGGGATGTTCACCCGCTTGCCATTGACCTTGATGTGGCCGTGGTTGACGAACTGACGTGCTGCGAAAACAGTCGGTACGAACTTCGCACGGTATACAACAGCATCAAGACGGCGCTCAAGAAGACCGATCAGGTTTTCGGAAGTATCACCCTTAAGGCGAGACGCTTCGTCATAAACCTTGCGGAACTGCTTTTCAGAAACGTCGCCGTAGTAGCCCTTGAGCTTCTGCTTTGCGCGCAGCTGAATGCCGAAATCGGACAGCTTGCCTTTGCGGCGCTGACCATGCTGGCCTGGACCGTATTCACGCTTGTTCACTGGAGACTTAGGACGTCCCCAGATGTTTTCGCCCATACGGCGGTCAATTTTGTACTTAACGCTGTGGCGCTTAGACATCGCGGTTTCCTTTGTGTAACGCGTTGTTCTTCTTCAAGGAAACGCGCCCTCCTTTATCACGAAAGCAAGCTTTCGAGATCGACAGGGATCCAGCTAGACGGCGCCGGCCGGATGCCCACGGGTGCGTAGAGCTCGTGATCCATGGATCACAAGTTGCGGCTTAATAGGTCAGGAACGCAGGGAAAGTCAATGCTTTGACACGCTGAAAAGCGCAGATTCTTGCATGTTTCATACACCACAGCGCAAATTCGTCTTCAAATCACAAGCCCAGTGACCAATGTCTGAATTCAAGGCATCCGTCAGGTCGGAAGCTGCCCGGTAAAAACCAGACCGAATCCCCGCATCAGCGATAGGCTCTCACCGCTCAGATTACCCGAGGAACACATCACCTCGTCAGAATTGATCTCCGCGCCCTGTTCGGGTGCTGAGCTCGCGCTAACAACACGCCCAAGCTGGCGGGCAATGGCTTCTGCCGGATCAATCCAGTCTACAGGCCAAGGAGCGACTTCGCGCAGCCGGTTGGTTAGAAACGGATAATGTGTGCAGGCTAAAACGACGATGTCGGTTCGCCGCCCGTCGGAAGCAACAAAGCACCCTTCAATCTCAGCCAAGAGTGCCTCGTCCGTTACCTGTTGACCACGCAGGTGGCCCTCCGCGAGCTGCGCAAGCTTCTGCGAACCAACCAGTGTCACCGAACATCCACTTGCATGGGCCTCGATCAGATCACGCGTGTAGGCTCGTTGCACGGTGCCCGGCGTTGCGAGAACAGAGATTAGTCCGGATTTGGTACGCGCAGCAGCCGGTTTGATGGCCGGCACAGTCCCTACAAAAGGCACATTCGGATAGGTCTTACGCAGCGCCTCGCCGGCCAGCGTAAAGGCCGTGTTGCAAGCGATAATGATCGCCTTGGGGTCATGCGCCTCAATCACTTTCCCGATCAGCGCAACGATCCGGTCAAGTAACGGTTGCTCGTCCCAGTCGCCATAGGGAAAGCCTGCATCGTCAAACACATATACGAGCCGATCGAACGGCAGTTTGAAGCGCACCTCGCGCAAAACGGTCAACCCGCCGATACCGCTGTCGAAGATAACGACCGGCTGTTCAGAGTGTTTCCCGGTTGGCAAGGCTGCAGTCATATCAGCTTTCGCTTTCAGAGGTATCGATCGACTTTTCGCCGCGAGGTTTGCGCGGTCGGGCCTCGCGTTTTTCCAAAGCAGCAATAATCCCGCGCATCGCACGCACTTCCTGGTCCGTCATTTGGGCCTTTTGAAACAAGTTGCGCAATGTCCGAACCATATGCGGCCGACGCTCAGGCGGACGGAAAAAGTTCACCGTATCCAGTGCACTTTCGAGATGCTCGAAAAAACGCACCACATCTTCCTTGGCAGCAGGAGGATGGGTTTCCTCATCAAGACGAAATGGCAACTCGCCGCCATTAGCGGTCTTGCGCCATTCATAAGAACAAACGAGCACAGCCTGCGCTATGTTCAGCGATGCAAACTCCGGTTCAACAGGCAAGGTGACGATCGCATCAGAGAGCGCCACTTCCTCGTTGTTAAGGCCCCAGCGCTCGCGGCCAAACAGATAACCAACCCGGTTACCGCTCGCACCATGCGCAACGGCGATACCAGCAGCTTCATCTGGCCCATGCACCGGCTTGGAGATTTCGCGTGACCGTGCCGTTGTTGCAAAAACAAACTGCAAATCTGCAATCGCCGCCTCAACGCTGTCGAAGACCTGGACCGCGTCAATGACATGATCGGCACGACTGGCCGCTGCCCGCGCCTTTTCGCTCGGCCAGCCATCACGCGGATTGACGATTCGAAGATCGACAAGCCCGAAGTTGGCCATTGCGCGCGCAGCTGTCCCGATGTTTTCGCCCAATTGAGGCTCACAAAGGATCACCGCTGGCGGCAAACCCTTCACGACACGGGCTTCATCTCTGATATTTGCGTTCTTGCTCATGAATGCGGGATTTAGACGAAGCCGAGCAGATTTGAAAGATCAAACCGCACGCAACAGACAAATCAGCCGTCATGTGCGATCGCACCATGCTTGGCTCGGATGTCTTCCAGAACCTCCGCATCTATCTGTGCGTCGCTGCGCAAACGGTTATCGTAGTTTTCCATCCCCATGAAACGCTCAAGCGCCGCGATATCTAGACTGTTCCATCCATCAGCTTCTGAGACCGCATAGCCCTTACGCGTCAAAATCTCCTTCAATTCCAGTGCAAGCGCACCAGAAATCGGCAGCAAGTCGTTCGGATCGCTCTTGAAATAGGACAGACGGTGCAGCTGATAACAGCGGGCGAGCTCATCAATCGGAGTTGCGTGGTCATAAACGGAAATGTCGACATGCCGACCAGCGACGCCGCCGTAACCGCCATCGGACTTCACCACAATCACCGACGCAGATTGCTGGCCACGCAATTCACCACCGGCAGACTGCCCCGCCTGAAGCGCTGCAATCAAACGTGCGGCAAGCTCTCCCTCTTCGGCGGTAAACGCTTCAACCATAGCTAAAAGCACTTCTTCTCCGGCAAGCGCGTTACCGCTCACAACACAGTCACAACCGATCTTTGATCCAGCAAAACCCTCCCAGCTTATGACCGTCTCTCCAGTATGGGCGGCAGGCTCGCCGTTCAAATTCAGCAACGCGACCTGACGCTGATCGATGTCTTCATCCCCGCGCAGCAAGATCGCCAGGGCTTCTTTAGGGCTGGCTCCCAATTCCATGAGATCAAGGCCCGCCTGGCCATGCGCCGGGTTGGAAAACGCCTGCGTGGTCAAACACCCAGCCCCGGCTTTGCCATGCAGAACTATGGTTCCCACGCCCGGAAACTTCGACTGGACAGCAGCCCCGATCTCGCCAGTCCTCCTGTCGCGGCCAATGATTGAATAGGTCACTAAAGGCTCCCACTTATCGTTGATTGAGAGCAGCTTAACCGATCCCCCTCCCCCCTTCGCAAGCCCCGTGCTCAAAACATCAGGGTGCTGAGGCATTCCGGTTCATGCTGGGACAAAACAGGCAGCTGCGTCCGGAATGACCTCAAACCATATCTCAGGCGCGCGAGAAAACCGCACTCGCATTCACACCGCCAAATCCGAAACCATTCGTCAGGACATGATCAACCTTCCGGGCGATTGCCTTGCCAGGAATAAACTCAAACTTTGTTAAAAGCGGATCCGGGTCCATCAGATTTCTGGAAGGAGGCAAAAGGCCGCTGGTCAATGCCTTGACGCAACAGATAGCTTCAACTGCACCGGCGGCGCCAAGCAGATGTCCAAACATGGATTTGCTCGATGACACGGCCAAATCCTTGCCGCGCTCGTCGAACAGGGTATTCAAGGCGGCCAGTTCAGAGGAATCGCCGACCTGCGTCGAAGTTGAATGCGCATTAACATAACCGATGTCCGAAGCCGTAAGACCGGCACCCGCCAAGGCTCTACGCATGGCGCGCAATCCACCTTCCCCGTCTGGGGAACCCGCTGTCACATGAAAGGCATCAGAAGTCGTTCCATACCCCGACACATATGCCAGTGGAGTGGCACCTCGAGCCAGAGCATGTTCCTCAGTTTCGAGAACAAGGACACCTGCACCTTCGCCAATCACAAAGCCATCACGCGCCTGATCAAAGGGACGCGACGCGAACTCTGGGGTCTCATTGTTTTGGGTAGACATGGCCTTGGCTGCAGAAAAGCCGGCAACGGAAACTGGATCAATGCAGGCCTCTGCTCCGCCTGCAACCATGACATCTGCCTCGCCATTCTTCATTAAACGCACCGCATCGCCAATGGCCTGAAGGCTCGCCGCACACGCTGTCACTGGCGCGCCGGAGGGCCCTTTCAAGCCATGCCGGATTGATATTTGTCCGCTCGCCAGATTCGCAAGAAAGGATGGCACCAAAAAAGGAGAGAGCCGACGTGGTCCTTTTTCGTCCAATAAACGTGTGGCCGCAGTCATTGCCGGGAACCCACCTACTCCAGTCCCGATAATAATGCCGGAACGTTCCTTTTCATGATCCGACTTGGGAACCCAACCGGCCTGTTCGAAAGCCTCATCGGTCGCTGCAATTGCAAACTGAATAAACCGGTCCATTCGCTTCTGCGCGCGCGGTTCAAGTGACTGGTCAGGATCAAATCCATACGGATCTTCTTCGATAGAGGGCACCTCTGCGGCCACCTGGCAAGCAAACCCCTGTGTGTCGAACCGAGTGATCCGGCGAACTCCATTGGCGCCATCGCACACACGGCTCCAAAAGTGCTCTACCCCAACACCGAGCGGCGACACGACACCCATTCCAGTCACAACAATTCTCATCATACTACCTTTCATGTGTATATACACAACTCAAATATCGACCGACACAGACTGCTGGCTCAAACCTTTGACAATCGCTTCAGCTTTTCGACGGTTTCAAGAAAATCGCTTTCGCCAAGCACTTCGGCAAGCTCACGCTGCGCCTGTTTCCAGACAGGAACAGCCCGTTCATAGAGACTGACACCAACATCTGTGAGCCTGTATTCCTTGCGTGATGATCCCTTCTCACTCACGCCAACAACCAGGTTTCGTTTCTCCAGAAGCGCAAGGTTCCGCACAAGTGCTGAGCGCTCGATAAAGGTCATGTCGGACAGCTCACCTGCAGTTTTGCCAGGAGTTGCGTGGATAAGCGCAATGATTGAAAACTGAGCGCCGGTCATGTCGAGCTGCCTTGCCATGGCATCGTAACGCCGACTGACAGCGCGGGACGCCCGGCGCACATTTCCGAGCATGCAATATCCGAAATCTTGATCAATTTCACTCATGAAGCCTAATATGTGCATATGCACAGCCCAGTCAAGCGTCGGGTAGAATGCCAGTGGGTATAACCAGGCAAACGATCCGCAAAGCGGCCTCAACATAAAACGTCGCCAAACCTCGACTCCGCCGATTTGCTTCGATAGAGGACCGTCGCCCACAAAATCGAACGACCTTTGAACCGCAGAACCTGCATGCGGCGGATTAGCATTGGATTCCCTAAGGGCAGCGCTTGCGATAACAGGTTTGCGCTTGGCCGATCACGGCCGGTTTGATAGAAAAAGGACGCGTCGACTTGGCCAATCATGCGGTGAAATAGACAACCGCGACAAAAGACCCTTGTTGGGGGACTGGAAATTGATTGCGTACAAGCGTATACAGGCGCTCGAGCGCAGACCTTCCCTCGCAAAGCTGCGCCCCAGATTTTTTTAGACGTGGCACAAGGATCGACACCGACATGGCCGAAAACGGACGTCCCGACATCATTTACACCAAGGTTGACGAAGCCCCGGAACTCGCTAGCGGCTCCTTCCTTCCCATTATCCGCACCTTCTCCAAGGCAGCAGGCATCTCCATCGGGACCAAGGACATTTCGCTTGCAGCGCGTATCCTGTCCAGCTTCCCGGAATTCCTGACAGACGATCAGAAAATGACGGACGATCTGGCTGAACTCGGCCTGTTGGTGAAAGAGCCTGATGCCAACGTCATCAAGCTTCCGAACATCTCGGCCTCGCAGCCTCAGCTGAACGCCGCGATCAAGGAACTTCAGGAACAGGGCTACAAGCTGCCGGATTATCCGACAGATGCGAGCAGCGACGAAGACAAGGCAATCAAGGCCAAATACGACGCGATCAAGGGTTCAGCTGTGAACCCGGTTCTGCGCGAAGGCAACTCTGATCGCCGTGCGCCAAAAGCCGTCAAGGAATACGCAAAAAAGAACCCGCATTCGATGGGTGAATGGCTGCCTACGTCCAAGACACATGTCAGCACGATGGGCAAAGACGATTTCGCCGCCAACGAAAAGTCAGTCACCATCTCCAGCAAATCCGTTGGCACCGGGAAGATCGAATTCGTCGCCAAGGATGGTACGGTTACAGTTCTCAAGGACACCTTGAAGCTCACCGAAGGCGAAGTTGTTGACGGCACCTACATGAGCGTAAAGGCCCTGCGTGCCTTCATCGAAACCGAAATCGCAGATGCCAAGAAGCAAGGCATCCTGTTCTCGGTTCACCTCAAAGCGACAATGATGAAGGTCTCCGACCCGATCATCT
>JABXHV010000156.1 GCA_013373445.1 Paracoccaceae bacterium | reverse complement strand
GATGAACAACTTTGCCATCGCGATCTCGCTCGGCCTGCAATATGGCGTGCCTCTGGAGGAATATGTCGATGCCTTCACCTTCACCCGGTTTGAACCGGCAGGCATGGTACAGGGCAATTCAGCGATCAAGAACGCCACCTCCATTCTTGACTACATCTTCCGTGAGCTCGCCATTTCCTACCTGGGCCGCAACGATCTGGCCCACGTCGCACCGGAGACTTTCTCCACAACAGGGGTTGGTGGCAGCAGTTCCAAGGATGGCAAGAAGTCAAGTGAACCGGAGGTGGTCAGCCATGGTCTGGTACGCGGCCAGACGGAACGATTCCGGGTGGTCGGATCAGAACCGGCGGGCTCATCCACCCAGGCCATTTCCGGCCAGACGGCTTCGGCGCCCCAGGCCCAGGTTTCCGCTGTCGCAACGGCCTTTGCGCGCGGCTCTGAAATCGAGCCGCAGACGGTAGAAGTGGCACCCTCCCCCAAAGTCAGCAGTGCTGCGCAGCAAGTCGCCCAGGCCCGCATGAAAGGCTATGAGGGAGAAAGCTGCGCAGAATGTGGGAACTTCACCATGGTGCGCAATGGCACCTGCCTCAAATGCGACACCTGTGGCAGCACAAGCGGCTGCAGCTAGAAAGCGTAGACTGATAACCACCATACGTCAGTCTGTCCTGGCCTAAGGCTGGATTGATGGGCCCCGGTCTTAGGGACCGACAAGAGAAACCCTCAGGCATCTCAATGTCTGAGGGTGAAAATGCGCTGCCCAGACGCATTCAAGACCAGAAGCATTCAAACTGTGAACGCATTTTGGAAATGGCGCCTCAATCGTCCCAACGCTCATCGCCAGACATTGCAGCATCGGACCTCTCTTGCAAAATTTACTGATAATATTATTGACTTATTACTAATAAGCTTTTTAATTGTCCCACAAATAGGGTTGGCACGATTGGGACATCACATTGGCCAAGGACGGAGAGGCAAAGGTCAGTACGGGTAAGCGCCCGGCGGTTATACGCCCGACGTCTCAATCGGCGGTTGATGACCTTGTCGCAAAGATGAGAGGTATGATTTCGGAGCGAGGCCTTGGCGTTGGCGACAATCTCCCCACCGAGCGCGAGCTTTGTGAACTTTTTCAGACGAGCCGCAACACAGTTCGCGAGGCGATGCGTATCCTGAAAGCCTACGGAATTGTCACGGTGCGACCGAAGGTCGGAGCGAAAATCATCGACGACCGTATGGAACGGGCCCTCGACCTGTTTGCGTTCAATACACTTGAGGTATCTCGGGCGACCTTTACCGACATTCAGGGATTTCGGGGCCTGCTGGAGGTGACATCGGCTGAAACTCTGCTGGACCGGATTACATCGCAGGACATCATCGAGCTAACGCAGGTCAACAATGAGCTTCAAGAAGTCGAAGCGGCCCTTGACGCCTCAGAGGTTGATTTTCGTTTTCACACCAGATTGATCGAAGTCCTCGGCAACAAGGCGGTGCTTGACGTCTACAAGATCATGAAGCCGGTCATTTTGAAAATCATGGTGCGCGGCAAAACGCGCAGGACGTTTTCGACAACCACGTTTTCGGAGCATGCGGAAATCATCGCCGCGCTCGAGGCACGCAACCGCGTTGCCTACCAAGACAGAATGAAGGCCCATCTCCAGGCGGGTTTCCCGCATTTCGAGGAGTAATGGTCAGGAATACTGCCGGATGGAGGAGGCCCTCCGGCAGTTGAGTGTGGCGAACGCACGAGATGCGTTCGCAAAAAGTAGGTGCCGAAGACGGCACCAAGGAGGAGGAAAAATGAAACTGAAAGCTTTATTGATAACGACAGCAGCGTCCGTTCTGATGAGCGCTGGCGTGTCGTTCGCCGGCCCCAGTGTCGTATCCGGCCCTGGCGTTGAAGCCGAGTGCTTTGCGCCATGGAGCGCAGACACGAAGTTCCTGCAGTGGCCAAAGAAGGAAGGCCCTTACAAGGTCGCTGTGGTCAATGGCTTCGTTGGCAACACCTGGCGCATTCAGATGATCAAGACTGCCAAGGCCTATGCTGAAGACCCGGCTGTCAAAGACAAGATCTCCGATTTCAAAGTCGTTTCGACTGGAACTGATGCACCGGCCCAGCTCGGAGCAATCGAAGATTTCATCAACCAGGGCTACGATGCCATCGTTACGATTGCAGTGGCTCCGGACGGCTTCGACCGCGTGATCCGCCTAGCGGACAAGAATGATGTCGTTATCGTACCTTTCGACAACGTTCTGGACACCGACAAGGTGATGCAGGTGAATGAAAACCAGCTGCAAATGGGCCAAATGTGGGGTCAATTCGCACTGGACGAGCTGCATGCCAAGGGCGTCAAGGGCGGCAAAATTCTCGAAGTTCGCGGCCTACCTGGCAACTCCGTTGACCGTGACCGTTCTATCGGCATCAACGAAGTGTTCGAGAAAGACGGCGGCGACTGGGAAATGGTTTCCGTTGTCGGCAACTGGGATGATGGCACCACACAGAAAGTTGTCGCTGATGCGATCGCTGTTCATGGCCAGTTCGAGGCTGTCGTTGGCCAGGGCGGCTCCAACGGTGTCATTCAGGCACTTGAGGACGCGGGTCATCCTTGGGTACCGATTGCCGGTGAATCCGAGAACGGCTTCCGCAAGGCGATTGCTGAACATTCAGCAGACGGTCTGAAGGGCATTTCCATTGGCCAGTCTCCTGGTCTTGTCGCAATTGCAATGAAGGCAGCAATTTCTGCTCTTGATGGCAATGTCATGCCGCAGCTGATCTCAGTTCCGCTGCCAGTCGCGACCTACAAGGAACTCAAGGACGGCGAAAACTACTGGTCCGATCTTCCGGACAACTTCTTCACCGTCAACGAGTTTCCACCTTGTGGCGTGAATATCTCCGGCCCAGCCATCATGGCTCAGGACGAGTCCGACACGAACTAACTCCACACCTGACTTGAAGCATGCCGGTTTGTGCCGGCATGCTTTCTTTCGGCCGCCCCGTTGTTCCGCCGGGCGCTGCGGCCTGAATTTCCATATTATAATGCGGATCATGGGAGTAAACATCGTGAGCGACACTACCTTTCGGGGTGTTCCGATTGTTGAATTGCGCGGGATTTCCAAGGCGTTCTCGGGCGCAAAGGCGCTGGAAGGCGTCGATTTTTCGTGCCGCAGTGGCAGCACGCATGCCATCCTCGGCGAAAACGGTGCAGGCAAGTCCACGCTGATCAAAATCATGTCAGGGGTACTGCAGCCTGACACTGGCGAAATGTATCTCAACGGTCAGCCGGTGCGTTTCCGTTCTCCAGCTGAAGCCGCGAAGTCAGGCATTGTCTGCATTTTTCAGGAACTTTCGCTGATGCCCGACCTGACGGTCGCGGACAACATTTCAATTTCCGAGCCGCCGCGACGTTTCGGCCTGATCGATGGGCGTGAGCAGAAACGGCGCGCCGAAGAACTTCTCGCCCGTATCAGATGCGAAGACATCAATCCGAACGCGCTGGTGCGCGATCTTTCTCTTTCCCGGCGCCAGATGGTCGAAATCGCCAAGGCGCTCGGTATGAACCCCAAGGTTCTTATCCTTGACGAGGCGACGTCCGCGCTGACCAGCCGCGATGTTGAAACCGTTTATGACCTGCTCGGTGACCTGAAGGACGAGGATGTGGCTTCACTCTTCATTTCCCACCGCATGCATGAGGTCGACCGGCTCTGCGATACGTTGTCGGTCTTCCGAAACGGTAATCATGTCGACACCTTCGGTAAAGGAGAGCGCTCGCCCGGTGAGATTGTCCGTATGATGATCGGCCGGGACGTAGAGGCGCATTTTCCTCCAAAGCCGGAACCGCGGGAAGCCACCCCGTACTTCGAAATCAATAACCTCTCCTGGGAAAACCGGCTCAATGGTGTCGATCTCAGTATTGGAAAAGGCGAGATCGTCGGTCTTGGCGGGCTCGATGGTCAGGGACAAAAAGAGTTGCTGCTTGCTCTCTTTGGCGTCCTGAGAGGCGTTGATGGCAAGGTCACTGCGGATTCCAGTTCGGTCTCCCCCTCCTCCCCACATGACGCCAAGACCGGAAAAACACGGATTGCGCTCGTCCCGGAAGACCGGAAGACAGAAGGTCTGATGCTGCCCATGTCGATCGCCGACAATCTGTTGGCATCCTCCTTCGACAAGGTTTCGACCGGTCCTTTCATCGACAGCGGCAAGGAACGCACAGCCGTCGAAGATGGTATCCGCAAACTCCAGATCAAGATCAACAAGGCAACAGACGCCGTTGCGACCTTGTCTGGTGGCAACCAACAAAAGGTGGTCATTGCCAAATGGCTGATGACCGGACCCGACGTAATCCTGCTCAATGACCCCACCCGGGGCATCGACGTCGGCACGAAACAGGAAATCTACAAGTTGATGCGCGACCTGGCAGACGAGGGCAAGGCAATCCTCTTTTATTCGACGGATTATGCTGAGCTGATTGGCTGCTGTGACCGCGTCGCCATTATGTATGACGGCACAATCACAACCCAGTTGACCGGTGATTCCATCAACGAAGAATCTATCGTCTCCGCGTCGTTGAACATCAATTCGCAGTCGGCGGCATGAGGAAAAGAATGGACACTTTCGCAAACAAACTTTCCACCAGCTTTCGCCAAAGCCGAGGCTTTTATGGCGCTCTGCTGCTGCTGATAGTCATTTATGCCTTCTATAACATTCTGCATCCACGTGGCTTTTCTTCGGCTGTGCTCGTCCAGAATGCCAACGAGACTGTCGCCATCGCATTTCTCGCAATGGCGCAAACCGTACCCGTGCTTTTGGGTGGTTTGGATCTAAGCGTTGGCGCTGTGATGACGCTGACGTCTTGCATTGCCTCCGAACTCGTTAGCGGATCTCCCGTTGAAATCCTGTTCGGCATGTTTGTGACGCTTCTCAGCGGCACGGCTTTCGGTCTGATGAACGGTCTCATCGTCGTCTACGGGCGGCTGCAACCGATCATCGTCACGCTGGCGACCGGCGCAATAGCGATTGGCTTGGCTCTCTTCGTCCGTCCTCGCCCTGGCGGCGACATCGATGGGGATCTCAACTGGGCCGTCACCAACAGTCTTTGGGACTTTGTCGACACCTACCAATTGTTCGACCCGGATGCGACCTGGTTTGCCCCGTTCGCCTGGATTCCCGTACCACTCATCATGATGTTTGCTATTGCCATTCTGGTTTGGCTGCCATTCCGCAAATCCGTCACAGGACGGACAGTCTATGCCATTGGTTCGGCAGAGGGTGCCGCCTATATGTCCGGCCTGCCGATCAACAGAGCGAAAATTGCAGCCTTTGCATTGGCTGGCTTTTTTGCCTCATGCGGCGGTCTGTATTTGGCAATCCAGACATCTTCAGGAAACGCCGACGTAATGCAGGCCGGCGCCTACACGCTCAATTCCATTGCTGCGGTGGTCCTGGGCGGCACATCGCTGCTCGGCGGTGTCGGCGGTGCGGTTGCCTCACTGGTGGGTGCATGCATCTTGCGTGTCATTTCTTTCTACTTCCGTATTGTCTCGATTGATCCCCTCCTGCAGCCGCTGATCGAAGGCATCGTGCTGCTTGCTGCTGTGAGCCTTGGTGCCCTGCGCACTTTGCGGGTCAAGAACCGACTGGACCTCTTTCGTTAGGTGATTTGATGAACAACCTCTTTTCCTCAATCAGACCCGAGAACAAGCCGATTGTTATCGCGTCCTTCTTCATCATAGCCATCCTGCTGATCGGGACCGGCTATACGCTGAGCACACAGGGCACAGCACCGCTTTTGTCGCCTAACTATCTGCTACAGCAGCTGCAGACAGGCTCGTTTCTGGGGATCGTCGCCGCTGGGATGATGATGGTTATTCTGCTTGGCCATATCGACCTCTCTGTGCCGTGGACATTGACGGCAGCTGCCATGATGGCGGCCAGTGTTGGCGGCGAAATGGCACTGCCGACGGGTATCGCAGTCGGACTTGCCGTGGGTCTCGTCAATGGTCTGGGCGTCGCCTACCTGCGAATCCCGTCCATGATTTTCACCCTGGGTGTTGATTCCGTCCTGCGGGGTCTGATGGTCGCCCATACCGGCGGGTTTGCCCCACAGGACCAAGCGACGCCGCTAATGCGCTACCTGGCAGCCGACAGGCTCTTGGGCGTTCCGGTGGCAATCTACGTCTGGGCATTCGTTTCAATCTGCATTGCGGTGACCCTCACACGAACGAGCTTTGGCCGCTCTATCTACGCGACAGGGAACCGTGAAGGTGCAGCTTATCTTTCCGGCATTCGCACACGACTGGTCATCATCGGCGCTTTCATGATGTCGGGTGTATGCGCCTCTATTGCCGGCGTGCTTCTTGCGGGCTATTCGGCCAAGGCCTACCAGGGCATGGGACTTCCCTACCTCCTGCCGGCCATTGCAGCGGTGGTGCTTGGCGGAACACGCATTCTCGGGGGACAGGGTAGATATATCGGAACATTGGTCGGTGTGGTGCTGATTGTTCTTCTGAACTCAGTACTCTCCATCATGCAGATGCCAGAGGCAGGTCGCCAGATCATCTATGGCTCTGTCATTGTTGGCATGCTTCTGGTCTATGGACGTGGTTCAAAAGTGACGTCCTGATCCGTTCGCAAGTCCCCAACAGCCGCATCAAGCGGAGGGAAGCGACCGACAGTTCTGTTTCATCGCGGGTGCCACCCGGTCATCGAGATGACCGGGTGGCAACCATAGCTATTTCAAGCGACACCCACCCATGGCGAAGGTCCTGGGTGACAGATTGTGCCCGCCAGCCTGGTTTTCACAGTCAAATACAAGTTCCTGCCGCTGTCGCATTCTGGTCGTGGCGCGCCAAAAATTGACGCGCCAATCAGATGCCTTAATCCAGTTCGCGGAACAAGCGACCCCATCCGGTGACCCGGGAAGGATCTACACCGCAGACCTTGAGAGATTTCCAGACCGCGGTCTGAACCGTGTCGTAAATAGGAATGTTCAGTTCCTGCTCAAGCTTCTCAACAAGCGTTCCGCCGCGAAGGTTGGTGCAATAGATCACAATTGCATCCGGGTTACCTCGCGCCGCCACGTCGCGGATCATTTCCTCGAGCTGTTCCTCTGTCACATCAGAGAATGAGTAGTTCACCTGCAAGTCCAAATGACGCTCTGCGGTGCAGTCAAATCCGGACTTGGCGTAGTTCGCGACGATTTTTTCCTGAACGTCCGCCAGATACGGTGTGACAAGACCGTATGTCTTGACGTTTGTGCGTTCAAAAATCTCGTTGATAGCCAGAACGGAGGAACAGGCTGGAACTCCAGTTGCCTCGGTGATCGCGGCACAGAGCTCTTCGTCGCGTTCAAAGCCCAGCCAGCCAGCCGAGGTCCCATTCCAGCAAATACAGCCTACCAAGGCATCGGCGAGTAGATCGGCGGCGGCGAGCATGGGTGCGTTCTCGAACTGCCCGAGTGCATTTTCACCAAGTGAAATTTCAGTCACCCGAAAACGTCCGAAGTGCGCCGACGTGTCCGGCAGACCAGCCAGCATGGCTGACGTGATGGGTTCAAGAACGGTGTTGGACGATGGGGTCAACATGCCGAGAAGGTTTCGTTTTTTTAGTGTCATGTCATTGATCCAGAGCTCGGAGATCGGTCATGCAGGCAGCGCCTTACAAGCCGACCAGGTAGTAGAATGAAGGACGTAATCGCATAGCGAGAGCATCTCACAAGTGTTCTCACCGCCAAAGAAAACCGAAAAAGCGCGCAGTTTTGCGCTCTTCGAGCATTCTGACGGTTCTTGCATGCGTGATGTTCCCCAGGATTCACGGAATAAAATTGCAGATGCGAATTCATCTTGTGGTCTTTAAAGCAATCCCGATGCCAGACGTGTGCACACGCTCTCTTACACCTCCAACCAATTGGCAAATATAGAGTTTTTTGATATCGCGTGCTGCTTGCGCTTCAAAGCAGAGAACGCTCCGCTATCTGTATTTTGTATACTGTATACAATTTATGCATAACCGATTAATTTATAGGCTTTTTTTGATTGCCAAATGTTAGGAATGGTCCGCTATTGTGGTTGAGATGAATGACGATCAAAAAAATTCTTCCGACCTCAAGGTCCGGCCAGTTCGCCGCCAACAGCTGCATGAAAATGTTGCTGAGCAATTGCGCGCCTTCATATTGGATGGCGTGCTCAAGGAAGGTGATCGCATCATCGAAACGTCCTTGTGTGCGCTGTTGAATGTATCTCGAACCCCGCTGCGCGAAGCAATCAAGACATTGATCCATGAAGGGTTGATCGAGCATCAGCCAAACCGCGGTGCGCGTGTTACGAAAACAAGCGCAAAGGAAATGCGTCAGCTGTTCGAAGTGATATCCAGTTTGGAAATGCTCGCGGCCGAAACTGTCGCCACCTCAATAAAGCCAAATGATTTCAAACGCCTAAAAGCACTGCACGACAAGATGGCCAGGCATCACGCCGCCGGTGAGCGTGACAAGTACTTCGCGTTAAACCACCAGATCCATCTGAAAATCGTTGAGCTTTCCGGCAACAAAATGCTGATCGAAACGCATAGTGGGCTGATGATCCGGGCCCGCCATTTGCGCTTCCAGGCGCTGGCCGGAGAAGCCCGCTGGATTGAGGCCATGGCAGAGCATGAAGCGATCATGGAAGCGTTCGAGGCAGCAGATGGAGCTCTTGCCGGACAGCTCATGCGTCAGCACGTTCGGCGCACGGGCGAGGTCGTTGAAGTGACATTTCCGACCTCTTGAAACGGGCTTGCGAACGCTCCTTCGGGCTGATTGGCACATCCTTTGCTGAGAGTACCCTGTCTCAATGATATTGGAGTACATCATGCGTCATCTTTTTGCAGCCTTATCCCTAAGCTGTCTTCTCGCCGCACCAGCCGTCGCTGACACCATTGACCTCAAGGTCCTGGGCCAGCCCGGAGGCACAGGGCTCATTCAGAAAAACAAGGAACAGCCGTTCTTTGATACATTCGCCGCTGACACAGGCCTCGATGTGACTGTGAACTTCCAGCCGCTGGATGCGACCGGCATCAAGGACACTGAAGAACTTCGCGTTCTTAAAAGTGGTCTTTTCAACATCGTCTCCTTGCGCCTGTCGCAGGTCAGCCGCGATGAGCCTACCATCCTTGGACTTGACCTGGTCGGATTGAACCCGACCTACGATGCAGGCAAGAAGACCATGGCTGATTTCTCGGCCACCGTTGACAAGCGCCTTCAGGAAAAATTCAACACCAAACTCTTGGGTATCTGGCCTTTCGGTCCGCAGGTCCTGTTCTGCAAGCCCGAAATCACCAAGTTGACAGACCTCAAGGGCTACAAAGTCCGTGTCTATGACCAGAACCTGGCGAAGTTCGTTGAGAGCGTTGGCGGCATTCCTGTGCCATTGGGCTTCTCGGAAGTTCAGCAGTCCCTGGCACGCGGCGTTGTCGACTGTGCAATCACCGGCCCAAGCTCAGCAAACTCTGCTGCCTGGCCTGAAGTCACCACTCACGTGTTGCCACTGGCTTTCCAGATTGCAGTAAACGGCTACGGCATCAATCTTGATACCTGGAACAAGTTCAGCCCGGAAGAACAAGCCAAGATCGAAGAAGCCTTTGATGGTCTTGTTGCCGACATCTGGGAATATTCCGAAGAACTTTTCGACGACGCCATGCGCTGCAACGTCGGCAAGACACCTTGTGAACTGAACAAGCCATATGATCTTGTCGAAGTTCCAATCTCCGACGAAGACCTTAAAATCGTTGAGAGCGCGGTGAAGGAATTGTCTTTCCCCTCATGGGCAGAGGTCTGCGATGCGACCAACCCAAGCTGTTCAGCTGACTGGAAAGCGACTGTCGGCAAGCGCCTCGGCATGTAATGCTTCTTGCGGCGCGCTTCCTGGGAGCGCGCCGTTCTTCCCACGAATACGGGTTTCGATATGAAAATCTTTGCAAGTATCGCGAGTTGGTCATTTGGTCTGTTGCTTTTGGCATTCTCTGTTTTTGTCACACTCGAGACCTTGAGCCGCAAACTGTTCAATTTCTCCTTTCAAGGCGCTGATGAGCTTGGAGGTTATATCCTGGCCATTTGCGGATCGCTGGCTTTTTCAGTTGCTGTGATGGAGCGAGGCCATATTCGGATTGATTTTCTCTATGACCGGATGCCGCCCATTGCGCAGGCGATACTGAACGTCCTGGCGACCCTTGCAATGTTCGCCTTTGGTGTGTTTTTTCTGCGTTATTGCTATTCGGTCATCAACGACACACTCGCGTATGGCAGCACCGCTGCCACGCCGTGGGCAACACCCCTCATCTATCCTCAAACGCTCTGGTACGTGGCGCTGGCTGTGTTCTTCGTTGTGACCACCGTTCGCCTGGTTCTGGTGATCAAGGCGTTCTTTTCCGGAAAATATGCGGAACTGAACCACGAATATGGGCCCAAGGGCGTTTCTGAGGAACTCAGCGACGAACTCACGGACTTGCGGAGCAGATAACCCACCATGGCCGTATCAACAATTATCATAGCTTTTCTCATCATGCTGGCGATCATGCTTTTGAGCGTACCAATCGCCGCTGTCATGGCCCTTGCCGGCATCGTCGGGGGTGTGATGGCCTTTGGCTGGCCGCTGGTGGAGACCATGGGCGCCGTTGTCTGGGGCGTTCAAAATGAAAACCTCCTGACAGCAATTCCCCTGTTTATCCTGCTCGGCGAATTGCTGCTACGCAGTGGCATTGCCGACCGCATGTATGGTGCCATGTCGATGTGGCTTGGGTTTCTGCCCGGCGGCTTGCTGCACACCAATATCGGCTGCTGTGCACTGTTCTCGGCAACATCCGGGTCATCGGTTGCCACTGCTGCAACAATCGGTACCGTTGCCATGCCAACACTTGACGCCAGAGGGTTTGACAAGGCCAAGTCTCTGGGCAGCCTGGCGGCGGGCGGGACGCTTGGTATCCTGATCCCCCCAAGTGTCAACCTGCTGGTCTATGGCTCGATGGCTGAGCAATCGATTGGCCAGCTCTTCGTCGCGGGGATTGTTCCGGGCATTTTGCTGACGCTTTGCTTTATGGGATATATTGCTTTCAGTCATCGGCATGAACGGGTGGAAAAGAATCCGGAACTTACGCTTTCGGCAAAACTGAGAGCGTCTACCTCGTTGCTCCCACCATTGGTGATTTTCGCGATTGTGATTGGCAGCATCTATTTGGGAATTGCGACGCCAACAGAATCCGCGGCCCTTGGCGTGACGACAGCCCTGCTGTTTGTCGTGTTTTACGGCAAGCTTTCAATGTCTTTCCTGCACCGGTGCTTCGTTCAGACTGCAAAAACCACAGGCATGGTCCTCCTCATTGTTACAAGCGCCTTCGTTTTGAATGTGACCTTGTCTTTGACTGGCGCCGCGCAGGCCATGACGACATGGATTGCCTCCCTCGGACTGTCGTCGTTCGGATTGCTGATGGCGCTTGTCGTCTTCTATCTGATCCTCGGCATGTTTATGGACGTCCTGTCCATGCAGGTTCTGACCATTCCGATCGCGGTTCCAGTCATTACGGCGGCCGGTATTGACCCGATCTGGTTTGGTATCTTTGTGGTTCTGATGTGTGAACTTGGCCTGATCACACCTCCTGTGGGCATGAACCTCTATGTGGTTCAAGGGGTCAGGCTTGACGGTGGTCCGTTCCTTGATGTGGTCAAGGGGGCCATTCCCTATGTCGTCATCATGTTGGTCTTCACGCTGCTCATGATTATTGTACCTGACATCGCCCTCTGGCTCCCAAGAACGATGTTCCAATGACGGTGTTCTGGAAAAAGACAATTGCCGAACTGGCCAGAGATCTGGCGGATGGGCATACGACTGCAGCTCTGCTCACCCAGCAATTTCTGGAGCGTATCGACAAACTCAATCCGCTGGTCAATGCCCTGATAACGTGGAACCCGGGTGCATTGGCCCAGGCAGAAGCCAGCGATGCCCGCCGCAAGGCGCGCCAGGCGATTGGTCCCCTGGACGGAATTCCATTGGTGGTGAAGGACAACATCCTGACCGCCGGTATCCGCACGACCTGGGGCAGCGCGGTCTATGAGGACTATTATCCCGAAGAGGATGAAACCCCTGTCGCGCGCCTGAAAAACGCAGGCATGGTGGTGCTGGGCAAGTCCAATGTGCCTGAATTCACGTTGGAAGGCTTTACGGACAATCCCTTGTTCGGACCAACGCGCAATCCATGGGATCTTGAGCTGACACCGGGTGGTTCGAGCGGTGGATCCGTCGCTGGTGTTGCCCTTGGTCTTTTCCCATCCTCCATCGGAACCGATGGTGGTGGATCGATCCGCCGTCCATGCAGCTACACCGGTCTGTTTGGTCTGAAGCCCTCCATTGGCCGTGTCCCGCGTGCTGTGACCCTGCCTCAGGTTCTCTTCGATCTTGAAGTGGTTGGCCCGATCACCCGTGATGTAACCAGTTCGGCGTTGCTGTTTGCAGCCATGGAAACAGCAGATGCAGCTGATCCCCGCTCTTGTCTGCCTGCGGAACTGGAACGCGATACACCCCTGGAAACGCCGCCGCGCGAATTAAACATCCTCTACGTGGAACGTATGGGTCCAGCGCCTCTGGATCCCACCATAGCGGCAAGTTGCCAAGAAATGGCCGAGCGCCTGAGAGCCATGGGCCACTCGGTGACAGAGGGGCCGCTGCCGCTTGATCTTGGAGCGCTCAACGAACAGTGGTCGCTGGTTGGGCAAGCGGGGCTCGGTTTTCTTGAAAAGCAGCTCGGCGATCGCTTTGTGAAGGCCAGTCCCAAGTACCGCAAGATGGCCGCCAGCAGCCGCGATACTGGATCAGACGTGATGTTCTCGGTCTTCGACCGGATTGCCCGCCTGCGTGAAGACGCGGCCAAACTGTTTGAACGTTACGATATGATCCTTTCACCGTCGGCAGCGGCAATGCCGTGGCCAATCGGGCAAGACTATCCCCCTGAAATCGATGGCGAGTCCGTCGGCCCCAGAGGTCATGCGGTTTACACCGGCTGGGTGAATGCCATTGGTCATCCAGGCATCAACTTGCCGGCGCCACCCGCACCGAACGGCATGCCCGTAGGAGCGCACCTGATTGGTGGATACAATCGCGATTGGCTGCTGCTGCGTCTGGCGCGGCAATACGAACAGGCGTATCCATGGCATGATCAGTGGCCCGACCTGGTGGAACATGACTGAAGACACAGACAAACAGACGTCGCAACGCCTCGACGCCGCCGCGCGGATTGTTGCTGACTGCCGAAAGAACCGGACGACGCTCGTCTCATTGCCTGCAGATGCAAGGCCGGCGACAGAGGCGGAAGGCTATGCGGTGCAGACCAGGGTGTTGGATCTGCTTGGGGTTTCTCCAGACTGCTGGAAGGTATCTGCGTCTGGGCCAAGCGGTGCAACCGCTGCGCCGGTTTTCGGGAATATTTTCGCCCAAACGCCTGCGAGCGCGACAAATGTCTCGTTGCTGGAAGCTGAAATTGCACTGCTTCTCAAAAAAGACCTGCCTTCTGGACCGGGCATCACCTACTCGCGCGACATGATCTATGACGCGGTTGACGCCATTGCCGTGGCGTTCGAACTCGTGTTTTTCCGGCTCACAGATCCGGATCTAAGCTTCCCCGAGCGTCTTGCAGATGGCCTTGCCAGCGATGGCGCGGTCATTGGAACACGGCTACCAAAAGAGAATCTTCTTGATCGCCCGGTAGATCGGATGGCCCTCTTCAAGGATGGCCATTCCGTGCCGTTCACGCCCACAGACATTGACCCGATTGCTTCCGTCCAGGCCTATGCCAACCACGGCGGACATCCGCTCGATGTCCTCAAATCCGGGCGTTGGATTTTAACAGGATCCATGATCGGCTTGGAGCCCGCAGCGGGCCCAAGCGAATGGAAGGCAGTCTGGAACGGCGAAACAGAGGTCAGCCTGTCCTGCCTAAGCTAAGCTCCGACTTCAGCTTCTAAGTTTCCTTTGCATGCACCTAGTCTATTCAGCCGCATTGATGCCCGAATCCCGCGTTAGGAACCTTGATACGCGATAAACTGGCCTCTTTTTCTGCCTGTTAAACACGCGTTCAAGTTGCCAAACCTTAGGTTCTGTCATGTCGTTTAAACGCCTGTCCGCTACCGGACTGTTTCTGGTCATCGTGACTGCTATGGCTGCTCCCCTGTTGTCATCTCCCGCATCAGCCGACACGACTTGCGGCAAGGCATCCTGGTATGATCTGACATCACGCACGGCCTCCGGCGAGATGATGGACCCGAGTAAGTTGACCGCTGCACATCCCAACCTTCCTTTTGGTACAAAAGTGCTTGTGACCAACAAAAGCAATGGCCGCTCCGTCGTGGTGCGCATCAATGACCGCGGTCCCTTCACCAAGGCACGGATTATCGATCTATCGAAGGCTGCCGCCGCAAAGCTACAGTTCATCCGCAAGGGCATTGCCAAGGTGTGCGTTGCCCCGCTTTGATCGATTGAACGTCGCGCGCCTTAAAGTCAGCGCGGGAGCTTAAATCTCACGAGTGATTTTTGACTGGAAACCTGGCGCCTGACACGTAATGCTGGCCGGAACCGATCCTCATGACATTTTGAGATCGGACAATGGGAGAAAGCAAGTGAGTGTCTTTAAGTGTATCAGCCAGTTCTGTCGGATCGTGGCTCTCCTCACGCTCGCCGCGATGTCGCCAGCTCAGGCACTGGCGTCAGATGCCACAAAGATCCCACTCAAGCTTTTCGGTGAAACTGAAATTGACGGCGGACTTGCGACCTGTCGCCTGGCCCTGTGGCAACACAATCGCGATCCCCAGTCTGACAGCTACGCCTATGTGCTGCATGCATCACTTGGATCAGATGGTAGCGCAGCCCCTGCCCGGATCGAAATTGGCGATGATCCGTTCTACCCGGAAGAGCTGATGCGCTCGAACGCGCGGATTAATGGCGTTGCGAAGCACTTTTTGTTTGCCACGACCGACCGTGCAACACGGGTGCACATCGAGGTTATGGAGGCTTCTGATGAAAGTAGCTACATCTCGATCGAACGTGCACGCGCGTATTTCATTCAGTCGAACAAGGTACCCTTCAGCGTCAAGGTGAAAGGCATCTATGGCTGCCCTGAGAGCGATGAGACTGTTGCGTCTGCGGACAGCACACCGCAAAGCCCGACTTGGAACGGCCCTTTGGGTATTCCCATTGGTCCAGGGAAGATGCTTGATGATGCGTCTGAAGTGCCTACGGCGCTAACTGAGCAGCTTTACCAGTACGCAAGTGACGCATGCTTTTTCGACGAGCCTTTTCATTGGGCTGGCGCACGCTACACGGTCAACGAAAACTATCTGCTTTGGGAGCTTCCCTGCACACAAGGCGCCTACCAAGGCGCAAGTGTCTTCGGCATAACGCAAAACCCGCCAAACGACTGGGCCGAAGTGCTCACGGTGCCGAACCCACCAGCGCTTGAGGGCAACCAGAACTACGGCATCATGAATCCGATGATTGACAACGCCAAGGGTCTTATCCGATCGACCGCCTTGAACCGTGGCGCAGGCGACTGCGGTGTTCATCAGGTCCTGCGGTTAATCGATGGGCCTGGGGAAGTTCTGGAACTGGAACTCCTGGAATATCGTGACAAATATGAGTGTGACGGCAAGGCAACAGCGCCCGAGACATGGCCGCTCGCATACAGCGCCTACTGAGACAACCACGCCCCCCGTCTTCGCAACTGATCTTGCCTCCGCACCAACCTGCGAGGCTTAGATCGCTGCCTTAAGCGCGTAATACGCACGGCCGATGAACTCGCGCACCGCGCTGCTAGTGCCCTGCAATGCTCCGGCACTGGGAACAAAGGACAGGATCGAGACGGCGTCGCTGCCTTGAGCCTTGTAGTCTGTGGCATAGGGTTCGACGTCGATACCCGCCTCCTCAAAGATCCGGACGGCGCGCGGCATGTGAAAGGCCGATGTGACAAGAACAGCTGAGGCAATCCCGTCTGCCGCCATCAAAGCCTTGATCGCCTGTGCTTCCTGGGCGGTGTTTTCAGCCTCCCCGCTGATTGAAATGATCTCCGGCGAGATCCCCATAGCGATGGCTTTTTCCTTCAACAGAAGCCCTTCAGGCGGGCTGTTGCTCCATGGGACTTTACCACCGGTGAACAACAGCCTCCTGCCCTTGCCTGCCGCGATCAAGTCGAGGCCGGCGAAAAATCGATCGGGATCTGACCACTGGGGATAAAAAGTGCCTTCCGTTTGAAAACCTCCCACCATACCGCTCAAGACGATCACAACGTCTTTCTCATCAACGTTGGCGATCGGTCTGGGAGGGTAGTCCGCCTCAAGCTGTTTCCACAGCGCACCGCTGGTCACAGGCAGGCTGAAAACCGTCAAAAAAGCGATGCAGACAAGGGTGATGACCCGTTTTTTCCAGATGATACTGACCAACAGGAGAAAGAAGATTGCCCCCAACGGAGAGACAATCAGCGGCAATATCTTGTGCAAGTAGATCATTTAAAATGGTCCGCAGTAATCCGCTCAAGGTTAGTGGCGGGAACGAATGGATTGCTTTTAGAGTGCATCCGGCTCAGGCAATAGACTTGGCAACGTTAAGTCACCAATTTTCCTCGCCTTCTCCAATCGACTGAGCACGCAATGCCAGATCAGTTACCAGGAAGGCGTGCTCTTGCGACATGGCAGTGTATGTTCGGTTTTCAATGTCCTTCAGAAGGCGGACGAAGAATGGCTTTCCCGCCCCGCCAGCATCAAAATAGTTGACACCTTTGTCGTTCGCCAAGAACAAATGGTCGGCGCCATCACGTCCGGCGAGGTCAATGAATTTTCGAAGCTCAATTGAGCCTTCCGTACCCATTATCATTATCCTGCCGTCGCCCAGGACCGGCAACCCTTTCGGGCTTAGCCAGTCGACGCGCGCGAATCCCCTTCCCTCGTCTCCCTCCAGCAGGACTTCACCAAAATCCTGAAATCCAGGACGCTCTGGCGTTGCCACATTGTCGACGAAGGCGGATAGAATGGTGGCTTCCCTGGACCCGGTGAAATGCAGAAATTGATCAATCTGATGTGTGCCAAGATCAGCCAGAATTCCTCCGGCGAGATTGAGATCCCAGAACCATGAAGGTCGGGTTGACGGCGACAGGCTGTGAGGTCCCTGCCCGATAACCTGCACGACATCGCCAATACGCCCTTGTGCGATCAGCTGGTCAGCGAGCGTCGAACTCTCCGCGTTCACCCGTTCGGCAAAATAGATCGACCAGATCTTATTGGTCTCGGTGACCACTTCACGCACACGGGACAATTGATCCAAATTCACGCAACCCGGCTTGTCTACTAGCACATCCTTGCCGTGACGCATGGCTGCAATTGCGATGTCAGCTCGATGGGCGTTGATTGCGGCGCTCAACACCAGCGAGATCGTCTCGTCCTCGAGAATCTCGCGCGCGCTTTTCTCGACCGCTTCCGGGTACCCCTTCTGAAAGGCTTCGCGCTGCTCGTTGGACGTTTGAACGCCTGTCGCCCAAGCAACGACCTTGGCGCCAGCGTCCAGCATACCGTCGACCATGCCGACGATGTGGCCGTGATCGATTCCTATGACACCGATTTTAAGCTCCGGTCCTCCCGGTTCGTCCGCCATATTCCCCATCCTTCACATGCGCAACCGTGCCTGCAGGCACGGTTCAAAACCCATGCAACAGCCTTCATCCAACCAGCACATTTGATTCTCGTCAAAGTAGACCACGGAAAACTGAAACAATCGTCTTATTTTATACCAAAACGAGCGGGAGGAAGGGCAGTTGCAATAGTCACCTCCTATTGACGTTACGAGATTTTGAATTTCCTAAAGGACGTGATCGCGTCAGCTGTTGCCTGGCTCCACTTTTGATCATCGGTACCCCCAATCATCTCGCCTATTTTTAGCTTTTACCATCGTCCACGCGTTGCACATAGGTATAGACTACTATACAAATCTTCACTGCTGTCACCACACCAAACCCAAGAAGATACACCATGCCAGACAAGACCTATGACCTTGCCATCATCGGTGCGGGCATCGTCGGACTTGCACATGCCCTTGCGGCCTCCAAGCGCGGCAAAAAAGTGATTGTGATCGACCGGGATGCCGCAGCGAATGGGGCATCCATTCGCAATTTCGGCTTTGTTACCATTACAGGACAACAGGCAGGCGATTGCTATGAAAAGGCGAAAAGGTCACGCATCATCTGGGGTGAAGTGGCATTAGCCGCGAAGATCCCTTTGCTTGACCAGGGACTGACGATGACCGCGCGACTTCCAGAATCCGAAGCGGTGATCGACGCATTTCTGAAAACCGAAATGGGCGCCGGCTGTCACAAAATGACCGTCAGCGAAGCCGCTAAGCGGGTGCCGAACCTGCGTCGGAACGCCCTCACCTGCGCGCTCTATTCGCCGCATGAGGTGCGTGTTGAGTCCAAACAGGCCCTGCCGCTGCTGGCCAATTGGATGGAAGAGCAGCTTGGTGTCGATTTCCTGTGGCAAACAAGCGTCACTGCCGTCGAAACGCCGAAAATTTCCACCTCAGGCGGCGATATTTTCGCCGAAAACGTCATCGTCTGCCCCGGCGACGACGTGACCGGACTGTTTGCTGATCGCCTCGCTGCCTATGGCATCACCCGCTGTAAACTACAAATGCTTCGTGTCGACCCCCGCAAGTCGATGACGCTAGGAACAACGGTCATGTCAGACCTCGGACTTGCGCGGTATCTGGGCTACGCCGAGCTGGATGAAGCAGCTCCGCTCAAGGCCCGCCTCGACCGCGAGATGAGCGCCTGGCGGGACAACGGCATCCACCTGATTGTCGTCCAGTCAGCAGACGGTTCACTGGTGGTAGGAGACAGTCACCACTACGGCGCCACTCCCGATCCATTCGTCAACAAGGAGGTCAACGACCTCATCTTGCAGGAGATGGACCACGTTCTGGATCTTGGCGACTACGATGTCTCCGAGACGTGGCTGGGAACCTACGCCTCCGCGCCCGACCGTTGGCGTGTCACGGATGCGCCCGACGATGCCACCCGTATTGTCGTGGTGACCGCTGGGTGCGGCGCCTCGACGTCCTTTGCCATTGGCGAGGAAACAATCTCAAACCTCTACAGCTAGGAAGACCACAATGAGCAAGTTCAAGGCAGTGATTTTCGACTGGGCTGGAACCATGATCGATTTCGGCTCCTTCGCGCCTATGGGTGTGTTCGTGAAGGCCTTCGCGCAATTCGGTATCACCGCCTCCATAGAGCAAGCCCGTGGCCCGATGGGGAAACCCAAGTGGGATCACATCCGTTCAATGATGGATGATGCGGACATCAGCGCTCAATGGACAGCCAAATATGGCCAGGCACCCACAGATGCCGATGTCGACAAGGTCTATGAGATCTTTGTCCCGATGAACGAAGAAGTCGTGGCGGATTTCTCAGACCTGGTTCCAGGCGCTCTCGATGCGGTTAAATACCTGCGCGCCAAAGGACTGAAGATCGGCTCCACGACGGGCTACACGCGTTCAATCATGGAACGCGTTTTGCCGAAGGCTGCCGAGCAAGGCTATGAGCCCGACAATCTTATTTGCGCCGACGACCTCTCCGAAGGCCGTCCCGGTCCCATCGGCATGTACCAGTGTTTCGTTGACCTCGTCGCCTATCCGCCATCAGCTGTTATCAAGGTGGATGACACTGAGCCAGGGATCGCTGAAGGCGTTGCAGCAGGTTGTCTCACAGTCGGCCTCGCCCTTTCTGGGAACTATGCAGGCAAGACACCTGAGGAACTGGATGCCCTAAGCGAAACCGAGCGCGGAGCATTGCGCGACATGGCAACTAAGGCTTTGAAAGAAGCTGGTGCCGACTATGTCATCGACACAGTTGCCGACCTGCCAGCTCTGATAGACAAGCTGGAAGCAGCGTGACGCAGGTTCATGCATTTTACTGACAGCAAAGAGCCAGTGCAGCAATCTGCAGCACTGGCTTTTTTAGCGGGACTTGGAGCCGCAAGGACTGGGAGCTGAAAGAAAGTGATTGCGAGCAGCGACGCAGGTCAAATAGAATCCAATCAACACCTAGCCTTACGGTTGTGCT
This sequence comes from Paracoccaceae bacterium, assembly GCA_013373445.1. Taxonomy (GTDB): domain Bacteria; phylum Pseudomonadota; class Alphaproteobacteria; order Rhizobiales; family Stappiaceae; genus Roseibium. The sequence continues at coordinate 10,629 of JABXHV010000156.1, read as the reverse complement.
GAATGGCGCGCCTTTAACGGCTTTAGCCCAGCGCCTCCTGCCTCTCTTATCAAGCTGACCTTTGAACGAACTGGATACCCATGAGCAAAAAGCCAAACATCTTGCTGATCACCGCGGACCAATGGCGCGGAGATTGTCTGGGGGTGATCGGTCACCCAACAATCCAAACGCCGACGCTGGATGCTTTTGCAAAAGAGGCAACCGTCTTTGCTCGCCACTACTCGGCCACTGCGCCCTGTTCGCCTGCAAGGGCGTCGCTCTATACCGGGCTGTTGCAGTCAAACACCCGTGTTATCGGCAATGGTGCGCCCCTCGATGACCGGTTCGACAATATTGCTCGTGCTGCGCGCCGCGCGGGCTATGTCCCCACCCTTTTCGGATATACCGACACATCTCCAGACCCGCGGGTACATGATCGCAATGATCCGGCGGTCACCACGTATGAAGGCGTGCTTCCAGGTTTTGCTGTCGGACAGTCGTTGCCTGAAAACGATCGTCCCTGGTATGCATGGTTGAAGGAACGCAATCCGGATCGCCCAGCGCTTGAAGACATTCATAAGGTCGAACCGGAATCTGGCGAAAAGGTCTCTCTCAAGAGCACCTGTTACAGCAAGGATGAAACCCAGACTGCCTTCCTCACGGATCGCTTTCTGTCCTGGGCCTCGGCTCAGGACCAGCCCTGGATGGCGCATATCTCGTTTCTCCGACCTCACCCGCCACTGTGTGTCCCAGCGCCCTACAACACCCTCTATGATCCCGACGACGGTCCCGATTTCGCCGGTGCGGAAACGCCAGAGGAAGAAGCCGCCTTTCACCCGATGGTCGCGGCTATTCAGCAGGTCATGGGCGCATCTCATCATGTACTGGGGTGTGAGGGTCTTGTCCGCGATTTGTCGAGGCGCGATCTCAAGCGAATGCGAGCGCTCTACTATGGCATGATCACGGAAGTTGATGCCCAGCTTGGCCGGATGTTTGCAGGGCTCAAGGCGCTTGGAGTAGATGAAGATACCATCATCATCTTCACCTCAGACCATGCAGAGATGATGGGTGACCACTGGATGCTTGGCAAAGGTGGTTTTCATGAACAGAGCTACCACATCCCTTTGATGATCCGTGTACCTGGCAAACCGTCCGCGGGACAGGTCGAGGCTTTCACCTCTTCGACCGATATTTTCCCGACCCTCCTCGATCTTTGGGGCATAGAACCAAAGCACTCTCCAGATGGCCGTTCCCTGATGCCTTTCCTGGAGGGCAAACAACCCGACAGCTGGCGCCAGGCGGCCATATGGGAGTTTGACTTCCGCGAGCTCCAAGCGGTGCTCCCGCAGCTTGTCAACAAACCCGACCCTGACATCTCTCCCGCGTTGATGAGTTCATTCGGTCCCTATTGGCACTATGTACATATTCCAGCCATGGAACCAATCCTGATAGCCTCCGAGCGCGTGTCTGCTCCCAAACCAAACCATGCATCTGATCCGGCCTATGCGAGCGTTGCGCTGGAAGAAACTGGCCGTCTTTTATCCGTCCGTATGCGGGCCAATGAAGAAACCTTAGCCAAGCAACCTGTCTGGGCGTATTACGGCGATTAGAGCAACACAGCACACGATATAAAAAAGGCCCGCTTCGTCATGAGGCGGGCCTTTTTGTTTTCAGGAAAAGATCTGTCGTTATCCCATTCGCTCTGAAGCATAGGCACCAGGCGATGCCGGAAAGACGACTGTCTTGTTGCCATTGAGGAAAGAGCGGTGATGGATATGGGCATGCACGGCACGCGCCAGCACCTGGCTTTCAACATCGCGGCCAAGAGACACATAGTCGTTGGCACTCTGCGCGTGGGTGACACGAATGGTGTCCTGCTCAATGATTGGACCTTCATCAAGGTCTGCAGTCACGTAGTGTGAGGTTGCGCCAATCAACTTCACGCCGCGCTCATAGGCCTGCTTGTAAGGGTTGGCACCCTTGAACGATGGCAGGAAGGAATGGTGGATGTTGATGATCCGACCAGACATCTTCTGACACATCTCATCGGACAGCACCTGCATGTAGCGCGCAAGAACAATCAGCTCGGCTTCAGTGTCTTCAACGACGCGCATGAGCGCTGCTTCTGCTTCCGGCTTGTTTTCCTTGGTCACCTTTATGCAATGGAAGGGAATATCGTGGTTCACCACGACCTTCTGGTATTCCATGTGATTTGAAATGACCGCCACGATATCGATTGGCAAGGCGCCAATACGCCAGCGGTACAACAAGTCGTTCAGGCAATGGCCGAAGCGAGATACCATGATGACGACTTTCATCTTCTCGGTCTCATCATGGAACGCGAAGTCCATCTCGAACTCCTTGGCAATATCTGCAAAGCCGGCATCCAGCTGGTCTTTGTGGAGGCCATCAAGGGATTCAAAGCTGACACGCATGAAGAACTTTTCAGTCGCTGTATCATCGAACTGGGAGCTGTCGGTGATGTTGCACCCCTTGTCAGCCAGATACTTTGAAATGGCAGCAACAATCCCGCGCGTCGTCGGGCAAATAACGGTCAAGGTGAACTTGCTCATTCGGGTCTCCCGGATCGGCCAGCATGAGTGGTGCCAGCAAATCAGTCTTTTTCTAGGTCCATTTAAGGATGCAAGGCCACCAGCTGGTGACCCGGCGATTGTGGCTGACAGTAGCCATGTGCACGTTCTGACGCCGAAACAGTTACGACATCAAGCCGCGCAGCAACGACAGGCGCGCGCGCAAAGCACACGACAGTCAAAGAAAGCAAACGCCCGGCGAAGGTGTTGACCAATCCTCGGGCGTCTGCATGGTTCGCGTATAGCACAGCAAGCTACCTGCTCAAGCAGGACACTTACGTATTGGCATCAGATGTCCAGCGTATTCTCCCGTTCCCAATTGGAAAAATGAGAAACATAGCTGTCCCACTCCTGCTGCTTCATCTTGATGTAGCTGCCGGAGAAAGCCTCTCCGAGCATGGTCTTCAGCTCGGTATCGGCGTCCAGCGCACGAATGGCATCGAGCAGGTTAAGCGGCAGCTTTGGCGCGTCCTTGACCGTATGGCCTTCGGCGTACATGTCGATGTCGTAACGCGGGCCCGGATCAGCCTTGGAGCGCAGACCCGACAGGCCCGCTGCAATGATAACCGCTTGCAGCAAGTAAGGGTTGGCAGCGCCATCAGGCAAGCGCAGTTCAAAACGGCCCGGACCTGGCACACGGACCATGTGGGTCCGGTTGTTGCCGGTCCAGGTCACCGTGTTGGGTGCCCAGGTTGCGCCTGAAACCGTGCGCGGTGCATTAATGCGCTTGTAGCTGTTAACCGTCGGGTTGGTGAGTGAGGCCAGAGCCGTTGCATGCTTCATGATTCCGCCGAGGAAAGTCCGGCCCTGGTCGGACAGACCGAGTTCCTTCGCCTCGTCGGCGAAGGCATTTGTCTTTCCATCCAGATCCCAGACAGAGATGTGGGCATGACAGCCGTTCCCTGTCAGGCCTTCGATCGGCTTGGGCATGAAGGTGGCGCGTAACCCGTGCTTTTCAGCCACTGATTTGACCATGAACTTGAAGAACGAGTGACGATCGGCAGTGACCAGCGCATCATCAAACTCCCAGTTCATTTCGAACTGGCCGTTCGCATCCTCATGGTCGTTCTGGTACGGGCCCCACCCCAGATCCAGCATGTAATCGCAGATCTCTGCAATCACGTCATAGCGGCGCATGACAGCCTGCTGGTCATAGCAGGGCTTGGCGGCTGTATCAGCGTCGTCAGAAATTTCGGTTCCTTCCGGTGTCAGAAGGAAAAATTCGGCTTCTACGCCGGTCTTGACGCGAAGACCTTCCTTTTCCGCTTCTGCGACCAGCTTACGCAGGACGTTCCTCGGAGCCTGTTCGACCTCAGCACCTTCCATGACGCAGTTGGCAGCCACCCAGGCCACTTCAGGCTTCCACGGCAACTGGATCACAGTCGCCGGATCAGGCACGGCGAGCATATCCGGATGCGCAGGTGTCATGTCGAGCCAGGTTGCAAAACCGGCAAACCCGGCGCCATCTTGCTGCATATCTGCGATTGCCTGCGCCGGAACCAATTTGGCGCGCTGTCCTCCGAAGAGGTCAGTGAAGGAAATCATGAAATATTTGACGCCTTTTTCCCGGGCGAATGCGGCTAGATCTGTCATTTTTAAAAAACCCCTGTTCGGTGTTTTTCCCGCTGCAGATGCGGGTGTGTCTGAAAGGTGTGAACGGACCTTTTGGTGGCCCTTGTTATCTAAAATAGCGAAGTCGGCCCGAGGGCCGACTTCAAAGTCAAAATCCGCCTTGTCCGGGGATCCAGTTGGTTCCGGCCAGCGGAACGCCCGCCATGGCCGAAGCCTCAATGGTCAGGGCGCAGAGATCTTCTGGTTCCAGATTATGAACATGGCTCTTACCACACGCTCTGGCAATGGTCTGACATTCCAATGTCATGACTGAGAGATAATTGCGCAAGCGTTGTCCCGCCTTGACCGGATCGAGGCGTGCAGCCAATTCCGGGTCCTGGGTGGTAATGCCCGCTGGATCGCGGCCCTCGTGCCAATCGTCATAGGCACCGGTTGTTGTGCCAAGCTTCTGGTATTCTTCTTCCCAGCGCGGATCATTGTCACCAAGAGCGACCAGAGCCGCCGTCCCAATCGATACTGCATCGGCACCGAGCGCCAGGGCTTTGGCAACATCCGCACCATTCCTGATGCCGCCTGAGACAACAAGCTGAACCTCACGGTGCATACCCAAATCCTGCAGAGCCTTGACCGCAGGGCGTATACAGGCAAGCGTTGGTTGGCCCACATGCTCGATAAACACATCCTGTGTGGCCGCCGTGCCACCCTGCATGCCATCAAGCACCACAACATCCGCACCAGCCTTCACTGCGAGCGCTGTGTCATAGTAAGGCCGAGCCCCACCGATCTTGAGGTAGATCGGTTTTTCCCAGCCAGTGATTTCACGCAGCTCGAGGATCTTGATTTCAAGATCGTCCGGGCCAGTCCAGTCAGGGTGACGACAGGCAGAGCGCTGGTCGATCCCGACCGGAAGATCCCGCATGCCGGCAACCCGTTCGGTGATCTTCTGGCCGAGCAGCATTCCGCCGCCGCCAGGCTTTGCACCCTGACCAACCACGATTTCGATTGCATCGGCACGACGCAAATCATCAGGGTTCATGCCATAGCGGCTTGGCAGGTACTGATAGACGAGCATCTCTGAGTGGCCGCGCTCTTCCGGCGTCATGCCACCATCGCCTGTCGTCGTAGAGGTGCCGGCGAGTGTCGCACCGCGTCCAAGGGCTTCCTTTGCAGGTCCTGAAAGCGCTCCGAAACTCATGCCGGCTATGGTGATGGGGATTTTCAGTTCAATCGGTTTCTTTGCGAAGCGAGTCCCTAGCTTCACGCTGGTCTCGCATTTTTCCCGATATCCTTCGAGTGGATAGCGGCTCATCGATGCACCCAAAAACAGAAGGTCATCGAAATGCGGTACGCGGCGCTTGGCCCCGCCACCGCGAATGTCGTAGATGCCCGTCGCCGCAGCGCGGCGAATCTCGGCGTTCACCTCATTGGAGAACGTCCAGGACTGGCGTGGAACCGTGTTTGGTGTCTTTTCCATTCTCTCAGCCTCAGTATTCGCCAGCGTGGTCGATGTTGAAATTGTAAAGCTTGCGGGCCGATCCATAGCGTTTGAACTGCTCCGGCGACGCATCCGCGCCAGAACGCTCAAGAAGATCCTTCAAGATCTCGATGTGTTCCGGCCGCATTTCTTTTTCAATGCAATCTGCACCGAGTGATTTCACAGAGCCGCGCACGAAGAGACGCGCCTCATAGAGGCTGTCACCAAGCGCATCCCCTGCATCGCCGAGGACGACAAGATTGCCTTTTTGCGCCATGAATGCCGACATGTGCCCGATATTACCGTGCACGACAATATCGATACCCTTCATGGAGATACCGCAGCGGGACGACGCATTACCCTTAATAACCAGAAGTCCACCATGGCCAGTTGCACCAGCGTATTGGCTGGCGTCACCTTCGATGATCACAGTGCCGGACATCATGTTTTCTGCAACGCCTGGCCCCGTGTGCCCCGTTACGCGGACAGTCGCCTGCTTGTTCATACCCGCCAAATAGTAGCCAGTCGATCCATTGACCGTAACTTCAATCGGCGCATCCAGACCGACAGCAACCGCATGGGAGCCTTTGGGGTTCTCGATGGAAAACTGGATCTGGTTGTTACCTTCGGCTTGCGATTGAAGCAGCGCATTCAAATCACGCAGAGGGGTTGTTGCCATATCGATGGTTTGCATCATTCAGCGCTCCCAGAAATAGACTGTTGCTGGCTCGGGTTCCCAAACGCGGGCCTCGTCGATGCCAGGAAGGGTCGCCAGCGCCCGATACTCGGACCCGAATGCAACGTAATCGTCGGTCTCGGCCATTACCGCCGGCTTGCAGGCGATTGGATCGCGCACGACACCGAAACCGTTCTTTGTACCGACGACGAAAGTGAAGAAGCCGTCCAGATCTGTCAGCGTGCCTTCGAGCGCTTCTCCCAGGTTTGCGCCTTCAGCCAGGCTGGCGGAAATGTAACAAGCAGCGACTTCCGTGTCGTTTTCCGTCGCTGGCGGGAACCCTTTGCGGGTCAGGATCTGGCGCATTCGGTTGTGATTGGACAACGATCCGTTGTGCACCAGACATTGGTCATCATCGGTCGAGAAAGGATGCGCGCCCATCGTGGTAACGGCAGACTCGGTGGCCATGCGGGTGTGTCCGATACCGTGGCTTCCGCTCATGGCGCGGATACCAAAACGTTCAGCCACGTCCTTGGGCAAACCCACTTCCTTGAAGATCTCCATGGCATGACCGGATCCCATAACCCGGATACCGCGCTTCTTCATGAAGGATTTCGCTTCGGCTTCTGTGCCCGCAGGCAGATTGATCACTGCGTGAGTGTCAATGACCTTCAGCGATACCGGCTTTCCAAGCGCACCGCCAAGATCGGTCTCAAGCGTGGCAAAGGTCTCTTCGGGCGTATCGGACTGGACAGTCATTTTCAGCCCCTCCGCGTCATCACCATAGATCGCGATTCCAGCACTGTCCGGTCCTCGATCGGTCATGGTCACAAGCATGTCGCTCAGCAAATCGCCGAGGCGTGGGCGCAGTTCTTCCTTCTTCAGGAACAAGCCAACGATGCCACACATAGTCATCTCCATAGCTGCGCAGCATCATGATGAACACTGCATCTTGAGTATTTTCTTATCAAGAAAATTAATTTCTTCGCAAGATATTTTTTTGATAAGGCGAAAAGACATCACCGTTCATTGTGAGGAACGGTTGCTTGGCCCAACAAATGCCACCGCATGACTGACCGCACATGCGCTTACTGTGTGTCTTGTGAAGCGCTTGCTTCAGCTTTTCTGGGGGTAGGTTATGATCGACAGAAAGCGCGCTGGCAGATCGATCAGCTCTTCGGGCCCATGCGGACAATCGGCATCAAACAGCAGACTGTCTCCGGGCTCCAGCCGATAAAGTTGATCGCCATGACGATAGCCGACCGTGCCTCCGAGCACATAAAGCAGCTCCATGCCCTCATGCTGGAACGTCGGAAACCTGTCGCTCTGATCGTTGAGTTCGATCAGGTAGGGCTCCATGACCACTCCGGTGTCATTGGAACCGATCTGACCGAGAAGATGATATTGATGCCCGGCGCGCGTACCCGCGCGCTCCATCATCACGCCCTCACCTGCCTTGACATGCATGGCACCGCGCGGCTGTTCATAGGCTGAAAACAGCTGCACCACCGGGACACCAAGGGCGTTGGCCAGAAGCTGCAGCGTGTTGAGCGATGGGGAAATCAGGCCGTTCTCGATTTTCGACAACATGCCAACAGAAAGCCCGGTCTGGCCCGCAAGATCCGCTCCGGTTAGCTTCTGGCGTTTACGCAGCTCCCGAACCTGACGGCCAATGGCGACTTCAAGGTTCTTTTCGCGCACTTCCCGAACCGCATGGGGATCCTGGGTAAAGCTGCGAGCGGCTGCATCGGGTTGCTCTGTCATACGCCTGTTCCGTTGTCTGGCTTACAGTTCTGCCGCGAGAAATCGCAGTTCGTCAAGATGTAACGAGCTTTGCAACATATTGACAGAGCTCGAAAATTCTTCCGTTTCCCTGCGTGTTTTTGCATAGGCCCACACGACAGCTGCCTAAAATTTGAAGTCTCTGCGCCATTATTGCAGCTTTACATCCCAGTTGTTTTTTGGAAAACCGGTTTCTGGTCATTTTTGATTGGTGCCCATCATCCGGTCTGTCTGACCTATTCTGCCAACGCTTCTCGTCCGTCCAGCATTGCCACCCTCTGCCCTACCCCCTTCATCGCTGACGGCCCGTTCATCTGGAGTTTTAAAATGCCCGGTCCTTATGTTGTTCCCGTCCACGGGGACGAGACGCTTCCAGAAGTCGTTGATGTTGTCGTCATCGGCGGCGGGATCGTCGGTGTCTCAACTGCACTGGAGCTGGCAGAACGTGGCCAAAAGGTCGCTCTTTGCGAAAAAGGCGGGATCGGACAGGAGCAATCGAGCCGGAATTGGGGCTGGGTCCGCGTTGCCATGCGTGATCCGCGCGAGCTGCCTTTGATGATCCGATCGATGGATATCTGGGAAACTCTGGATGAACGGGTAGGTCACGACACAGGTTTTACCCGCAGCGGCATCGTCTACACCAGTGCAACGGAGGCAGCTCTGGACGAACGCCGTCGCTGGAGCGAAAACCTCAAAGGCTCTGACGTTCCTTTTGGCATTCTCTCGCCCAAGGAAATCGAAAAGATACTGGGGCCCTCGACGATGAAATTCGTGGGTGGGTTCCACACACCGGCAGATGGACGTGCAGAACCGCAAAAGGCCTCTTCAGCCATCGCAAAGGGTGCGCGTGCCAAAGGTGCCCATATCCTGACAGAATGTGCTGTGCGCGGTCTGCAGCTCTCCGGTGGCAAGGTCAGCGGCGTTGTTACAGAGCGCGGAGAAATTCGGTGCAGCGCAGTGGTGCTGGCAGGTGGCGCCTGGTCGAACCTGTTTTGCGGCAACGCCGGCATTGATCTGCCTCAGCTTCGGGTGCTCAATTCTGTCCTTCGCACCAAGCCGCTGCCCGGCGGACCGGATGCCAATATGTCGGCCGGCGGATTCGCGTTTCGCAAGCGCCAGGACGGCGGCTATACAATTGCAGACGGCGACATAAACGTCGTTGATCTCGTCCCAGATTCTTTCCGCTATGGTCTCCAGTTCCTGCCCGCCTATGCGAAGGAATGGCGATCCCTGAACTTCCGCCTCGGGTTGCGCTTCCTTGATGAGGCACGTCTGGCTCGACGCTGGTCCCTGGATGAGCCAAGCCCATTTGAATACAACCGTGTGCTTGACCCGGTCCCGTCAAAGAAGGTGCTTAACAACACGCTCGCGTCACTCCGGCGCGCATTCCCATTCTTCGAAAAGGCTGAAATTGCCCAAACCTGGGGCGGTACGATTGACGTCACGCCTGACGCTATCCCTGTCATCGACAAGGTCGACGCCATTCCGGGCTTTCATATCGCCACAGGATTCTCCGGTCACGGTTTCGGGATCGGACCGGCAGCCGGTCGTCTGATGGCCGACATTGTTCTTGGCGACCCAACGTTCGTGTCAGCACACGACTTCCGCTTTTCCCGCTTCACCGACGGCAGCAAGGTGCGTCCAATCAGCGGCTTTTAATATCCCGAAATCCTCGACAAAACCCAATGCACCGCCTGCCACCAGCTTGACAAAACCGGGGGCAGACAGCATCACCAACGTAACGGATGAAGACATCGTCTCGACAGAGCTTTGGCGGCGTCGGAAGAGAACAAGTTGCGCTGACAGCCCGGTTGGCCGATGACGCGGCTTCAAGCAATCCTAGGAAAAAGACATGACGAACAGTTCTTATTATTCCCCTCCAGGCGGTCTACCTCCCCAGACCCAACTGATGACTGATCGTGCTGTCTTTACCGACGCTTATGCAGTCATTACCAAGGGGACGCTGCGCGACATCACGAAGAGCGGCCTGCCATTTTGGGAAAAGGCAGAGGCATGGATCCTGTCCCGCCCACTGTCGGGTTTTTCCGAGACCTTCTCGCAATACATCATGGACGTTGCACCAGGTGGAGGCAGCGACAAGCCTGAACTGGACCCAGATGCGCAAGGCGCTCTGTTCGTTGTCAAAGGCTCCGTAACCGTCACGATTGAAGGCGACGAACACGTTCTGGAAGAAGGCGGTTTTGCCTATTTGCCTCCAAAGTGTAACTGGACCTTGCGCAACACATCTGACGCCTCAGCGTCCTTTCACTGGATCCGCAAGGCCTATGAATGGGTCGAAGGCATCGACGCCCCAAAGGCGTTCACCTCGAGCGACCAGGACGTTGCATTGAGCGCCATGCCGGATACAGACGGCCGATGGGCTACAACGCGGTTTATTGATCCGTCGGACATAAGCCATGACATGAATGTCAACATCGTTACCCTGGAACCTGGCGCCGTGATCCCATTCATGGAAACCCATGTGATGGAGCACGGTCTTTATGTTCTGGAAGGCAAAGCGGTCTACCGGCTTAATCAGGACTGGGTTGAAGTCG
>JABXHV010000120.1 GCA_013373445.1 Paracoccaceae bacterium | reverse complement strand
TATTGCCAACTTGCTGACCACGCTTGTGTTTGGTAGATCGCTGAGATGTTTAAGCGTCTCGATTTTCCGCGCCTTAAGGGCGTCCGTTTTCCCAGTTCGATCATTTCTTATGCGGTTTGGACCTATCATCGGTTCGCGTTGAGTACGGCAGATGTTGAAGATCTTTTGGCGGAGCGGGGTATTTTTGTCAGCCGGGAAACGATCCGCAAATGGGTGAACCGGTTTGGCCGGCATTTCGCGCACTGCATTCGCCGGGATCGGCCAAAGCCCAACAGCAAGTGGCATCTGGATGAAGCGGTGATTGTCATTGGCGGTGTGAAATACTGGCTCTGGCGGGCAATTGACGGGGATGGAGACGTGCTCGACATTCTGGTTCAACCTCGCCGAAATGCAAAGGCGGCCAGGCGTTTCTTTGGTGCGCTGGTCAAGCAGTTTGGCCAGCCCCGAGAGGTGGTGACCGACAAACTGCGCAGCTACACCAAGCCGGTTCAAGCACTGGCGCCGGATGCCGATCATCGCGCTCACAAGGGGCTGAACAACAGGATTGAGAATTCCCATCGTCCGACCCGGAAACGGGAGAAGTTCATGGGCCGTTTCAAGTCGCCTCGGCAAGCTCAACGGTTTCTGTCCGCCCACGATCAGATCAACACGATCTTCCGGCCCCGTCGATACACCTTGTCGGCCGCCTCATACCGGCATGCAAGGGCAGATGCATTCAGATTATGGCAGGACTACACCGGCGAGATGAACGCCTGAAATCCGGAAAAAAGGGGGCCCATTCGGGCCGATCAAGTTAAGTTGGCAATGCCAATCAAGCGACGTGGTCGGCGACATAGGCGCGCCGCTCGCCCATCGGGCGGTCGCGGCCGATCGTTGTGTCGGTACTCGTCTGGTGCTCGATTTCTGCATTCAGTTCAGCCCCAAAAAGGGCGACGACCGCGGAAAACCAAAACCACAACAGCAGAATGACAACGGAGGAAAGCGTTCCGTGGAGGGCTTCATAGTTGGCAAACTGCTCGACGTAGCTGGTAAAGGCAATCGAACCGAGCAGCCAGAAGATGGCGGAGCATACCGCGCCAGCAGAGAGCCACTTTATCTTGGCCTGCCGCCGTGAAGGGGCAAACCGATAGGTCAGGGAAAGACCGAGTGTGACGGCGACGATAATGATTGGCCAACGCAGCACTAACAGCAGGATCTCATTGGTGCCTGAAAATGACAGGAACGAGAGGGCCAGGGGCACGGCAACAAATGCGACTATGACGCAGATCCCGATGAATATGGAAGCAAAGGTGAGGCCAAAAGCCGTCAGGTGGAACTCGAAGAGTGCTCGCTCCTCCTTTTCACGATACGCCACAGTCACGGCCTTCATCATGGCCCTCACGCCGGCCGCTGCCGCCCAGAACGACAGAGCCAGGCCGAATATGACCTTGTATGTCAGCGCGCTTGGCTGTCGTTCGGTACTCATTGCCGCATCCAGCTGTTCAACCAGCAACTGTTGGGTGCTCTCCGGCATGATGTTCCCAACCTCATTCAGGATGTCACGAGCTGCTTGCAAGGGGACAAGCAACGATCCGACAGCTGTGAAGGCCGTGAGAGCGGGAACAAGTGCAAGCAAGAAATAAAAGGCAACACCCGCGGCAATCAGAAAGACGTTGTCTTCCTGCGATTGGGTCCAGGTTCTTTTGAGAATATCGATCCAGCCACGAAGAGGGATACCAACAACGGACGTTGCTGATTGCCCACGATTGACCAGTTTTTCGCCTTTTTCCATATGTCTTTAACGCACGACGAGTGCATTCGTTCCAATTGTTTTTTTTGGAACTCATTGCACCGGGACCCGTTTCCACCCTGTCACGTCAAGCTACCCAAGTTTGACATGCCAATTTGAAGAGCGCGGTTTCGACCGCGGCTCGATCAAAAACAGGAGTTCTTTATGAAACGCTTTCTTTCACTTGCCATCGCCCTTTCCAGCACAGCGCTGATCGCGGTTCCAGCTAATGCCGAAACCAGCGAGGCTGGCGTAAAAGTGGGTAAGCTGACGTGCGCGGTCGAGGAAGAGACCAATTTCATCATTGGGTCCAATGCGACGCTCGATTGCATCTTTGAAGATGCGAATGGTTCGAATGTAAGTTATTCGGGCACTGTGAGCGACTTCGGCCTTGATATCGGGACGACGAAGAGTGCAACGCTCGTATGGGGTGTTTTGGCGCCAACAACGGATGTAGCCAGCGATGCGCTTGAAGGCACTTATGGCGGCGTCACTGCAGGCGCAAGTCTCGGCGCGGGTGTCAAGGCGAATGCGCTGATTGGTGGCTTTGACAAATCGATTGCGCTTAACCCCGTCAGCGTCGAAAGCCAGCAAGGTACAAATCTCACACTCGGTGTGAGCAAACTGACGCTGAAGGCAAGCATGTAATTGCCTCGAAACATGGAAGGCCAGCTGCAAGCTGGCCTTCTTCTTTGCTCGAACGATGGAATACGGAACCAGCTGCCTGGATCTCGAGGTTCTAAAATTTGCTCTCTTTGGGGCAGGAACCAGGACTTCAAAACATATTTGATCGAACTATTCCTTCCTTCGATAGTCTCTTGAGGCTACCGTAAGGCTGATTTTTTAAACTGCTATATCTGTTCGCATAACCAGATCTGCCCCGGTTTCCATAGATCAAAGCGGCGCACCCACTAAACCCGGAGACGCTACAAATGCCGGAGAACACTTCTTTCAAGACGAAATGTGGCTCGTGCCCTTTGCGCAAGATGAAGACTTTTCGTCCATTGGACGAAAAAGAACTGGGCTTTGTATCGAAATTCAAGACTGGCGAACTGACCGTTGATGCGGGTGCAACGATCCTTCTGGAAGGAAACAAGACGCCGCATCTCTATACAATTCTGGAAGGATGGGCGTTTCGTCACAAGTCGCTGGCGAATGGACAGCGACAAGTGCTCAATTTTGGACTTCCTGGCGACCTGGTTGGATTGCAACTGGCTATTCTGGACGACATTCAGCACACCGTGACCGCATTGACCAAAACGACGTTGTGCGTTTTTCAACGAGATAAGATCTGGTCGGTATTCAAGGAAAACCCGTCGCTGGCCTATGCCATGACCTGGATGGCGTCACGCGAGGAGCAGATGGTGGATGCTCATTTGCTGAGCCTGGGCCAGCGCAATGCGCTGGCGCGGCTTTCCTATCTCATACTCTATTTGCATGATCGTGCTGAAGCCGTTGGCTATGCAACCAACCACAGCTTCAATGCGCCGTTTACTCAAGCCCATTTCTCTGATGCACTGGGCATCACGCCGGTGCACACAAGCCGAACAATCAAGAAACTACACGAGAAAAATCTGATTAACTGGAAAAAGGATCAGATTCAGATCCTGAACCGTGAAAAGCTAGAAAAACTGGCTTATTACGACCAGGACATCAAATTGCAGCGACCGCTTATTTAGGAGCCTCGACGCTCGAAATTTGCAGTTTGCCGAGAACGAGTTCAGCAATCTGACCTTTTGTGTAAGGCTTGCTCAAAATCGGGTGATCCCGAAACATTTGCGGTAGACTGTCGCTGTCACTGTAGCCACTTGCAAAAACAAAGCGTGTCCCACGGTCAAGAAGCAGTTCGGCAAATTTGAGACTTGTGTCGTCTGCAATATTTACGTCTAAGATTACAAAGTTGAAAATTTGATTGGCCAGTGTCTCGATTCCATCAGCTAGGCTGGCCAGAATTTCTACAGGTGAGAATCCTAATTCCTCAAGGATCGTCTGGGTGTCCAGGGCGATGATCGGATTGTCCTCAACCACCAGTGCCGCGCCAAGTGTGCGTTGGGTGATATCATTTAAAGTTGGCATACAAGGCTCGCGTAAAGTTTAAAATATCACTCATCATGACACCCATAGAAGGCAGGCGCATTAACATATGTTATGGCGATGAGGAAGTCATTTCTGGTCCTGGGCATTCTCCACGAACCTGATGCAAAGCGATGAAACTTTTCGCCGAGTTGTGCGTTTACTTGGTGGAGGTAATGAGATGATTACTTTGAAGAAGAATGCGATATCGGTTGGTGGGCCTGTCATATTTGCCGGTGTCGTACTGGCAACGGCTCTTGCGGCATCTGAGAAAATGCCCGATGACCTTTTGAAACTTGTGCCTGGCAGCGCTGAGACTGCAGTGGCTGCAACGACAACGGCGACTGAGGCCAAAGGTGACCTGCGGGTTGACCTTGCGGATACCCGGAGCCGTCGAGTGCGCTGCGTGTCACGACAGACCAGTACCATGTGTACTGGATGGCCTGTATCAAGCGAAGTAATCGCCTCAGCGAAGTGATTTGATCGACTGAACAACAAAAAACGCCGCTCGTATGAAGCGGCGTTTTTTGTATCTAGGAACTGCTTTTCTGAGAAGGTCAGACAGGATCGTATTAGGTCTCCCGGTCAGCTACATTGGCCATAATTTCGAGGACTGATACGGCGACGAGCAGCAGTGGTACCGCCACAAAACCGCCAACAGGCCCCCAAAGCCAGATCCAGAAAGCGATAGTCAAAAAGACGATAAATGGATTCAGCGTCATCGTGCGACCGAGGACGGTCGGCGTCACGAACTGGGCTTCAATCATATTGATCGCCAGATACGCAAGTGGCGGGGTCAAAATGGCCAGCACGGTGTTGCCAGTTGCAAGTCCGACCCCTGCCATAATGACAAGCATGACGGCGGGTCCAATATAAATCACATAGTTGAGTATGCTGGCCAAAATTCCCCACAGCAGGGGAGACGGCACTCCCAGGAACCACATGACAAGCGCGACCATCGCACCAAGGCACAGGTTTATGAGTGTGATGGAAAACAAATAAGACGAGAGCCTTTCTTCAATGGTTCGAAAGGTCGTCAGAATGTACTTCTGGCTTTCTCTGTCCTGTGAGAATTGCTGTGCCGAACGCCTGAGAAACGGGCGCGTAAGAGTAAAAAAGTACAAACCCGCCAGAAACAGGACAACTTGCGCCAGGAATGTGGGAGCGAAGAAGAAGACATCCTCGACCGGAGTCGCTCCGTCGACGACACTCACCTGCATGCGGTCTGCGCCGCCCACGGCACCCCTAAGCTCTTCTTGAAGCGCGCTGATTGATGTAAAGACGCTTTTCCAACTGACGAGCTGAGACTGAAACTGCGACCAGATGAGTGGCAACTTGTCCATCCAGTCGGACAGCGGAACAACAAGCGCCGCGCCGACAACAAAAATCAACAGTAAAAACAGAAAGACCATCGCAATTGCGGCAATCCAGGCTGGCACACCGAACCGCACAATGCGGTCTGTGACCGGACCAATGATGGATCCAACGATGATCGACATGCAAATGGGCGCAAAAATGACTTGCGCGGCATCCAGAGCCGCTACCAGTGCAATTGCACAGATGATCATCAATGCCGCCCGCGAAACGGGGTCACTTGTGATGGCCGAAGTGAGTTCGTGTTGCAACGCGGTCCGATTCTGATCGCGCTGTTCTACATCGATGGTCATGAAAAGCTCCCATGAAGCTGACGACTTGTTGAAGCGGAATTGCTTCGTGGCAGCTATGCCTCGTCTTCATCGTCGCCGCCGCGCGACATGAGAAATGCCAATCCCCCAACGGCTGCAAGAGCCATGAGGCCTTTGGACTTTGCTAATTGTGGAATAATCGAGATCGCTGCAGCAGCGGCCAACTTCTGCGCAGAACGGCGACGTGCGGCACGCCGCTTGTCACGGTACTTGAGCGCACTCAAGACGCCCAAGCACAGCAGACCTGTTGCAGCCATAACAGCGGCGATGCCCAGAACTGCCGGGCCCGCGCCGTAGATCGGGGTGAGATAAATGCCCACAGCCACAATGCCTGCGACATAGGCCGTGACAAAGCAAAGGCTTGCAAGCGTTATGATCGCTGCATTTCGCTTGGCGCGGCGAAAAACACCGCGCACATCACGCGTGGCCGCAGACATTACCAAGGGGAGTGAGCGCCCGACCATTAGCGGCGAACGAGCGCGGCAACGAGGAAGCCGATTCCGGCTGCAATTCCAAGTGCCTGTAGCGGGTGGCGACGCACTTCTGCAGTCAGTGCACGTTCATATCCCTTCAACTCCTCGGTCAGATCTGCGAGAGCGTCCTGAGTTGCTTTCGTCAAGTCCTGTCCGGCAGAGTTGGCCCGCGCTTTGACTTCCCCGGTCTTACCAGCGCCATACTTTTTGACTGAACCGGCGAGGGATGCAATGTCATTGCGGATGCGTTCAATGTTCTCTTGAATTTCGTCGGCGCTGACAGTCTCATTTGCAAGTTTGTCAGCAGTCGCAGATTTCGCAGTAGCCATTATTTAGCTCCAAATGTTTCCGGTTCTCACCAAACACAAATTGTGAAGGCATTTCGTGAAGTCGCATTTTCAGAGGTTCCGACCGGGGCCGTGAATACTGAAAATGCACTCCAACGCTGTGGGGTAAACTGTCAAAAGCTGAAATGGTTCCCGAAAAATTTGAGAGGTGAGCTACTTCCAGAAATGGGCCCCTCAAGCATAAGGTGTGAAAACGACGGCAAATTTATTGATGCCGTATTTGCGTAAAACGTTTCTCTACATTATCAATATCAGTTGAGACACAATCATAGGTGCCCAAATACATTTGTGACAATTTTGGAACCATACGCAGCCAGGCGCATTTACCTAAAGTACATTTCGGCGGGCACAAGCTGAAAAATCGTCAGGTGGGGCCGAGTACAGTGTTCACACCTTATCCATAGTTCCAAACGTGCGGCAGAATGATTAGCCTACCTCAAAGATTTGCAGGGTTCCGGTCAGCGGAAAGTCTCCTGAAGGATGACAACCTTACAGCTCGACAGAAGAAGAATGCTCTTCTGTCCTGGCGTGAGACCCTGCGCAGGCAAACACCATCTCCTGGTCGTCAAACGGAGAACCGGGATCATATTCTCAAGGACATTGACTGCGCGCTTACGAAGCTAAAATAGCAACTCCGAAGGTTGTTAGTCGCTTCGCGCCTGGTCCGGAGCAACTGCAATCAAATTCCTGAAGCGTGTCGCTAAGATTTCACAATGTGCTTCTCGGGAAACTCGATTACACACCTTAGGCCCTCTGGCGCAAACTCTATTGTGACCGTTCCGTCCAGAGCAGCGCCAACCAACTGTTCCAACAGCATGCGCCCAAAGCCGTTGCGTGTCGGTTCGACAACAACTGGACCGTTGCTTTCCACCCACGACAACCTGACATTTCCGTCAACTCGTTCCCAGGTAAGTGAGAGTTTGCCGTCAAGAACCGAGAGCGCACCGTACTTGGCTGCATTCGTCGTGAGCTCATGAAGTGCCAATCCCAGGTTTTGAGCAGCATCCGCGGTGACTGAACAGCTATCGCCCTTGAGCTCGATTTGTGGGCCGCTTGGGTCAATTGACTGCCCAAGATGTGTCAAAATCAGTTCTCGGAAATCAGCGCCGTACCATGACTGTGACACGAGAAGATCATGACTGGCCGCCATTGCCTGCAATCTTGCGGAAAAGCTCTCCACAAAGTCCTCGGTATTGTCTGACTTCGCAGCGGTTTGCCGAGCCATTGCCTGAATGACCGCAAGCAGGTTCTTGGACCGATGGGTGAGCTCTCTCATCACGAGATGCATCTGGCGCTCGTTATCGCGCTTATGTGTCAGGTCGACAGCTGCTCCGATCAGGCCATATATGTTTCCATTGCGGTCGACTGCCGGATCAAGCCGGACACTGTAGTTCTTGGACCGGCCGCCCAAATCGATATCGACTTCGAACGCGTCACTTTCTCCAGTTTCGATGACCCGCGCTTTTGGAGGCATCAACTTGAGTTGATCTTCTTCGGAAAACAGGTCGGCATCGGTTTTCCCGACAAAGTCAGACACCTCCATACCGTCCGGCGGGTTGATAATATCGACGTAGGCCTGATCGCAGTCTTGCTCGAACACCGTTATCAAGGAACCGTCCAAGGCCTTTTCCAAGCGCGTGTTGGCGACAGACAACTGAGACGCCATCGAGGCAAGACGGATTTCATAAAGGTTCTTCTCGGTCATATCGACAGCGGTACACAAAACACCATCTATTTCGCCGTTTGCCGCGACCGTGGGATGAATGATGAGGTCAAGAAAAACTGTTCCAGTTTCATCATTCTCAACGTGAATGAATGTGGATGCAGTCTCGCCCGTTTGCATGACCGTTTTCTTCAGCTCGATGACTTTGTGAGCTGTGTCTGGATCGAGCACATCCAGGTCCGTCTTGCCGACGATTTCAGACGGCGTGAAGCTGAGCCTTGGATTATGGACCCAAGTGTACCTGAGGTCCTTGTCTTGAGAAAACACTGAAATATTGGACCCGGTGAGGGCTTTCTCAAATCGGTCGTTGATCCTGTTGAGCTCGCGCTGGCTTTTTCCCGCCCGCGTATCCAGCTGAAGGTTCTCGGCCTTCAGGTGATCATTCGCCCTTTCCAGCTCTTTCAGCGAAGGCAGAGTGAGAAAAAGGGAAAACATGCGCCAAACAGCAATGGCGGCGGCGATCGAAATCAAGGCGGTGATCGCTTTCACCAGGCCGAGCAGTCCGAAGGCAGGCCAGCACAAGGTGAGCAGCGCAGTCAGGTGCATTACAGCGTATGCCAGAATAAGCGCGACAAACAGGTAGGCGATCCTGCGCGTATTGTCCTGGATGTCCTGACGTTTGGCTAGAAACCTCAGCATGCACAGGGGGATTGCAAAACAGGCCAGGGCAATAAGGCCATCTGAGACCGTATGGATTGCCAACAGTTCAGGGCTACGCAAAAGGCATTCACCGCGTGGCATGAAAAACGGGGCTCCGAAGAGATTGTTGAAAAATTCATTCATTTGCAGCGGCCCCGTATAAGGAGATTGAGAAAACTATTTATTATCGCTGATAAGGCTGTTCTTGTGACTGACCATCTTTAAAGCCAGCGAATTTAGGGCTGACCCATTATTCTTTGGAACGTTTGGCTCCGCGACCCGTTTTCCTAATGTCACTCAATTAGGAGGTTTACATTATGAATTGGGACCAAATCGCAGGTAACTGGAAAGAATACAAAGGCAAGGCGCAGAGTCATTGGGGCAAGTTGACCGATGATGACATGGACCGCGTTGAAGGCCGTCGCACCGAACTCGCCGGGCTCATCCAGCAGAAGTATGGAAAGACCAAGGAAGAGGCGGAAAAAGAAGTAGACGCCTGGCTTGAAAAGCACTGAGAAGTGAAGGCGGGAGTTTCCCGCCTTTCTCTTTCCCTTCGTTCAACTTCTTTCTTCACCACTAAACCCCGCGAACAATCATGCTGCCACTGATGCGCTGTTCTTGAAGAAAAGCGCCTGGCTGATCCCTGCTTTGACTGTATTCGGGTTGAATGGCTTGGTGATCAGGAATGTAGGCTCGGGGCGTTCACCCGTCAGGAGCCGTTCCGGGAACGAGGTGATGAAGATGACCGGCACGGACATTTCGGCCAGGATCTCTTTCACAGCATCAATGCCGGAAGATCCGTCAGCCAGTTGAATGTCGGCAAGAACAAGCCCAGGCTTCTTAGTCTTGGCGGCGGCAATCGCGTCGTTTGCTGTTCTGGCGATTTTCGTTACTGAATGACCTAGGGACTCGACGATTTGGGCGAGGTCCATGGAGATGAGGGGTTCATCTTCGATGATCAGCACGTCTGTCTTCGTCTGACGGTCAATTTCGTCAATCGCGTCAAGGATCAGTTGAGAGACCTCGTCATCGCTTTTACTGATAATGCGGCCGGTTTCTTGAACTGAAAATCCCTCGAGCGTGGAAAGCAGGAGAGCCTGGCGGCTTTCTGGAGCCATCGAGGCTAGTCTTTGCTGTGCGGTCTGCTCGAAGATCGATGCAGAACCGTCTTCGGTGGTTGGTGGAACGAGCGTTGCATTCCAAAGTACGTGGAAGAGCCGGTAAAGACCTGTCTTTACGCCGTCGGATGTATCTATGATCGATTGATCGGCCACCAACGCCTGCAGGCATGCCCTGACATATGTGTCACCGCTTTGCTGGCTGCCGGCAAGCGCTCGCGCATAACGGCGCAGGTATGGCAGAAGGGGGGCAATTTCCCGGGAAAGGCTAACGGACATATAAGTTTTCCTCAATCTAACGCCGCCATGATGCGGCCTACATCTAAGTTGGCGTCAATTGCCACCGTAGTCAGGAAATGCGCGATGAGAAAAAAAGTTCCGAGTGGTTGGAACTTTTTTTTGTCACCTGCGTTTACCAACCAGTTTACTAGGAAAAAACCACATCCGAGTTCAGGAATTTAGGCATGCCAAACAACACATCTCGTGCAAGCAAGGCCGCCGGGTTCGGTTTCATAAGACCGGCTGCGGGGGCTAGGACGAAAGAAGACTGGATTGGGAACCAGTTGAAACAAGTCTACGACGAAGCGCTTTCCGAAGACATTCCAAGCGATATGATGGATCTGTTGTCAGCTTTGGACGATAGTGAAACCCAGGAGCAGGAAACTGCAGAGGAGTCTTCGAAATGAGTGGCCAACATTTCAAGCAGGCTCTTGTCGAGGCTATTCCGCGCTTGCGTGCCTACGCTCGTTCGATCAGCGGTAACAGGGATCGAGCCGATGATCTTGTGCAAGAAACATTGGCAAAGGCGATTGCGAACAGGGACAAGTTCGCTGAGGGTACCAACCTGATCGCCTGGCTTATTACAATCTTGCGGAACCAATATTATTCCGTTGGGCGAAAGATGCAGCGTGAAGTCGCGGATCCGGATGGAGAACACGCAGCGACCCTCGAGAGCAAACCGCAACAAGGCGGCCATCTCGAACTGATGGATTTCTTGAGCGCGCTCCAGGTGTTGCCTGATGATCAAAGAGAAGCACTTGTTTTGATCGGCGTGAGCAACTTCTCCTATGACGAAGCAGCGCAGATCCTCGGCGTAAAAGCAGGAACGGTGAAAAGCCGTGTCTCTCGAGCTCGTTTGCGCCTTGACGAATTGATGAGCGGTCAAGAGGATTTCGAAAGATCTGAAATTGCAGCAGCAAAATCGTCAGAAATGATTCAAGAGGCACTCACTGTTTGAAATGAGTGAGACCTGTCTAAAAAATTTGGATCGTGTAGACCTCCCTTTTTTCGTCGGCAAGTTTTAAAGACGCCTTAGAAAAAGGGGAGGTTTCTTTGTCAGTGCGACCAGCTGATCCTGATTTTAAACACGTGAGTTTAAGGTTCTCCCGCGTTTGAGCCATTACTGCATCTGACGCCGCTAGACTACGCTTTGGATACGAAAAGGCCCGCTCAATGAAAGCGGGCCTTTTTTCTTCGAAGCTAGAATGCCTAGCTTAGTTAAACGCGTCGGCCTCTCAACAAGTGCATAACGGCAGAGATCACGAATAGGACGATTGCAACGACAAAGATTAGCTTTGCGATTGAAACCGCTGTTCCTGCGATGCCGCCAAAGCCGAGAACTGCAGCGATGAGTGCAACGACCAAGAATACAAGTGCCCAAGAAAGCATTTTTACCTCCAGTATTGAATGTATACTGGGTGAACGCATCAAAATGAAAATAGTTTCAAAATTTTCTGAATAAAATTTACGGAACCTTATTTCATGATCTCCGTTTCCTAACCAGTTAAAACACGGAGAATTGTTATGGAATATGGAATTATCGGCCTGCTAATCTTGGTGTTGGATATTTATGCCATCATTAAAGTTCTTGGAAGTGGCTCTTCTACTGGAGCAAAAATTCTCTGGGTTCTCGGAATTCTTGTCTTCCCCGTCATTGGTTTCGTTGTCTGGCTGATCGCTGGTCCACGGGGCACGGGCAGGATCGCCTGAACCTGACAGAAAATTAATATAAATTTTCGGAACGCATCAATTGAACTTGCGTTTACTGAATATAACTAAGTGTTATCGAAATATAGAATAGAAGGAGCAATGCAATGATCCGCACTTTGCTTTCAACAACTGCCGTTTTTGCTATGATTTCAACTGGCGCACTCGCCGCAAATACACAGAGCGCTCAAAGCGATAACGACTCTGTGGTATTTGAACTCGAGGTGCAGACAGTTGCTCCGAACGCAGCAACCGGCATTTTGGTCTCCAACATGATTGGCAAACCGGTCATGTCCAGCGACGCCAGTGACGCCAAGGAGATTGGTGATATCAACGACGTCATTGTGAGCCGGGACGGCACAGTCCAGGCGGTCATCGTGGGTGTCGGTGGTTTCCTCGGCATAGGAGAGAAGGATGTCGCTGTTGACCTGTCACGATTGTCTTTCGTTGCAGGTGAAGATGAGCGCTATGTTATCGTGAGTGATGTCGCTCGCTCTGAACTGGAAGATGCTGCGGCGTTCGAGCGCCCTGATTACATTCCTGAATGGATGACGACATCAGCCGTTCGCGACAAAATGGATGAGATCTCCAAGAGCGCTGAAAAGATGTACGACACCGTGCGTAAGGAAGCGATCGATCCGGCGAAGAAACGTGCCGAGCAGGTTCTTAACGGTTGGACTGCAGACAAGACCAAGGTGGATTCTGCCACAGTGTCCAAGGAGCAGTTGATTGATACATCTGTCTATACGAGCGAAGACAATAACATCGGTGAAATCGACCAGGTATTGGTTGGCAGTGATGGAACGA
This sequence comes from Paracoccaceae bacterium, assembly GCA_013373445.1. GTDB lineage: Bacteria > Pseudomonadota > Alphaproteobacteria > Rhizobiales > Stappiaceae > Roseibium. The sequence continues at coordinate 643 of JABXHV010000120.1, read as the reverse complement.
TCGATGCCGTTGTAATCAACGTGGGTGGATTTCTTGGCTTGGGCGAAAAGCCTGTCGCGGTTGCCTATGACAGCTTGAACCTGTTCGAAACCGAGAATGGCGATCTTCTGGTAACAGCTCCCTACACTGAAAAGGAGCTTGAGAATGCCAAGGCATTTGAGCCAGCAGACTATAAGATGGACCCTGCGTCCCTGACCTTGGGTAGCTGATCAATCCGCACGACCAGTGGGTTCTGAATCCAAAGGCCGGTAGTCTTCTCTTCGGAGGGCTGCCGGCCTGTTTTGTTTTGGGCAGCGTTTGCTCGCGGCCTGGGCCTGAGGAATTGGAAAGCGGGCATATTCAATATGGATTGCGCCAACGAAGCGCTTTTTCTGACGTTGTCTGGCGGTATCAGTGTGCAGTTCGGTTAGAGCGCTCGATTGTCCCCCTGTTCTGTTGCGCCAAAATGTGAGGGAAACAAGGGGCTCGCGGGGCGTCCAAACAAGCTTGATTTTTTAATTTTGCATTTTTTGCTTTTAGGAGTTGACGGTTTAAATTGGTGTGCGTATAACCCGCTCCATCGACGGCGGCCATGTCGCTGGCGAGAGGGCCTTGCGCTCTAAATTCCTGGAAAGACTGGGCGATTTGCTCGAGAGTGATTTCG
>JABXHV010000170.1 GCA_013373445.1 Paracoccaceae bacterium | reverse complement strand
CCAAAAGCGCCTTGGGAGCGTCATTGAACAGGAGATGGGCTTCGTCAAAGAAGAACACCAGTTTCGGTTTTTCCGGATCGCCGACTTCCGGGAGCTCTTCGAACAGTTCTGACAGCATCCACAGCAGGAACACGGCATAGAGCTTTGGCGAGGTCATCAACTTGTCGGCGGCCAGAACATTGATCATGCCGCGCCCATCTGGTGCCCGGCGCATGAAATCGCGGATGTCGAGCGCCGGTTCGCCGAACAGGTTTTCGCCGCCCTGCCGCTCCAGCACCAGAAGTCTTCGTTGGATGGCGCCGATGGAGGCCTTGGAGACATTGCCGTAAAGTCGTGACAATTCCTGCGCCCGGTCAGAGACATGGGCCAGCATCGCACGCAGGTCCTTGAAATCGAGCAGCAGCAGCCCCTCATCATCGGCCAGTTCAAACAGGATGTTGAGAACACCTTCCTGGGTGTCATTGAGCTCCAGAAGCCGTGCCAGCAGCAAGGGGCCAACTTCTGATGCTGTCGTGCGAATTGGATGGCCCTGCTCGCCGTAAAGGTCCCAGAAGATCGCGGGGAAGGCATCGTAGCTGTAGCTGTCAAAGCCGATGGTCTTGGCGCGTTTTTCCAGAAAGTCCTTTTCAGTGCCCGTGACGGAGATTCCGGACAGATCGCCCTTGATGTCTGCGCAAAATACCGGAACGCCAGCGGCGGAAAACCCTTCGGCCAGAATTTGCAAGGAGACTGTCTTGCCGGTTCCTGTAGCACCTGTGATCAGGCCGTGACGGTTCGCCAATTTTAACAAAAGCTGTTCGTCTTTTTCGCTGCCGCCGATATAGATGCTGTCCGTCTTGGCCACCTCAATCCCCTTCTAAAACCACCACCATACTTGTTCGTAAGTCTGTCTTGTTTCACAAGCAAGATCTCATGACGTCCTTGTTGCAAATGGTAGCTCCCTATGGTGGTGTCTGCACAGATGTTGGAAGGACAACGCAGCCGCATACTCTGGAGTTACCCATGGACGAACTGATTTCGCGCATCTGCGCGGCGACTGGAATTAGCGAAGATATGGCCCGTCAAGCCATTGGCATCATTCTGAACTTTCTGGACAAGAATGGTCCGTCAGACGAAATGCATGCCATCCTGGATGCCGTGCCGGGCGCTCGGGAAATGATGGACAACAAAGGCGGCGGTGGCGGCGGCCTGTTTGGCGGTTTGTCGGGGATGATCCCGGGAATGGGTGCGATGGGCGCGCTCAATGAGCTGACCGCAGCAGGTCTCGGCATGGATGAAATCAAGACGGTTGGACGCCAGCTCTTGGGGTTTGCACGTGAAAAGGCCGGAGATGAGCCGGTTGACGAAGTGATCGCCCAGATCCCGGGATTGAGCCAGGTTCTCTAAGGGTACAAGGCCCTCGCTGCGGCTCCGTTTTGCCAGATCTTCGAAGGCGCTGTTCACAAGCGATACTTCGCCGGAGATTTCAAAAGGGAGCTGTAGAAACATGTCTTACAAGATCACGGAAATAGAAGGTATTGGCCCTGTCTACGGGACCAAGCTTGAAGCGATTGGTATCAAGACGACTGAAGCCTATCTGGAGCGGGCGAAGGACCCTCATGGACGCAAGGCGCTGAAGGAGCAAACCGGCATCGACCATGCGCTCATTCTCAAGTGGGCCAACATGGCCGACCTGATGCGGATCAACGGTGTCGGCGAGGAATACTCCGAACTCCTTGAGGCTGCCGGAGTGGATACGGTCAAGGAACTCAAACACCGCAACGCCTTTCACTTGGCCTCAACCCTGGCCGCGGTGAATGAAGAAAAGCATCTGGTACGGCAGGTGCCGAGTGAAACCCAGGTGGCAACCTGGGTCAAAGAGGCAAATCAATTGCCAGCGGTCATGACCTACTAGGCATCTCGCGCGCAAGCAACGTCAGACGCATTGAAAGGCTGCTCTTTTCGGGCAGCCTTTTGTTGTTTGCGCATTGGTTGCCGTTGTATACCTATGGATGCATATTTACTTAGTTACAGCCAGGTGATTCGGCCGCGCGCTCTTTGCACCAGTATCCAATATGCCGCAGTCCAGTGAGATTGCATTTTGCCATCCGATGCATAGGATGCGCGCAGGGAGGAGCGAATGTCGATAGATTTGCCTAAAAGTGTGCTGTCCGGAATTTTACCAGAAAGTTCCAGGCAGGATGGGTCCGTTGTTGATCTTGAAGTGTTTAAGGACCTTGCCAGCACAACGGATGAAGGTCTGCGCATTGACCCTTTGTACAATCGTTTAAGCGGCGCAGCGGTTCAGACCTCAACCCGCCAGTCCAATCCCTGGCACATTTGCCAAATTATCGACATTCCTGACGTCGTTGCAGCCAGCAAGCAGATCCATGAGGACCTGGGCAATGGCGCAACCTCGCTGGAGCTTTTCTTTCAGTCCGCAATCAGCGGCAATGGCAGAACCGGTATACGCGTTGACACGCTCGCCGATATGGAACGGCTTCTGTTCGGAATTGATCTGACGGATCTTCCGCTCCGCATGTGCGGGGGACACGAAACCCAGCTGCTGTTCGCTCTGATCCTGGCGCTGTTTGAAAAACAGGGCAGGGTGCCCGCTGACGATCAGATCCACCTTTTGCGCGATCCGGTTGGATGGCTTGGGCGCAACGGGTATCTCAGGGACAACAAAGACAAACTGGTGCTCGGCATCAAGGAAACAGTTGCGTTCTGCGGTGAGCTCGGCGCCAACGTGCGTTATCTGCATGCCAATGGTGCGCTCTGGCACAACGCAGGTGCCGGGCAGGCGGAAGAACTGGCCTGCGTGATGGCATCTGTGCTTGAGTATTTCCGTATCATGGAAACCGCAGGCGCCGCTCCCGAGACCTGGGCCGCTTCAATCGCCGTGACCCTTGCCGCTGAAGAAGACCAGTTGGGCACCATCGCCAAGGCCCGCGCTGCCCGGCGCATGTGGGCCAATCTTCTGGATGCCTGCCAGCTGGATCAGGTTCCGCTCAATCTTCACATGGAAACGTCACGGCGCATGTTGGCGACCTACGATGTGTGGAACAACGTTTTGCGCAACACGATTGCAGTGTTCGGGGCAAGCGTTGGCGGTGCCGATTCAATTTCTGTTCGCCCGCACACCTCTGCCTTTGGCCTGGCTGACGTGACTGCACGCCGGATCGCGCGCAACACCCAGTCTGTTCTTCTTCTGGAAAGCAACCTGCACAAGGTCATCGATCCGTCCGCCGGGTCCGGGGCGATTGAGAGCTGGACCAAGCAAACGCAGGATCTGGCCTGGGATATTCTGCAGCAGATCGAGGCAATCGGCGGCGCCTTCGTGGCACTGACGTCCGGCATGATCCAGACACGCATCAAGGACACCCGTCAGGGACGCCTTGATCGGTTCGCCACCCGCGAAAAGATCATGATCGGGGTCAACGAATATACGCTGTTGCCACAAAAGGCACCAAGCGTGATAAAGCAGGATCCGTTGGAGCTGACCCAATTGGAAGAGCCTCGCGACTTGCCGCCAAATGGCAATGGCGCACGCGTAAAAGCCTGTGTCAAAGCCCTGCTGCAAGGCGCAGTCATGACCGAACTGATGGAGCGCGCGGATGGCGTGCCGGGAATGAGCGCGGCTGCGCCACTGGGTAATCTGCGCATTGCACAAGGCTTTGAAGAACTCCAGAGCCAGACAAGTGTGGCAGCTGAAACCCCGGATTCATCTGTTCTCATTCTCAAACAGCCCGATGCCGATCCAGAGGCGTTGAAATGGCTGAAATCGTCTCTCGCGCTGAGCGGTGTTCACGTGGATGCTGTGAGCGCCGAAGGCGCGCTTTCGAAAGCGGATGTGCAGGACTACAAGGTCATCTGCCTCGTCCCGCCCAAGACTGCGGCTGACGCAGATTTGCAGGAAGCGATCAGCGTTCTGGGCTCCGATGGCAAGGCGGTCTATCTGGCCGTATCCGGGGACCGAGAATGTGTCGGGGCCAAGTCAATCTATCCTGGATCTGATGTTCTGGCGCTATTGACTGAGATCCACCGGGACTTGGGACTGTTGGGCAACGGGGAGGATCTGTCATGAGCCGTATTCCGGATTTTTCCAAAGTTGCCTTCAAGGATCTGGCCGCATCCCAGACAAGGACCGGCAACACGCCAGTGTGGCCGACACCGGAAGGCATCGATATCAGCTGCACACCGTCTGAAGCTGATCTGCAAGGGTTCGATTACATCGATACGGTTCCCGGCAAGGCGCCTTTCCTGCGCGGACCCTATCCGACGATGTATGTCCAAAAACCCTGGACCATTCGACAGTATGCGGGCTTTTCAACCGCCGAGCAGTCGAATGCTTTTTACCGGCGCAATCTGGCGGCCGGGCAAAAGGGGCTCTCGATTGCTTTCGATCTGGCGACACACCGCGGCTATGACAGCGATCATCCACGCGTTGTCGGCGATGTCGGCATGGCAGGCGTTGCAATTGACTCTATCTACGACATGCGCACGCTGTTCTCGGGCATTCCGCTCGACAAGATGAGCGTCTCGATGACGATGAACGGCGCGGTCTTGCCTGTCATGGCGCTTTATATAGTGGCGGCAGAAGAGCAGGGTGTGTCATCGGACAAGCTGACTGGAACCATTCAGAACGACATTCTGAAAGAGTTCATGGTACGAAACACCTACATCTATCCGCCGCTGCCTTCGATGCGGATCATTTCCGACATTTT
>JABXHV010000018.1 GCA_013373445.1 Paracoccaceae bacterium | reverse complement strand
CGCCGCCCCCGTGAGTGCTGCCGTGGTTGCCACCAACAGCCCCATGACCGCCGGACGCCCCCGTTCTGGCCCCTATAATCATTACCGGGATGGTGACTACTGCTCCGTGCGCACCCCCCATGCCGCCATCACCGCCGACACCTCCAGTACCACCCGTGGCACCGGCTCCACCTGCGAAGCCACCGGCACCGCCCCCACCACCACCGCCATTGCCCGCGGTATTGGAGCCGATGGTCCCATTGGCTCCGCCGCTTCCCGCTTCACCACCGCCACCGCCACGCCCCGGATTGCCGAAAATGCTGGCTGTGCCCAGTCCGCCATCTCCACCCCGGCCGCCACCGGCCTGAGCGGCTCCTGCACTCATGGAGATCGAAACGGCAAGCGCGGTGCTGAGCAGCAGACGGGCGCGGAAAATCTGCGCAACATGAGTAACACGCTGAGCTTGCTCCCTTTCACGGGGTTGAGTAAGCGCTGAACTCTCAACTGCTGCTTTTGTTACTTGGCCTTTACGCATGGAAACGCTCCATCAGAAACTAATTATGGAACGCTCTTGTCGAAGGCCGGTGCCCAGCCGGCGTCGCTTCGTGTGCAAGCCATGTTCCGTAACAAGCTTGTGACGCAGGACTAGAAAATTGTGTATCCCCTGTTTAGGGGTAATTGTGTTGAATCAGGGCCTTGGCATGCACAGGGGCCTCAATGTGGCATGGCCGGTGACCCTGGGTCTGACCTTGGCTTTGGAGGTGGGCCTGAAGCTGGGCCTGGAGCTGGGCCTGGAGCTGGGGAAGGAGCTGGGGAAGGAGCTGGGGAAGGTTCTTTCCACCAAAACCGGCCCGTTCATCACGAAGCAGTGAGAGGCCCTTTGATTTACCGGTCAGCATGCCTAGCTTAAGATCAGGTTCAACTTTAAGTCTTTGACCTTGGTCCGGTCGCAATCGGGGCGGGTTGGGTCGAAGTTCAAGCCCGACAGGAGAAGCACCATGATCCATCACTGCATCACCCGCCGGACCATTCTTGCAGGCGGGGCCGCAGCCCTGGTCACCTCGGCTGGTGGACTGATTGTGCCCGCAACCGCTGCGGGCCTGGCCCCGACAAAATCCATGCGCGGCGGCTCAAACAACTATCTGCCCGGCGCTCCCATCGTTGAGCGCATCGGCGGCGGCGGGTTCCTGATGTCCGGTACCGTGCGCCGCGCCGGAGACGGCGCGCCCCTTGCCGGTCAGCGCATTCAGATCTGGGCCCATACCACCGAGGGCAACGAACGCGATCAGCGCTCGCACGGTGCAACATTGACCGACGACCAGGGCCGCTTCCAGCTGGACATGCCGCAGATCGTGCCGACCTTCGGGCAGCCGCACGCCCATCTGGCCTATGACAGCGAGGACTTCAAGACGGTGTTCCTGCGCCCGGTCATGGGCTCCGCACGGGACACCAGCCTTGAAGCGCATTTCGTGCTCGAGCCGGCCTGATTGATGTGAACGCGCCTGAGCATCCGAAACGCCCATCCCGGCATCTGCTGGGCCGCGCGACTGTCTGGATCGTCCTGGCGGGCCTGCTGATTGTGCCCATCGGATTGGCAGCGTTCAGTCCGCTGCTGGAATGGCGACAGCCGGTCTATATCGGTGCAGGCTTTGCCGGCATTGTGGCGATGGCGCTTTTGGTGCTGCAGCCGCTTCTCGTTCTCGGTGTCCTGGCCCCCAGCTCAAGTTCTGGCTACAGTTCAGGCGCCATTTCAGGCTCAAGTTCAGTTTCAAGATCAGGAAAACGCGGTCGCCGCCTGCATCGCTGGATCGGCGGCGCCTTGGTGCTGTGTGTCGTTGTGCATGTCGCCGGTCTCTTGGTGACCAGTCCGCCGGATGTGATCGATGCGCTGTTGCTGCGCGCGCCGACACTCTTTTCAGATTTTGGCGTCATCGCCATGTGGGCGGTTTTTGCGGTCGCGCTGCTGGTGATCTTCCGCAGACGCTTGCGGCCACGTCACTGGCGTGCGGCGCATCTGGCGCTGGCGATTGTCATGGTGGGGGGCAGCGTTGCCCATGCGATACTGATCGAAGGCACGATGGAAACCATTTCCAAAACCCTTCTCTGCCTCGCCGTCCTCCTCGCAACAGCCCGTGTCGTCATCGATATGAGGCCCTGGCGAAAACTGCGGCGGGAGTGAAAGCGTAGGAGGGTCACCTGAGGCCGCCATTACGGCGACCCGCAGAATGCCGCGATCTCGCAGGATGCGGCCAACCTCGAATAGAGGTCGGTATCATCCATGGTATCGAACACTGTCTCCCTTGACGCCGTCCGTTAGGGACGCCGGAGCAAGTCTTCCCCTCCACCTTCCGGAACTCAAGAACCTCAAAAGACCAGCTCCCACCTCCGAGGCGGCGTATCGAAGATCTTCGTGAACACGAGATCGACGGCTTCAGGTCGGTCATAAGCTGGCCGACACCCACGACGATTACGGCTTCAAATCCCTGACGGAGAAGGCAGCTCTGCAACTGGCGAATGCACCACCCAACTCGGAAATCGACTATTCGATGTTCCTTGACTTGAACCTTAACAAAATTTCTAAAAATGAGCGTAGACGCGGAGGAAGAACATCGCGCTGAACTAACTACTCTTAATTTTTACTTATATGACAGGAACACAACCTCTTAATGTGTCAGTCATTCTTTCGAACAGATGACTACGAAAGGTAGTTTAGGGGTTTAAAATAGCTCATAAAAACACTTATAAGTAGAAATTGAAAAATAGTTTTGAGCGCAAAAATGAGCAAAAAAGTTCTCCGTCAAATTATTCAAGATCAGCCTTCAGACAAAGACCTGTTTCATGGTGGTGGTCATGAGCGCACCGCTTTTTCACTCTCAAAGGCAATTGTTAAATTCGACAAAGATGACAGTGCGATAGGTCTTGATGGGTCTTGGGGAAGCGGCAAATCCAGCGTAGTCGAAATGGCCGCGAGAATCTTGGCTGGAAAGAACGGAAGAGGGAAGAAAACGTACCACTTCTTCACTTTTGACATATGGAAGTCTCAAGGCTCCGGCTTCCGCCGCTCGTTTCTGGAGCATTTCATTACTTGGTCGATGCAGACTTTTCCGCGCAAAATCGCGTCACTCGAGGAGATTAAGGGTCAAATACAAGGTAAAACAAGAGAAATAGAGACAAATAACCACCCTATTCTTGACTGGTACGGAATTGCCGTGTTGTGCTTTCTTCCGTTCCTGCCAATTTTCTACTTCTGGTCAAAAAGTGTTTTCGATCAATTGAGTGAGGCAGGAAAGGCTGTTGAATTTTTATACTCCGCCCCATTCCTAAGCCTTATTTTCTTTGTCCTTGGGACCCTTGGTTTCGCTTTTTGGAAACAGCGATTTAGCTCGAAAGGTGAGAATAACACAGATTTTAAAACTACTATTTCCCGCATGCTTTTGATCAGCTCTCGACAACACCAAGATCATAAGGTTGTACAAAAAGTCAGGGAAATTGACCCCAATGATTATGAATTTCACGCGACCCTAAGAGCTATATTGAGCGTTGTTCAGTCTGAAAAAGATCGCGTTATCATGGTCTTAGACAACATCGATAGGTTGCCGCAAAAAGAAATCAGGGACTACTGGGCGCTGGTACGGTCAGTTTTCGCGCGAACCCACGACAACTCAAGGTCAAATAGTAACACCGACATTACTGCGATCGTACCTTATGATCGCAAATTAATCGAAGGGAACATTATCGAGAATGACACAGAGCACGAGTTAAACAATAGTCAAGACAGAAAGCCTCTTAGTGGTCTTGGGTCCCGCGAATTATTCTCAAAAACGTTTGGCGAAATTCTCGTTGTAGCTCCTCCAGTGTTGTCGAACGCACGAGATTTTTTTGCTGATAAACTCAATCAAGCACTTCCGAACCAAGTTTCAGCCGATGACACGTTCCGAACGTATCGGATATTCTGCGAACTACTTAACGTTGAGGGCGGCACGACCACACCTCGACAGATTGTCTCGTTTGTCAACGATCTTAGCGGCCTCTATGCGCTACATGACGGCAAGTTCCGACTGCCGACCGTTGCCGCGTTTATTGCACATCAAGACTCGCTGACTGAAAACCCAGCGGTTTTAAATTCAGAGAACGGTCTTAATCAAAAAATCGCGAGGTTGGCAGCGGACGACCGATTGGTCCGGAACCTCGCCGCAATTGTTTTTAATGTTGAAGAAGACCTCGCGTTTCAGATCTTGCTCGACGACGAAATCGCAAATGCAGCAGTAGCGAAGACCGCTGATACGCTCGTGAAGCTCTCAGCCGCCCCAGGGTTCGAATTGCGTGTTGAGGATGCCGTTGAAGCAAATATGGATGAATGGAGGAGTACTGAAGAGCTCGGGAAAGTAATAGAGAATTTTTCAGCCTTATTTGAAATATACTCGGGCGATGCTAGGAAGCATATCGTACAAGCGCTGATAAACGGCTTCAAAAAGCTTAGCGAAATTTCGCTACACTCCACAGAACAATATGATCCCTACTTACTCCTTTTGAAGATAGTGCCAGATGAAGAAAGGCCAGCAGTTGTTGAACACCTGATGAATGCCGCATTTGTGTACATCAATCGGAAAGAGACCTTAAATTTTCAGCACGGAAAAGATCTGGCTTCATTTATTGGGACCACAAACGACGTATTGGAGGAATTGCGCGACGCAGATGAACTAAGAACCGAGGTAGGCAAAAAAACACCGTCTAGTGCGCCTGATTTTATGTTCGGCCTTGCAGCAAACATTGCCGCTTCCGGGTTCAGTTTGGATGATTTCGCAAGTGTTGAAGTCAATTTCTCTAAAGAGTCTGAGAAATATGAAGATAAGGTAGTTCAATCTCCCTCATTAGCGGTCAAAGCTCTAGTCCAATTCCAAACTGTCGATCTGTTAACTGACGATGAGTGGCTAAGCATTGCAGATGCTTGTCTCGAAGCAATGAAGGCGGGCGAGGTTGGTGCGGAAAAAGCCGAGCACTTTCTCGAAATCGTCTCTATGGCTTGGGGCACTGTTGACGATCAACGGAGGCTTGAGATCGCTCTCGACAGCGCATTGGCCAGTGGTGAGTTCTTTAGAAATGTTGAAGAAGGCCAAACAACGTCGAGCCAGAGGGCGCAGGCAAGCTTGTTGTTCTTGCTAAAAGACAAACTTGGAAAGACACTAGCTGATCCGACTAACCCCAATTCTAATGGTTCTCTAGTTCCCGACACATCTAACTCCTTTCAAAGTTTTAAAGTAATTTTCGAAGGCAATAAACCGCTTGATGTGGATCAGGTTGGTGCTGTTGCTAGCAAAGCAATTGATGCACGGTGCGCTACCCTTTGGATTAAATTTAGCAACAAGAACAGAGGGCATGAGCCTGTCCGTCAAATCGTTTTGAATATGTTTAGTAGAAACGATCCACCGTACATAACCCTACGCACTTTACTTTCAAATTTTTCTTATATCTCGGAGATCCTCGTCTCAGATGACCTAAGAGATAGTCTCGGCCGCTATGCCGAGAGGTTTGATAAAACACAAATTGAAGAGCTCAAAATTACAGATTTACCATCTGGCTTCCTGAAATCGACGCACGCCTGCACTAATGGCAGTTGGAAAACGCTACACGATCATGTTGACCAACTTTTGAAATCAGTTTCAGCAGAAAGCTGGCCAGAGCACATCGAAAAGATGGATCACACTGTGGCTATATTAATTGAAAAGATCGAGTCATCAGGATGCGCATTGAACAGTGGGGATTTTCGAAATCCATTTACTAAAGTGGTGATAGACATTTTTGCGGGAAATATTCAAATAGAAAACAACGACAAATCTCTAGATACATTGATGAATGCGATAGGCGTTAGCTATCATGAAGATATTTGGAGAACTCTCAGAGAGCAAATATCTGGAGTTACATCTTCGTCTCTACAAGCATCGATGAATTTGTTCCCAGAACTTGTGGAAAATATCGCTCAAAGTGGCGACCGAATTCTGAAAACTGAAAAAGATAATGTGATACGAAATCTGCTGATCCCAGCACTTGAGGGGCACAATAAACAAGCGCTTCAGATTTTCGTAGACATGGGCTTCACTAAGCTAAAAGACTTCCAGAATGCAGCGGAGACCAGTAGCACAAACATGCTGGAAGGCGCTTGGAAAGATTTTAAAAGTACGGAAGACGATAGAGATTTGATCCGCGCTGTAAGTGAAGCGATCCATGGCAAACGAAAAACTAAGTCGTCTTTCGATCCCAGCTTTTGGTTGGGAACACGTGGTTGACTTCAAATATAGAGATTTTCTTTTTTGAATGGGCTCAAAACGAAACGCGGAGCCATAAACAATGTGGATGAACTTCCTTTTGAGGTGAGTAGGTGGATGCAGCGCGGACGGCCGGAAGCGGGTTGAGGTTAGTGTCAGGATCTGGCACAACCAATACTGGCGGGGCGACACAGTGCCAGTAGCGCATGATCACAATCATGATCATGCATGAGCCGGGATGTTTGAAGGGCTGCCTGCGCCATGGAACGCGGCAAGTCAATCCGGATCGAGGCGAACCGTCAGTCGCGATAAAGAATGAAGTTCTTGACGGTGTCCTGCATCTTTTCATCGTGATAGTCGTTCGACACATAGGCGCTGATCTGGTCGCCATTGGCGGTCACTGAGATGAACTTGCTCAGATAAAAGCCGCGCAGCAACACTTCGAGGCCCTTGCCTTCGGAGCGCATGGCCGCGTCGGTCCAGCCCCACTTGCAGTCGCGTGGAATGCATTTGGTGTAGGCGCGGATGCGCGCAAAGACCCGGTCATCGCGACACCTGGTCTCGATCTCAAGTCGGCTGAGTTCTTTGGGTTTGGCGGATTTGTTGATCCAGGTGCCCTGCTCGGGCAGGGGGCAATAGATTCGGGCTTCTGCCTCGGGGACGAGGAAAAAGGCTCCGAAAACCAGTAACAAAGGTGCAAACAGATACATCAGGCTTCTCCCTGAGAGGAGCCTGTCATCGAAGCATTAGGAATTTGTTAACGAGAGACACCTTCCGATCAGCTCCACAAGGTTTGAAACCTGTTGTGGAACTGTATCGATAGGTCCGGCACCTTAAAGGGTACCGGCGGCAGAAATTAGCGTCTGCCGCGGCCGATTGTCAGGCCTTCGCGCTGAGCGAGCTTACGTGCAGCCTTGCGGGCGCGACGGATAGCTTCACCTTTTTCGCGAGCGCGCTTTTCAGACGGCTTTTCGAATGCGCGACGAGCTTTCATTTCGCGCAGAACGCCTTCGCGCTGCAGCTTCTTTTTCAGGACGCGGATGGCCTGTTCGACATTGTTGTCACGGACGAGAACTTGCAAGTTATCTCCTTTGATGTTGCGGCAGATCCTTCTGAGGGGCGACAGGCCACTCTCAGGTGCCGGATTGAACCAAACCTGACAGGATCAGACAATGAGCGCGGAACCTACCAAGTTTTTTGGAAAATGCACCCCCCTGAATGGATAAAAGGCGCATATTTTTGCGAAAACAGGACTCTTTTTCACGCTAAGCGCGCGGATGAGCCTTATCGAAGGCCTCCAACAGTCGGCCAGCGTCGATTTCTGTATAGATTTGTGTGCTCGAAAGACTGGCGTGTCCGAGCAGTTCCTGGATCGTTCGAAGGTCGCCGCCTCCGGCCAGAAGATGGGTCGCAAAGGAATGGCGCAGGGCATGTGGCGTCGCACTGTCCGGCAGGCCGAGTGCGCTGCGCATCTTTTGCATTGCCAACTGGATCAGGCGCGGGCTCAGGGGCCCGCCACGTGCGCCAAGAAACAGCGGTCCCTCTGCGTCAATTGCATAAGGGCAAAGCTTCACATAGCGCGCGACCGCTTCTGTGACGGCCGGCAGCAGCGGAACGATGCGTTCCTTGCCGCCTTTTCCCACGACCCTGAGGGCGCGTGCGCCCTGTTTGGGGGCGTCCTTGCCGGTGAGCGACAGGGCTTCTGAAATGCGCAGACCGCATCCATATAAAAGGGTGAGGACGGCCGCGTTGCGTGCCTCGATCCAGGCTTCGCTTTCCAGCGCCAGATCTCCCGAGGCAATCTCCAGCGCATCGTCAACGGCAACAGGTTTGGGCAAGGACCGGCTGCGCTTCGGCGGGCTGATGGCATCCGAGGCTGCCGCGTTGACTTCGCCGCGGCGCTCCAGAAACTTCAGGAACGAGCGGATACCGGCCAGACCACGTGCCAGCGACCGGCTCTGGACGCCAGCCTGTCGGCGCTTTGCCATGAAGGCGCGAAAGTCTGCCGGACGCAGGTTTCGGATGTCGGAAAGGGCCGGGGCACCGCCCAGATGATCTGTCAGGAACCTGAGGAATTGCCGCACGTCCCGGTCATAGGCCTCGAGTGTTTTGGGCGACAGCCGCCGTTCGCCGGACAAATGACCCATCCAGCGCGCCAGCCGATCATTCAGATCGGGGCGGGCGATGATCAACAGGGCATCGGGGTCTGTATGGATTGGAGATGACGGCATGAGACCATGTTAGACCCCATCTCCAAGTTTTCGGTTAATGTCTCAATGATCGGCAGATTTTGTTTGCGGTCTTTGCAAGGTTCGGTCTTTGCAATGTGGTGTGCCAACGCCAGTCCGGCGTCGCTTCGATCCGTGTCCGCCATTTTGATGTGAGCGGGGCTCCAGAAAGATTTGCGCAATACGCAACGCTGTATTCCGGTGTGAGAAAACTTTCCGCGGACAGGCGGCATCACCGTTCCCCTCGCATAACCTCAAGAGCACCAACTGAAGTTGGCAATCAGAATGAAGCCATGGAACCGTTCAAGCTCCCTCATAAGGGCGACGGGGAGACAGCTTGATTTTACGCCTCTTTAAGTTGAAGGCAGTAGGGTCTTTGCAAAACCGATATGGGGAATGGCGAAGACATGTTCGAGTTATGGGACCGTTTGTGGGACCGGGTGACGGGGATTGTTCAAAACACTCTGTTGAACCCTGACACCCTGCCTCCGTTGATCTTCCTGGGACTGATCGTTCTCATCGCGTTTCACCGAAAAGGATATCGTTTCACCTGGCCGCGTCGGTTGCTGGAAAGCGTCGGCGTCAATGCGTCCTTTTATATCTTGAATGTGTTCTTCGGTCCGCTCGTCTACATCATGACGGATGTGGTCCGCAGTGGCTACCAAACCCTGGGCATTCCCAGCGTTGACCCGGCGTTCTGGTCGCAAGTGCCTGCGTGGGTGCTGATCCCCTTCGCCATTCTGTGTTTCGACTTTGTGAACTACTGGAACCACCGGCTGATGCATATGAAATGGCTGTGGCCTGTTCATGCCATCCACCACTCCGACCCGGAGGTAAATGGCGCGACAACCTACAGAATTCATTTTCTGGAGGCGTTTGTGATGAACGCATCCTACATCGTCCTGTTGAGCTGGATGGGCTTTCCCACTGGCGTGATGGGTCTTGGCGCGGTGGCGATCGGAATTCACAATATCTATGTGCATTTGGACATTGATTGGAGCCATGGTCCGTTCCGCCTGCTTCTGGCCTCGCCGCGCTATCACCGTTGGCATCATGCCGATGAACCGGCTGCCTATGGCAAAAACCTGGCCAACATTTTCCCGTTCTTTGATGTTCTGTTCGGCACATATCGCGTACCCGGCCCTTGCGATGCGCCGCTGGGTGCGCAGGGTGTGCCGCAAAATGACCTGGTAAAGCTCTGGCTGTTTCCATTCGTCGAATGGTCGAAACAGATCTCGGACCTGTTCAAGTCTGGCAAGGGAGAAAACCCGGACCAGTCTTCTGCTCTGGATCCGGTCTTTGCAGCTGTCGCATCTGGCGATGATCCTGTTGCAAACAAAAAAGGCCCGGAAGTTCATCCGGGCCTTTGAAAATCAGTTCCTGAAAATCGTTAGACGATCTTCTGACCGGTCTTGGTCCGGTCTTGAGTTGATGCGGGCTGCTTAGCCGTTTTTGCTCACCGGTTTCTGTTTTGCGCGGTCCCAGCGCCAGTCCGGTTGGGCAAAGCAGCCGACACCCCCATTCCATCGTTCCGCTGGACCATAGGTTGCGAAGTCCCGGTCTCCGTTTAGAAGCAAGCGGCCTGCCTCGGTGAGTTCAAACCTCTGTTGGCGCAACTCTGCTTCGCCATCTTGCGGCAGAAGCTGCAGCGGGGGAACTGCCGCCCGCATCAAACGCAGAAGGTCGGCATAGAACATCAGGTCCCCGTGAAACGGGAGGGGATCGATATCTTGCATGAACCTGCGGAATATCCGGCCACAGGGCAGTGGTCCGTTCTGCAGGATCTCAAGAGCGGATCTCTCCGTGAAAGACAAGCCGTCATCGAGACCGGGCAGTTCTGCCAGATATCTTAGGACGGCGCCCCTGAGGTACGGCAGGAAGGGTGCCTGGCCGGCAACAAGCTCATACAGCGGCAGCGGGGTCGGGGCGGTCAGTGCCAACCACGTCTGGCTGGCCAGTTGATACGCGCCCCGGCTGACAGCTTCGCGTTTGGCAAACATGTGCCGTAGAGCCGTAGGCGAAAGTTGTCCCATGCCGATGAACTTTGTGATCCCGGGAAAGCAGTGAAGGCTCATGAGTTCGACCTTCCGGCTGTCGGCGCCAACAGCCTTCAGCCGGGCCAGCACCTTGATCAGCAAGAGCTGGTCGTAGGGATCATGCTCGAACCATAAGGCGATTCGCTGGTAATCCTTGGCCTTGGCAAGGATCTCTTCCATGGTCTCGAGCTTCGAGACGGTGTCGGCCAGTTTCTCGCCTGGATAGCCGGATGAAATGAACTCGGCGCGAACCCGAGTGGCATCCTGCAGATCCGACACCGGGCCCTGACAAATCGGGTCCGAATACATCAGAAAGTCGCCAGTGAACCCCGCACGTTTCAACCCGAGCTCAATATCGTTCCCGCATCGGATATGCAGTGTCCTCAAGTCGCCGTCTGGCGCAGGCCTGTTTTCTTCGATATCGGTTCGCGCTGCGTCCATGTTCGCGATATGCGCCTTAAGGGCGGGCCAACTGGAAAGCCCGGCTTCTCTTGCAACGACGCACTGCGCATCGGCGAGCTTGAAGGAGGCGTAGTCGAGTGAGTGCGGGCGTGGATGGCGGGTTAGCACCCGTTGGAGAGCCGCAGGGTCGCCACTGCGAACGGCATCGCGCAGCGCTTTCGCGTTCATTTTTAGAGACGTAAGGTTGAGGGCAATATCGCTGTCACTAAGCAGCGGCAGCTCCTGCGCGGTGCGCACGAGATGTTCCATGATGACTCCTAGCTCGCTGAGGTCCAGTGTCCGCCTGGCTGGATCGAGCGGGAATCCATGCAATATGGGTGAGGTCACCCGAGCTCAACGACGTGGAACGCCTTTCCGCGGACCGGGGGCCCCGCCGTGGGCCTTGCACCGATCATAATTCCGGCGGCACGGCATTTCAAGCGCCCGGTTTTCGATCAAACGAAAAACGGCCCGGGTGTTGCCCGGGCCGTTTCTCACTTGGGGACGCGATCCCCGGTTGTCTGTTCAGGCGGCGTCAGGCGATTGTCTGGCCGGTCTTGGCCCAATCGGCCAGGAAGGCTTCGAGGCCCTTGTCGGTCAGCGGATGCTTGACCAGGCTGCGCAGGGTCGCCGGAGGAACGGTGACAACATCAGCGCCGATGATGGCACATTCCTTGACGTGGTTCGGTGTGCGAATGGACGCTGCCAGGATTTCGGTTTCGAAACCGTAGTTGTCGTAGATCACGCGGATTTCGCGGATCAGTTCCAGACCATCAATGTTGATGTCATCCAGGCGACCGATGAACGGCGAAATGTAGGTCGCGCCAGCCTTGGCGGCGAGCAGAGCCTGATTCGCGGAGAAGCAGAGCGTGACGTTGGTCTTGTGACCTTTTTCAGTCAAGCTTTTGCAGGCCTTCAGACCATCCAGCGTCAGCGGCAGCTTGATCACGACATTGTCGGCGATCTTCACCAGCTCGGCGGCTTCCTTCATCATGCCGTCGTAGTCGGTTGCGGCCACTTCAGCAGATACATCGCCATCAGTGATCTTGCAGATTTCGGCGATGACTTCCTTGAAGTCGCGGCCTGATTTTGCGATCAAAGATGGGTTCGTTGTCACGCCATCGAGAAGGCCGGTTGCCACCAATTCCTCGATGTCCTTGATCTCAGCGGTGTCGACGAAGAACTTCATTCTTGTTTGCTCCCTACAAGGTGCTTTCACACAGATTGGCGGCGAGCACGGTTTCGGCAAGGCCACCAGAAATTACAATCGAGTGCATCTGTACCTTAGGATTGCCACAAGAAACACCCCAGATTGCACTTTGATGGAAAGTTTTGGGTTCTCGCATAGTTCTCATATGGAATTTGCGGCGGTGCTGTTAAAGACTAGGACAAACAAGATTTGTCATTTATTCCGAGCCTGTGGACCGACCCGTCGTGCTGTTTGACGACCTTCCAGAAGAAAAAGACACGATAGCCAGCGTGCTTGTGCCGGTCGCGGTCCCCGTCGCCTATACCTATAAGGTGCCGCCTGGAAAAACGGTGGTTCCGGGCACCATCGTGAAAGTACCGCTGGGCAGCCGGCAGGTCCTTGGTGCTGTTTGGGACACCGAGCCCGACGCATCGATCAATCCCAAAAAGCTCAAGGCGATGACCACCGTCTACGACAAGGTGCCGCCGCTGGCAGATGATCTGCGGAAGTTCGTCGATTGGGTGGCCAACTGGACATTGGCGGCCCCGGGTATGGTGCTGCGGATGGTGCTGCGCTCCGAAGAGGCTTTGGAAGAAGAGCCGCCGCTGGCCGGCATCAGACGGGTCGAAGGGCATGAACCGGATCGCATGACGGCAGCGCGCCAGAAGATATTGCAGGTGCTTGAGGAGGGTGTGTCGGGCACCAAGAGCACAGTCGCAGCCGCTGCAGGTGTGAGTGCGTCCGTGGTGGATGGTCTGTTGCAGCAGGGTGTCCTGGAAACAATTTCATTGCCCGCTGCGCCGCCGCCACCCTTGCCGCAACTTGATTTTCACAAGGTGACACTGACACCCCGACAGGCTGATGTCACAAAGGGACTATTGGATTGCCTCGACAAGGGATCCAGCGTTGCCCTCATTGATGGCGTGACCGGGTCCGGCAAGACAGAGGTCTACTTCGAGGCCATTGCCGAGGTCCTGCGCCAGAACAAACAGGCGCTTGTCCTGCTGCCGGAAATTGCCCTGACCGAACAGTTTCTGCGTCGCTTTGAAAAGCGCTTCGGTGTGTTTCCTGCGGAGTGGCACTCGGAGATCACAACGAAAAACCGCGAACGTACATGGCGCGGCGTCGCCTCTGGCTCAGTTCGCGTTGTCATCGGGGCACGTTCTGCGCTCTTCCTGCCGTTCAAGGAATTGGGGCTGATTGTCGTCGATGAGGAGCACGACGGAGCCTTCAAGCAAGATGACCGGGTTTCTTACAATGCCCGCGACATGGCAGTGGTCCGTGGGCATATCGCAAAATTTCCGGTGATTCTGGCCTCCGCAACACCCTCTGTTGAAAGTCGGGTCAACGCCGATTCGGGTCGTTACACCAAATTTGAGCTGCCGGAGCGTGCTTCGGGTGCCGAACTCCCCGAGCTCAAGGCGATTGATATGCGCCATGACGGACCGGATCGCGGACGCTGGTTGGCGCCGGACCTGGTTGAGGCCATGAAGGAAACACTGGCTGATGGTGCGCAAACGCTGCTGTTCCTTAACCGGCGCGGCTATGCACCCCTGACTTTGTGCCGGACCTGCGGCCACAGGTTCCAGTGCCCATCATGCTCAGCCTGGCTGGTAGAGCACCGGTTTCAGGGACGTCTGGTTTGTCACCACTGTGGTCACACAGAAAAGGTGCCTGATGCTTGTCCCAAGTGTCAGGCTACCAATTCGCTGGTTGCCTGTGGACCCGGTGTGGAAAGAATCGCCGAAGAGGTCGAAGACCGATTCCCCCAGGCTCGAACCCTTATTCTGTCCTCTGATCTGCCTGGCGGTGCAAAACGGCTCAAACGGGAAATGCAGATTGTCGAGGAAGGCGGTGCGGATATTCTCATCGGCACCCAGCTTGTCGCCAAGGGGCACAATTTCCCGAAGATGCGGCTTGTCGGTGTTATTGATGCGGACCTTGGACTGGCGCATGGAGACCCGCGTGCTGCGGAAAAAACCTTCCAGCTTTTGGCGCAGGTTACCGGTCGCGCCGGCCGTGTAACGGGCGGTGGCAAGGGGCTTTTGCAAACCTATTCGCCGGACCATCCGGTCATTATGGCCTTGATGTCACAGGATACTGAGGCGTTCTATCGCGCTGAGATCGATGCGCGCCGTGCGGCTGGCTTGCCGCCCTTTGGGCGTCTGGCGGCCATAGTTGTTTCTTCGCAGGACAAGCATGCTGCTGAACTCTATGCACGCGGTCTGGCAAAAATTTCGCCACATGATTCTGCAGTCACCTTATTGGGACCTGCAGAAGCGGCGTTGGCCCTGGTGCGCGGCAGATACCGTTTCCGAATGTTGCTGATGGCGCCAAGACAGTTTGATTTACAAGGCTATATTCGGACATGGCTGGATGGCGCACCGCGTCTCACGGGGAACCTGCGACTGCAGGTTGACATCGATCCGCAACAATTTTTGTGACACCCAAATTAAAAAAACTCCGCCATTTCGCCTCTTTCTGGGGTAGGGTGGCGTTGCACATGGCTAAACCCTGTGCTAATTGAGGCGCGGCTTTGGGGGAGCGGTTCTGCCGTATTACCTTCTGACCTTGAAATCACTCATTATTTCAGCGTCTTGCTTCCAATGACGGTTTGCAGGGCCATGAAATGTGTCAGAGAGCTCGGACTTGGTGACTGATAACGTATCTCTCATATCTGGCGTAGCTCAGCGTTACGCATCTGCACTCCTCGAATTGGCTGAGGAGGCTAATGCCGTTTCTGACGTGGAACGGGATCTCGACGCTTTTGAGGGTTACCTCAATGAAAGCGCGGATCTGGTCCGTCTCGTGAATAGCCCAGCCTTCAGCGTTGAAGAGCAGCTTGATGCGCTCACAGCGTTGCTCGACAAGGTCAAAATCACTGGCCTTGCTGCAAATTTCGTAAAATTGGTTGCCCGTAACCGGCGCCTTTTTGTACTGCCTGACATGATCAAGGCTTTCGGTCTCTTGTTGGCCGAAAAGCGCGGCGAAGAAACAGCGGAAATCACTTCTGCTGCGGCTTTGTCGGACGATCAGGTCACTGCCTTGAAGGAAGCGCTGTCTGCTTCTTCTGGCAAGTCCGTAAAAATCTCGGCGAAAGTTGATCCTGCATTGATCGGTGGCCTTGTGGTCAAGATCGGTTCTCGCATGATCGATACATCGCTGCGTACCAAACTCAATTCACTTAAGTTCGCTATGAAAGAGGTCGGCTGATGGATATTCGGGCCGCGGAAATTTCCGCTATCCTCAAGGACCAGATTAAGAGTTTTGGCCAAGAAGCCGAAGTTTCTGAAGTTGGTCAGGTGCTTTCCGTCGGTGACGGTATCGCCCGCGTTTATGGCCTGGACAATGTCCAGGCTGGTGAAATGGTCGAGTTCCCTGGTGGTATCCGGGGTATGGCGCTGAACCTGGAAAGCGACAACGTTGGTGTCGTTATCTTCGGTTCTGACCGGACCATTAAAGAAGGTGACACCGTTAAACGTACCGGTGCGATCGTGGAAGTGCCGGTCGGCAAGGGCCTGCTTGGCCGCGTTGTTGATCCGCTCGGCAACCCAATCGATGGCAAGGGTCCGATTGAATCATCGGAAATGCGCCGCGTTGATGTTAAGGCGCCTGGTATTCTGCCACGTAAGTCCGTGCATGAGCCAATGTCCACTGGTCTGAAGGCAATCGATGCCTTGATCCCGGTTGGTCGTGGCCAGCGTGAGCTTGTGATTGGTGACCGTCAGACCGGTAAGACCGCAATCATTCTCGACACGTTCCTGAACCAGAAGTCGCTGCACTCCACCGACAACGAAGATGACAAGTTATATTGTATCTACGTTGCGATTGGTCAGAAGCGTTCGACTGTTGCTCAGTTCGTGAAGACACTGGAAGAAGCCGGCGCTCTGGAATATTCCATCGTTGTTGCTGCGACAGCTTCTGACGCAGCTCCGCTTCAGTTCCTTGCACCATTTGCCGGTTGTGCGATGGGTGAGTATTTCCGCGACAACTCCATGCATGCTCTGATCGGCTATGACGATCTGACCAAGCAGGCTGTTGCATATCGTCAGATGTCCCTGCTTCTTCGTCGTCCACCAGGACGTGAAGCGTTCCCAGGCGACGTTTTCTACCTGCACTCCCGTCTTCTGGAACGTGCAGCGAAGCTGAACGACGATCATGGCAAGGGTTCTTTGACCGCTCTGCCTGTTATTGAAACCCAGGGTAACGACGTTTCCGCGTTTATTCCGACCAACGTGATCTCCATCACCGACGGTCAGATCTTCTTGGAAACAGATCTGTTCTACCAGGGTATCCGCCCAGCTGT
>JABXHV010000019.1 GCA_013373445.1 Paracoccaceae bacterium | reverse complement strand
GCCTTGCGCTTGGCAAGGGAACCGGCTAGTTAGAGCGCGTTCGGTCAGTAGCGCAGCCTGGTAGCTCACTTCACTGGGGGTGAAGGGGTTGGCGGTTCAAATCCGGCCTGCCCGACCAAACAATCCCATTCATTTTATAGATCTTGAAGCGATTCCCTGGACAGATGTTCAAGGCCACGGTTTCTGCTGCGCTGCAAGGTTTTGCGCGCAACTTCGTTTGGCATCTATTGTGACGGAAATTTGAAGTTGTGGCGTCGCGGCCCGAAACCGGTTATTTCCGCTCATTCTCCCAGAACCTCGCGCGCAATACTTAAGACAAAAGGTCCCATTTTCACGGGAGCGCTCCTAGCTTAATTTGATAAATCTTTGACGTGGGGTGCAAGACCCGCTTGTCGTCAGGTTCAGGTTCGCTCGACCAAGTCAATTAGACGCAAGTATCGTGGGTCTGTAGTCAGCGTTGGATCGGCCTCAGCGATCAAGGCCAGAATTTTCGCCAATTCGTGAGGTGGTCGACTGAGTGCTGTCGGTGTTACCGTGTTCATCAAGTCCAGAGTTGCCTCGGGGAAGCGTGTGGTAATCGGTTCTTCGTCTCTGAACTCTCGAGTGAACCGGTAGAACGGGGAGTCATTGGTCTCCACGGGGACCAGGAATTTCTTCACCGCTCTATAGACGTCCGGGAAGCTTTCGCCCGTGTCATCGAGCAACCCAATCCAAGCTCTCAACGATGCCGAGGTGCGGAACTTGTGCTCTCTGGGCCAAACGTCGTTGATGAACGGAGTGACTAGCTCGTTCCACCCCTCCTCGTTGGCATTTCCAACCTGACCGATCCAGAAGATGACTTGGTTCCGGGTCTCATCAGACATTGATCTTAGCGCTGTGCGCATTTCTTGTTTGGTTAAGCCATCGGGTTGATCAGGATGGAAGATGCGCATGTAACCCAGCCAATGCGCTGCAACTTTCCATGTATCGCGGTCCCAGGAGAACCGGTAGATCCATGGGAAGAGCTTCTTCAGCAGAGGTTTGATGACTTCAGACAAAGGTGGCCAGGGTACCCGTCCACTCCAGAGAAAGCCGTTCCAGGCTGGTTCGGCGAAAGGGTGATCGAATGCCAACATCGGGATCAGGCGCTCTTGGCTCCAGGTGGGGTCGACATACATGAGCCAGTTCAGCTTACTCATAGCAATCGACACAGCGTGATCCGAACCTTCGCCAGTAGCGGCGAAAAGGCGTTCGACGCGTGCCTTGATACGATCGGGAATTTGGGAGTCCGCTTCTTGTGTCTCTCCAGGCACTGCATGAAAAAGCGCCCGGGCACACATTCCTAACGGCCCATTAATCGCGTGATTGAACGTCCGCCTAGACCGTTCGACAGCAATGCCCGTTTGAGTTATCTCACCGATACCACTCTCTGAGGCATTCGCACCGCTGTCCAAAATTGCCTCTACGATATGATCGTAGGCGGCCCAGGCAAGAGCTTCGTCGAATCGGAGTATCGAGGTGAACTTCAGCTCAAGCCAGCGTCCCAATGTATGTCGCAATTCGACAATCGCGCTGTACGGCAGTCGAGCGAGCCTATGAAGGAATACGCGTCTTAGCCGAGATGAAATGTCGTCAGGCAGATCATTGATCATCGATGACCAGAAGGCTTGGGGGTAGTCGCCTGCTTTAGCTGCTATGGTGAGCGCTGAAAGTGCCTTTCGAGGATTGTTTTTTACCAGGCCTGTGAAGGGGCGCTTCTCCGTAAAGCTTCCGAACTCACGGTTGAGGTCATCTTTCGCGCGTGAAACAATTTCACTAACAGGAAGGTCCAAAATGGCATCCGGCGCTTCATCCGTCCCAACCCAACCGCTATGTAAACCGTGTTTGGTGACCAAAGAAGTCGCCCGTCCATCACTCCAATGCGGAATGGTTTCAATGAGACTAGAGATTTGCACCCGATGATCGTCTGAAACACTGCACCCTTGTAGCTCTAGATACCTACCGTACCGGGCTGCGAACTCGTTGCGCATACCCGGATACTTGTCATCTGGCCAATGCGGCTTTTGATCGGGTCCGGCTAGAATACGTTCTATCAGTCGATGACTTAGATCTTCCGAAAACTCGTCCCATCTGTCGACAAGCAAGAACAAGAGTTCCCGAACGATATCGTGATCCCAAAACGCTGGTTGATCGAACTGTAAGACTGCGTTAGCGACATGATCTGAGTTGAAAACATTCTCTTTCGAAAAGGCGTATAATTTTAGTTTGCGAAAAAAGAAGCCGTCTTCTTCCGGCCAAGCCGTCACGTAGGCGTTAGCCAACTCTGGTCGAAGCGTCGCAATCCGGTCAAATAGCTGAACGAAAGGCCCCATGATCTCTGCGGCCTCTGTAACATGTTGCCTACCATCGACCTCACGGTTTGGGTAGAAAGTGGGCGTTTGAAAATGGGTAGTCTCAATGTCGGTTAGCAAGCCGGAGGCCACAAGGAACTGCTCTTCCAAAATACCGAACACTTGAAGCAAAACCTCGTCAGGTACCTCCAAGTCGTCACGGTGTCTTTCCAGAGTTTTGACCTCAAACCTGCCAAGCTCTGCCAAGTGAAGGTCATTCCAGCTGCTGGTTGGCGGCTTGGAAGCGAAAATTCCCGTTGGCGAGCCAATAGTGATCCTAGGAAAGCTCGCCCGTCGGAAAGCGCGAAGGACGCTCGGTGTCCAGCCCTCGATGGCGATCCTCTGCTGAAGGTCGTACCAATCTCCATTCCATTGTCGATTTCTCGGGTCTCGGTGGTACTCGATGATTAGATTCCAGATGCGCCGTGCACGCTCGTGCAGGCCATTTGACCGTTCAACCTGCGTTTCAATTTCTTGTAGGAGGCGTGGATGTAGCCCGATTTGGCGTACCGCCCACCAAGCCAACACCGGGCTATCGATTGATCTGCTTATCCAACGGATCAGATGCCCCAGTCTTACTGGTGTTGCTTCATAACCCTCGGCCTGTCGCCCCCCTAAGCGGTGAAATTCGTGCGGGTTATTATCTCCCGCACGCCAAACAAGAAGGTTGTCATTGGCAACCCCTTGCCGTTTCTCCTCATCCGAGATGTTACGTAGGTCGTCATCTAATCCGTAGTGAAGTTTAGGGTCGAAGGTTTCGGCATTTTCTCCATAGCCGCTGCTCTGCTTTGCGGAACGTACGTGCGCATCCAGGACGCAGATCCATTCCGGGTGAGGGGCTGGATCTGCGTCTGCAAATAGCCTTGCGCCCTGAACCGAACGGAGCACATGGGCGACTTGACCACGTTGGTGCGGGGGCAGTGACTTTGGGTCCTGTCGGCTGGAAGCTATCACGGATGTCCGCCATTGACGCGGGTCGTCGACGCGTTCCGCCCAAGCGGCCATTGTTTGCCATAATTCCGAATGGCTTGAGTAAGCGATAGCTGTGACTCCACGATCTCTCCATTTGACTTCGATCTCCTCCGGTATTCCTCTATCGAAAGCATAGAGGCGAGACCGATCGAACTGCCCATCATGATTGAGGCCCTGGAGCAGATACTTGATCGGAGGGTCCTCGGCTTTATAACCGAGCAGCACCACGGTGTACCGGCTGAGCAAGCTTCGGATGAAGTTGGTCGCCCATCCTTCAGCTAGATATGCCCGTCCAAAATCTGCGCTACTTAAAACGTATTGGTGATGTGCAGCACCAACCTGGGCCAACCTGCCATGAAGGTAGGTAATGCCCTCAATTGTCGTGCCAAACTCGAGATCGGGGAACCCGGGTGCGACATGACAGGTTATCCCACCCTCAATCTCCCCGATTTCAAAAAGAAGATCAAAGTTGGTTGTCACGATCTGCGGCGCACCGGCCTGGTTTGAAGATATTCGTTTTATTAAACTGTGTTCTCGCCCGACTTCAGCTGCCGTCGGTGGAACACTGAGCCGTTCTGTTACGAGGGCATTTACTTCGTCCTTGCCGTACTCTTGATGGAGCAGGTTGAAGATTTGATCCAAAGGCATGTTTGCGCCCGAGGGATCTTCAAGCCACGACCGGAAAGCGGTCATGATCTCGGAGTTTTCGGGCGGATCAAAAAACTCAACTATATGCTGAGTGAGGCCGACGAACCCCGGCATGCCGGATGGCTGTGAAACACCAGCCCCACAAAGGAATACGACACGGCCAGCATCACACCGCTCAAGTAGGATGTCAGGTATCGTGGGTCCATCAGCGTGAAATCTCATCTCTCATCTTTAACGACAGGCTGCAAATGGAACAACTGCTACATGCAGTTATTCTAGGCGCATTAGGATGGCCCAGCGGTCAGATCGGCCGAAGTTGCCCACGAAACGCGTTCTTTGCGATATTCATATTCCGGACCGCGATCAGCGACCTTTTTTTGCCGCAGTGACAAGGCGTGGCTGGAACTTAAGCCTGGGTGATCCTCCCCCAATGAATTGGTCCACCGTTATGATTAGGAAAACGGAGGATTCGGGATGGGCAATAAGCGCCACAAACCAGAAGAGATTGTCACGAAGTTTCGGCTGGTTGAGGTACTTGTCGGGCAAGGAATGGCACGGGTCGATGCGATCCGCGAGGTTCGCATAACCGAGCAGACCTGTTATCGCGGGCGCAAGCAATATGGCGGTATGGGAAGCATCCGCCCTTCCAGATCAAACGTTCTTGTTATCCTGCCGCTCGGTAGCGTTGCGGTTCCAGTATTCGACAGCGGTGCGCCGATTGAATTTCAGCATGGTCTGCATCGCCTGTTCGGCGGCGTCGGCATTTCGATCACGGATTGCCTCTGCGACATGGATGTGCCCCTCGCGCGAGACCGGCTCACCATCGACAACCAGAACACCGAATTCGTAGGAGATGCGCAACATGGTCAGAATGATGTTCTGCATCTGCCGCATCATCATGTTGCCGGTGGCATCCAGCACCGTGGCGTGGAACAGGCAATCGGCTGCAAACATGGCCTGCAAGTCATCCTCGCCCGGATGCATCGCATGGGCGCTGGTCAGGATCTGAGCGATCTGCGCTTCGGTCGCGCGCTCGGCGGCCAGTGCGGCGGCTGCCGGCTCGATAATGCAACGCAGTTCCGTCGTCTCGGCGAACATCCGCTCGATGCGGGGGTGATTGGGTTCGTGCCAGGAAACGACGTCGGAATCGAGCAGATTCCACTCGTCGAGTGTGCGCACCCGCGTGCCATAGCGCCGGGCCGTGCGCACAAGCCCCTTGCCCGAAAGCACCTTGATCGCGTCCCGTATCGTCGCCCTGCTGACGTCCAGCGATTCCGCCAGTTCCGGCTCGGTGGGCATGATCTCACCCTGACGGTAGACATCATTGGTGATCCTGCGACCGAGCACCGTGACTGCTTCCTTGGCCGCCCCGGTGGGAAGCGACGAATTGAGGTCGATCGGAAAAGCGAGCGCATGTCGACGATTGTCTTTTGTCATTTCGAGCCTTTACATATGATGTAGAAAAGGGCACAGTCTGTTGGCTGACAGTGAATCGGACTGCGTCCGGCACCGTCAAGTCCCAATGGGACTTTATAAGGGAGGAAATCATGAATATCAGACAATGGCTTGCGACGGCATGCGTCGCGGCAACGGGAGCTCTTACCGTACTTCCGGCTTCGGCCGAAACCATCAAGTTCGGAATCGGCATCGCCGAGGGCGATTTTCCGGAATACAACGCACTCGTGCGCTTCAAGGAATATGTCGAGTTCAAGACCAACGGCGAGATCGAAGTTCGCCTGTTTCCGAACAACCAGCTCGGCGGCGAGCGGGAGATGCTGGAACAGGTACAGCAGGGCAGCCTTGAGCTGACATTCGCTGCAGATGGTGCAATGGCGGGTTTCTATCCACCAATGCAGGTCTGGTCGATCCCCTATCTGTTCGAGAGCGCGCCGATTGCATGGCAGGTGATGAACAGCAGCTTCGCGGACAATATGCGCGATGACATTCTCGACAAGACCGGAATGCGCGCCCTCGCCTTCTCTCAGAACGGCTTCCGCTCTTTCACCAACAATGTGCGCCCGATCATCAATCCGGAGGACCTTTCCGGCCTGAAGATCCGCACGATGGAAAGTCCGGTGTTCATGGAGCTGGTCAACTCACTGGGCGCAACCGCGACACCTATTTCGGGTTCGGAAGTGCTGATGTCCCTGCGCCAGGGCGTGGTTGACGGACAGGAAAACCCGCCAGCGGTGGTTTATGGCGGCGGTCTCGGCGAGGTGCAGAAATATTACACCCTCGATGAGCATGTCTTTGGCCTGCATGTGATCATCGCTGATGAAAACTGGTTCTCCGGGCTTTCCAAGTCCAATCAGCAGATCATCACCGATGCTGCACAATTGATGGCCTGGACCGAGAACCTGCAGAAAACCGAGGGCGACTGGCGGTTCTCCGAAAAGCTGAAGGACGAACTGGGTATGGAGATCCATGTCTCGACGCCTGAAGAAAAGGCAGCCTTCAAGGACATCACCCAGGCTCCAGTCGAGGCGTTCATCCGCACGAAGGTGGGTGACGAGCTTGTCGACGAGCTGCTTTCGACAGTCGAAGACGCCAAAGTAAAAATCTACGACTGATCCATCCGCACAGCGCCATCCCTCTTATTGCGGGGGATGGCGCTATGGAGTTTTTCCCATGCGCGCAAAAGCCCTTCGTATTGCCCGGGCCCTCACCCGGACCACGGAAATCCTGGCGACGCTGATCATGATCACCGTGACGTTGCTCAACCTCACTCAGGTCGGCGGACGCTATCTGTTTAACACCGGTTTCAGCTGGACCGAGGAATACATGCGCTATCTGATGATCTGGCTGATGATGCTGGGCTCCGTCGCCTGTATTTTCCGCGCCGAGCATATGGGCATCGAGATGCTGGAACATCTCGTCGGTCCCCGCCGCGCGCCGCTGGTCAAGTCAGCGCTTTATTCAATCGCCGCGATCTTCTGCGTCGTTCTGCTGGTCTACAGTTGGCCGCAGGCACTGCGCAACGCCAGCCAGGTGGCACCCGCCTCAGGCATTCCCATGATCTATCCCTATTTGGCTCTGCCTGTCGGCGCTGCGCTGATGCTGGTGCAGATCGCCCTGTCATGGTTTTCAGGCTTTGAACCCGAGCATGATGACCTTTCCGATACCGGTGGAGGTTCCACATGATCTGGGTAGCGCTCACCGGCCTCGGCCTGCTTTTTGCCGGCGTCCCTGTCGCCTTTGCCATCGGCCTTGCCGGCCTGGTCGGCATTCTGGTCGCAGACGTGCCGCTTTCGATCGCGGCGACCCGGATGTTCACCGGCGTCGACAGTTTCGTCTTCCTCGCAGTGCCCTTCTATATTCTGGCCGCCGAAATCATGAACCAGGGCGGCATCACCACCCGGCTTATCTCGATTGCCCAGCACGCCACCAAACGGATCCGCGGCGGCACAGCCTATGCCAACATCGGCGCATCGGTTCTGTTTGCCGGTATTTCGGGCTCTGCGGTTGCAGATTCCGCGGCACTCGGTCGTGTGTTCATCTCCGAGATGCCGAAGGAAGGCTATACCAAGCCCTATGCTGCAGCCGTCACCGTCTCCTCCTCGATCATCGGACCGATCATTCCCCCCTCAGGGCTTGCGATCCTGATTGCGGCGGTCTCCGGCCAGTCGGTCATCAACCTCTTTCTGGGCGGTGTGATCCCCGGGATACTGATCGGCCTTTCCTGCGCCGGTATCGTTTTCATCGACGCGCTGCGCAAGCGCGTGCCGATGCCGCGTCCCGCCCGCACAGGCGAAAACATGATGCAGATGATCATAGAAGGGGTAGCGGTCGCGACCCTGCCGGTGATCATCGTCGGCGGCATGGTGGTCGGCGCTTATACGGCCACCGAAGGCGGCGGTATCGCGGTTGCATACGCCGTCATTCTGTCCCTGTTTGTCTTCCGCGGCCTCGATATGCCTGGCCTGTGGCGCGCGATCATGAAGGCGGCCCGGATCTCGGCAACCGTCTACCTTCTTGTCGCCGCCTCGACCATTCTCTCCTACGCGCTGAACCTGCTCGGCATTGCCTCCTGGATCGGCGACGCTGCGGAGGTTTTCTCCGATAGTCCGGTGATGTTCCTGTTCGCGGTCGCCGCGCTGATGCTGATCCTTGGGACCTTCCTCGATATCGGCGCTGCGATCCTTATTTTCGTTCCGCTGCTCATGCCGGCGGTGCGCGAACTCGGCATCGATCCGGTGCAGGCCAGCATGGTGGTGATGATCACGCTTGCCATCGGCCTGGTCACCCCTCCGGTCGGCGTGGTGCTGTTTGTCGTCATGCGGGTCGGGCGCATCGGCATGCTGCCGCTGGTACGCGCACTCATGCCGTTCCTGCTTGCGGAGCTTGCCGCGGTCGCCCTCCTGTGCCTGGTGCCGGAATTCTCGACCTGGTTACCCGAACTTCTCAATCCCTGATCCTCGAGGCTAATGTCGTGAAAATCAAAGCAATCGAAACAATCGTCGTCAACGCCATCCATCGGAACTGGATCTTCGTGAAAGTCGTCACCGACCAGCCGGGTCTTCATGGCTGGGGCGAGGCAACACTGGAATGGAAGACACGCGCTGTCACCGGCACGGTGGACGATCTCGCGCCCTTTCTGATCGGCGAGGACCCGAGCCGTATCGAGCATCTTGTACGCAAGATGACCCATTTCAGCTTCTGGCCTCTCGGCTCCATTGGGCTGTCGGCGGTTTCCGGCATCGAGCAAGCGCTGTGGGACATCAAGGGCAAGCAACTCGGCGTTCCGGTTTGGCAGCTCCTCGGCGGACGGGTGCGGGACAAGGTGAGGATCTATACCCATTTACGCCGGGCAAAGATCGGAGCGCAGGTGGGAACCGAAGACATCTCGGCCTTCTGCGACGCGGTGCAGGAAACCGTGGAGATGGGCTATCAGGCAGTGAAGCTTGGTTTCGTGCCCTACTCCGGCTACGACGCGCCACTTTCCGCCGTTCGCCATGTTGAAAAGCTCAGCGCCGCCGTGCGCGAACGGGTCGGCGACGACGTTGACATCATGACCGACTTCCACGGTCGCCCGCAGACCATCGATGCGGCCAAGGCCTATATCGACGCAATCGCCCCGATACGTCCGCTCTTCGTCGAAGAAGCAATCCAGCCCGGCAACACGCCAGCGATGGCCGATCTAGCGCGCCGCGTCGACTGCCCACTTGCGACAGGCGAACGGCTGTTCACCCCACGCGAGTTCGCCGAGGTGGCCGAAACGCGCGCCGTCGCCTATATCCAGCCAGACCTTGCCCATTGCGTCGGCTTTTCCGGCGGTCGCCGGATCGCGGCAATCGCCGAGGCCGCCGGCATCGGCGTATGCCCGCACAATCCGATGGGTCCGGTCGCCGGTGCGGTCGCATTGCAGTTTGACATCGCCACTCCGAACTTCGTCATTCAGGAAGAGGCTGTCGGTCTCGTGCCCTGGTTTACGGACATCTGCGGAACCTATCCGCTCGACCTTGTCGACGGTTTCTGGCGCGCGCCCGAGGCCCCCGGGCTCGGTATCGAAATCGATGAAAAGGAAGCGGCGAAACATCCGTTCAAGCAGGAAGTCATCCCGGCAACTGAAGCCTGTCTTCACGACGGAACCATCGCGCATTGGTGATTTTTCAAAGAGAGATCGCCTTGCTCAGTTTTCTGTAACCAGCCACCCGTTCCGCGTGCCGTGATTGGCGAGCCCCACAAGCCGCCGCACGCGAACGGCCCAAAAGCGCCATACCCCTTCACATCAATCTCGTATCTATTGCCTCTCATTGATGATACAGTGGGGTATGGCCACCGCTGGAGTTCAAAATCAGCGGAGCCAATTGCTTTCTAACAATTCAACACGTCATGACGGCCCGGGAACGCCTATGCGCTTCTTGGGGTGCCGCGCCTGTGGGCGCATGAAGGAACAACATTGAGCGATTTGGTTTCAGATCAAACGGATGCCCTGATCGGGCATGCCCCCAAACCTGTGTTTACGCGCCACGGTTCTGGTCCCCTGCCAATCGCGTTCACTGCTCCGGTCGCTGGCGACAGCAAGCATGGCGAGACGATTGAAATCGTAATTGCGCCGCCGCCAAGCGAGCCTGGATCCCATCGCCGCAATGTCGGTATCGAGATCGATGAAACGCTGGTCTGCAAGATCTTGCGCGAGCGTTACGAAAACGTCGTCATCACGCAGATCGAAACGCGCGAGCAGCTCGAACAGCTGGCCGTGCGTGCGCCCGATCTGGTCTTTTCCGGCGTCAAGTTCTTCACCTTTGATGGCGAAGACCTTTGGCTGAATGATTTTCTGGATCGGCATGCCATCGCCTATATCGCCTCTGGCCGCTACGCGCTCGACAATGAGCACGACAAGGCGCGCGCCAAGCACATCGTTGGCCAGGCCAATGTGGCCACGGCAGGCTTTTTCCTGACCGCGCCGGGCGAGCACCCGACCGCTGTCTCCCTTCCGCTGAGCTTTCCGCTGTTCATCAAACCGGTTACCGGCGGCGACAGCCGCGGCGTTGATGCAATGTCCGTTGTGCATGACTTTGCCGCTTTCCAGCGCAAGGTTTTCGACATTCATGAAAACCAGAAGTCACGCGCCATGGTCGAGACCTATTTGTCCGGCCGCGAATACAGTGTCGGCATTCTGGAAGATCCTGCGACCGGCAAATTGCGCGCCATGCCCATCGAAATCGCGTCCCAACCGAACGCCAACGGGGATCGCATTCTGGATTATGACGTCAAACGTCAGGACGCAGAGACGGTCAGCGCTGTCACAGATGCCGCTGTTCATCTCAAGCTTTGTACGCTCGCAAAAGCTGCCTTCAGAGCACTTGGCGGTAAATCTATTGGCCGCATCGACGTGAAGATGAACGGCAGGAACGTGCCGCACTTCATCGAAGCCAACCTGATGCCTGGTCTGCGCAAGGGCTATTTCTATCGCAGCTGCATGCTCAATCTGGGCATGGACTATGAAGCGATGATCCTGACGATCGCCCGCAACGGGCTGGCGTCAAAGACCAAGGCTGGCGAACGCAGCGCACGCAATCTGGGCGGCGCGCATTCCGTGAGCACCTTGCCCCGCCGGAACATCGCCAATGCCCAGACGACCAAGACCCCTCAGGCAGCTCAGGCCCATCAAGGTGCTCTGACAATCCAAGGCGCTTTGGGTGCCCAAAGCCTGGCCGGAGGAGTAGCGCAAGCCCCCTGCCCGATCACGGTTACATCCGGCGGCTGATCCCGGCTGCCTGACCTTGAGTTCCAATCGATGCCAGCTGCGGAACCCAGTTGTCCGATTGACTAAACAGACCTTGGTTCCTCAAAGGAAAGCACATGTCCAAAGGTGACAAACAACGCGGTAATCGCGAGGAAAAGAAACCGAAAAAGGTCAAGGAAAAAGTCCTGGCAACCGCCGACTTCAGCAAGTCCAAGAGCTCACCGTTGCTCGGTGAGAAAAAAGGCCGCTAGGGCCCTTGGCTTGACCCCGTTCCGCCACCCGCTTGGCCCGCGCCTTCCTTTTGATCGCACGGCTCAGGCGGATGGCTTCATTTTTCAACGTGGCCAAGACCCTGTTTGGGGCAAGCGCGGCACCCGATCAGGAATTCACCTCTCATGAGCGAAAGCACCCGCTTCGTCTGCCAGACCTATCGCCGCGCTGCCCGTGGCAAGGGCTCATCGAAACGCCAGGTGCTCGTTCAGGGAACCGCTATCGAGTGCAAGACATCGACCGAGGCACAATCGCGGGCGCAACGCATGTTTGAAGGTGGCTCTTACGCCGGTGTCGATGCCTATTCCGTCGTCGTCGATATCGATATGGGCGATTATAGCGACCCGATCTTCTTCTTGCGTCTCGGAGATGTTCCTCCTTTGGATATGTAAAATCCGGAGAAACTCACCTATTACAGCAACATAAATTACGTAAAGTAATTTATGTATAAATACATATATTTAAGCTAAGCAATTATTTATTCTCTCTAACTAATATATGTCTTGCTTCTTATTGACCGAGGTTACGGTTTCAATCAATGAATCAAGAACAACCCTACAGTACCGGCAGCAACGAACAGTCTGAAATCAACCCTTTTATCAAGACCGAAAACCAATTGGCTCTTGATGCACTTCTGCAAGCCGCTGCCGATACGCTCAACAGCGAAGTCTGCTTTATCAAATTGCGGGACAAGGCAGACCCCTGGATCAGCACTTGGCATGATACGCCCGCTGAACCCTTCAGTGCGCTCGTTCTAAACACCAGAACCCAGCTGATTGTATCGGACACCCTCAAGGACAACCGATTTCGCGATATACCTGAACTTGATTCTTCCAAACCGATCCGATTTTTTGCAGGCTTTCCGGTCTGCTTCGGAGAAGCATCTCCCAATGCAGTGCTTTGCATTCTCGACTATGCACCTCATAGCCCGACCGGCAGACAGCTTCGCCAGCTAAGCCATCTTGTGACAGTGCTTGAAGGCCTGCTCATCGCGGCGCAGACCGTGAAGGCGACGGCCGCGGCCTTCAAGACGGCAGAAGATGCCCGGGCGATGGCGGAACGCGAGCATCAACTGTTGGAAAAAATCGCTGACGTATCCGGCTTCGGCGGCTGGGAATATGATCTGCGGAGCGGCGAAATCACATGGACAGCGCAGACCCGGAGAATCCACGAAGTTGGTCCTCACTACGCTCCGGACCTGGAGACTGCCATGGCTTTCTACGAAAGCAATGCGCGTGAGAAATTGGGCAATGCGGTCAATGATGCGATCAAGAAACAGATAAAGTGGGACCTTGAGCTACCCTTCACCTCGGCAAAGGGGCGCTCCATCTGGGTGCAGTCGGTTGGCGAGGCCATCATGGAGAACGGGGAAACCACCCGGCTCATAGGCGCATTTCGCGATATCACGGAAGAGCGCCGAAAACACCGGCAAACCCAACATACCAATTCGATCCAGATGGCCATGTTCGGCGCGTTGCGCGAAGGCATTTTGCTTCTGGACAAAGATGGGCTCATCCAGTCCCACAATCCGGCGGCGGCCAGGATTCTCGGACATGCCGATAAAAGTCTGGTTGGACAGGATGTGACCAATGTGAGAGGTGTCCTTCTGCATGACCGCAATGGCCAGCAAACTCCAACCAACATCTTTGAGCGCGCCGTCTCGACGCCCGAGCAGGTCACCAATGCTGTTGTCGGCATAACCATTGCGGGATCTTCGAGACTTTCCTGGATCAAGGTCAACGCCTCACCTGTTGATCCCTTGCATGAAAAAGAGGTCGGCGGTGTCGTGATTTCCCTGGCTGACATCTCGGAGGCCCAACATCATGCCGACAACCTGAAAGCTATTTTCAGGAACTTTCCCGGCGGCGTCGCGCTGTTTGACGAGAGTTTCTGTCTGCTCGAATACAATGACCAATTCGGACTACTGCTCGATATTCCCGATGCACTCCTCCACCGTGGCATGCAGCTGGCCGACCTGATCCACCATAACGCAGAACGGGGAGACTATGGCCCCGGAGACCCGGCGCAGCTTGCCGAACAGTATCTCAATCTGCTCAGAATGCCGACCGACAGGTCATGGGAACGCAGTGGCAAAGATGGGGCCGTCTTGCAGCTCCGGCAGTCCAGACTCGCCGGAACTGGCTATCTGACGACTATTCTGGACATCACCAAGCGCAAGGGGATCGAGGTACAGCTCAAGGAACGCGAGCGCGTTGCTCGCCAGAAATCCGATGAGCTGCGCACGATCGTCGACAACATGAGCCAAGGCGTCAGCGTCTTCAACAATCTGGGAGAACTGACGCTTTGGAACGACAAGTATGTGGAGATTTGTCAGAAGCCGCCAGGCGACATTTTCTACGGCGTGACGTTGAAACAGCTTATCGAGGCGGAACAAGCCCGCGGCGATTTCGATGAAGAGCTGGACATTGATGAGCACATTGAAACACTGATGTTCAAGCTGGAGAGCGGCGAGGTTGTCCATTCGTTGTTCAGACATGCCGACGGTCGGGTCGTTTCCTCCACACATGCACCTTTGCCTGATGGAGGATGGATCGGCACGCACGAAGACGTCACAGCGCGTCAGGAAGCAGCTGAAAAGATCGAACACGCTGCATACCACGATACACTGACCGGACTGGCCAATCGCACACTGTTTACCGAGAAGCTGATGGCGATCCAGGATATGGCGGTCAATGAGACAGCCTATTTCGCCGTCATGCTGCTGGACCTGGACCGTTTCAAACCTGTCAATGACACGCACGGCCATGACGTGGGCGATATTCTACTCAAGAAAGTCGCGGACCGTTTGACGGCAACGGTGCGCACAACGGACACGGTCGCGCGCCTCGGTGGTGATGAATTCGCCATCGTCCTGTCAATTGCAAATCCGGGTCGTGATCTCCTGGAGAGTATCTCCAGCCGTATCGTCGATACGATCAGAAAGCCCTATCACATCAACGGCATCACCATAAACATCGGCATCAGCGTCGGCGTGTCCTGGATTTCCCACATCCATCCCGACATTGAGGAAGCACTGAAGAAGGCCGACACGGCGCTGTATGAAGTGAAGAAAAACGGCCGCAATGGCTACCTGTTCTTCAAGGAGCCAGAAATTCAGGAAAAGATTGCGCTGAACTCGTAACCCCGGCCAAAGGCATGCGTTGCTAGGACCGGGTCGCTTTCAGCAAGGCCTTGAAGAGGCGTCGATGCAGTGCGCTGTGAGGCATAAACTCCGGATGCCACTGAACACCGAGAATGAACATTTCCTCGCGGTTGCGGCTTTCAATCGCCTGCACAATGCCGTGCTTGTCCTCGGCCACCGTTTTTACCTGTTCCCCAAGCTTATTGATCGCCTGATGATGCAGGCTGTTGACCCTGAGCTGCGTACGGCCTTCCAGCAAAAAGAACAGATAGCTGTCCTTGGAGATATGAATCTTGCGCCGGGCGAAGATCTTGCCAAGGACGCTGTCGGTTGGGGCAAAGTCCTTGTAAATCTCGGGCGCATCCTGGTGCAAGGTTCCGCCGCCGACGACGTTGATCATCTGCGCGCCGCGGCAAATTCCCATAAGCGGCTTTTTATGTTTGAGCGCGTGGGAAATCACCAGGGTTTCCAAATCATCCCGTTCATCTTCCATGTTCACGCTGGATCGATTCTCTTCGCCATAACGTTTGGGATCAATATCAACGCCGCCAGAGATGATGTAGCCATCGCACGGCTCGTATGGTCTGCGATTGGCGACGGAGATGCGCACTGCTCGACCGCCGGCCAACCTCACACCCAGCTTCGAGAACCACCACATCATGAGCCCCTTGCGGCTTGATGTGGTCACGCCAATCAAAGGTTTTTTAGCGGCCATCGTCTTTCCCCATGACGGCATTCAAGATTTCCAGCCACTCACTTTCAAATGACAAGAGGTTTTCCTGAAACCTGCGCCATTGCTCGATCAGATTTGCGAGCATATCGGTGTCACCGGCAAGTTGTTCGACAGTGTGCCAGCGTGAAAACTCCAGGGAGATGGACCAATCCGGATTGGCCAGCTCACAGTTGGGCAGACGATAATGGAAGGTCGGCCGCTTGTTGATCTTTTCCTCCGAGCCGTAAAGCCCGCGCACCTGATCCTCGTCCACGAATGAGAACAGGGGCAACATGTCCAGCTCGCGGTTCCGAGACGGATTATGGGTATGATAGTCCGCGATCAGCTGCGAACGCTCCGGCGCGTAGCTGTTGTCCAGCACGAGTTCCTTGTAGGATTTTGGGAACGGTTCGATAAAGCCAGTCAGCCTGCGCGTCAGATCCACCTTGTGGCGCTTCTTCAACCAGGGCGACAGCAACAGGTAGCTCTTCAAATGCCGCACCAGGTAGTCCGCATCGAGGGCGACGGCTTCCGGATTCAGGTGCAGTCCGAAGGCAGAATAGAATGTGTCCTTGGTGTCGAGCGCGCCCGCATCGCGCAGCTTGTCGATCAACTCGTCAAGTTTGGACAATTCTGAGATCGGAACCGGCGGCAGGACCATTTCGAATGGTACAATCTTGGCCCCGAAGGAACCAATCACCTTGCCCAGATGCAGACCGACCTCGTCGAGAAGGTCCTTGTCGTCCTTGCCTTCAAGCGTGGAGGTGTTTTCAGCCACTTTCTGCAGCGGCAGCGCATCCAGTTCGAGTTTGAAATCCCCCAGACTTGTGTCTTTCACCGCAAACAGCGCATTCGTCGTTTGGACGATTTCACCGCCGAACATGTCGCGGACGATCTGAGCTGCCTGATCCAGCGGCAACCCCGCATATTCAATCTCAACACCGATACAGCGCGGTTCATTTTCAAAGTTCAAGTCAGTCGCGACAGCGTTCACAACGATAGGACCATCTCCTGATTTCAAACACGCCTTCGAACACTTTTTCAAACATTCCCGAACGCTCTTAGCATGCCAACATATCAATGCTCGCACCTGCACGCAAACTGGCTTTGGCTGTTTGCGTGGCAATTTCAGGCTGTAAATGACTTTCGATATTCACCCCGCAGCGCTACTGTTGCCTGTCCCAACCTTGGAAGCCCAATCTCAGCCAGCATGCCTTCTGTCAGCCCACTTGAATTTCAACCTCTTTCGTCGGCCTTTGCGCAGGATCCATATCCATTTTACGCAGCACTGCGTGCAACGCCTGGCCTGACGTATTTTGAAGATTTCGATATCTGGCTGGCCTCTCGGTTTGAGGATGTCTCGCAGATCGTGCTGCACAAAAAGATGGTGCGTTCGATGGACCATATTGCCAGCCAAGAGGAAATCGAGGCAGAGCGGTTCAAGGGCAATTGGCATGACATGCCGCACCATCAACGTTTCGTGCAGTTTTCCCTGCTGGACAGTGACGGCGCTGTACACGACCGTTTGCGCAAACAGGTCTTCAAGCTGTTCACGCCGGTCATGGTCGGCAAACTGCGCGATCATATTCAGGCCTATGTGGACCGGTTGATCGACAGTCTGGCGGATCGCCCCGAGATCGACTTTGTTGCAGATCTGGCTGCCCACATTCCGGGCCACATCATCGGGCATGTCCTGGGTGTTCCAGATGAAGACTGCCCTAAGCTGCGTGTCTGGTCTGAAAACATCGTTCAGTTTTTCGATATCGATCGCTCCGAGGAGCGCAAGGAACTGGCCGAGCGCAACACGACCGAATTCTACCACTACCTGCAAAGCCTGAAAGAACAGCGGCTCAAGGCGCCCAAAGACGATCTGCTTTCCTTGATGATCGAGGCCGAAAAGGCCGGTCATATGAACGAGGACGAGTTCATTTCAACGGCCATGCTGATCCTGATGGCCGGACATGGCTCGACGATTGATGTGCTGGGCAGCGGCATGCATGCGCTGCTGAAATTTCCTGAAGAGTTGCAACGGCTGAAAGAAGATCCGGCATTGATGAAAACCGCCGTGCCGGAGATGTTTCGCTATGAGGCGCCCCTGCCGTTCTTTCATCGCTATTGCACCGAGGATGTCGAAATTGCCGGACAAAGCTTCAAGCGCGGTACGAAGTTCGGTGTGCTTTACGGGTCCGCAAACCGTGACCCGGACCAGTTCCCCAACGCCGACCGTTTTGATGTCGGGCGGACCCCGAACTACCACATCGCCTTCGGGCGCGGCGCGCATTTCTGCCTCGGCAATCATCTGGCAAGGCTCGACATGGACATCATTTTTTCAACACTGCTGCGGCGGTTCTCAAGCCTCGAACTCGTCGACAGCAATCCGTCCTACAAAAGCGGCCTGTCGGTGCGTGGTCCCAAGTCCTTGCAGGTGGCCTGGAAAGCTGGCTGACCCTAGCTGTTCAGCGTTTTTCCCGTGAGGCCTTCAATTGACGCAATGTTCAGGCTAAAAGCGCATGCAGAGCCTCGCCTCCCGAATGCCAAAGCTCTATGTTGCGACCGCCCTTGCGAAGCATTGCCTTCGCACTACCATTTTATCAAGACAGGACCACCATGACGTCCGACACCGACACTCGGCCAGTCGCGCCCGCATCCAACACGCAGGCGCAGCCGTCCACGACCGGACACAGCTCTTCTTCCTTGAACAGGGCGACAACCTTTCTGCTGGCCTGCGCCTGCGGACTGATCGCTGCCAATCTCTACTATGTCCAACCTCTTGCCGGCCCCATCAGCGCCGATCTGGGGTTGAGCGAGGAGGCGACCGGGCTTGTTGTGACGCTGACCCAGCTCGGGTATAGCCTCGGCCTGCTTCTCATTGTGCCCTTGGCGGATCTTATCGAAAACCGCAAGTTGGTGCTGATGACGATGGGCCTCGGCATTTTCGGTCTTCTGTGCTCCGGCTCCCTACCCTATGCCGAGACCTTCCTGTTTGCTGCATTTCTGACAGGCCTCGGGTCGGTTGCTGTCCAGATCCTCTTGCCCTACGCCGCCCATCTGTCATCAGAGGCCGAGCGTGGCCGGGCTGTGGGAAATGTTATGAGCGGCCTTATGGCCGGGATCATGCTTGCACGCCCTGTCGCCAGCTTCATCGCGGAATACCTGTCCTGGCCTGCGGTCTTTTATCTGGCCGCTGCTGTCATGGCTCTTCTCAGTGTCGCGCTTTACAGACGCTTGCCGCAACGCATGCCAACAGCAAAATCGGGCATTGTCGCGCTGCTGCTCTCAATGGGGCGCATCGCCATGACACAAAAGGTGTTGCAGCGCCGGGCGCTCTATCAAGCTCTGCTTTTTGCCTCTTTCAGTGCCTTTTGGACAACCGTTCCCCTGCTGCTTGCAAGCCCTGACTATGGGCTGTCCCACGGCGACATCGCCCTGTTCGCACTTGTTGGAGCCGCTGGTGCGATCGCGGCACCGATTGCAGGACGGATCGCCGACAAAGGCTGGACACGTATCGGCAGTGCATTGGCGATGGGACTGGCGATCATCAGTTACCTGTTGCCGCTGCTGGCAGATACCGGATCAACTTTGGGGCTCATCCTTCTGGCGGCTGCGGCCGTGATCCTGGATTTCGGTGTCAGCGCGAATCTGATCTTCGGGCAACGTGCAATCTTCATACTTGATGCGAGCCTTCGCAGCCGCCTCAATGCGATCTACATGACGACCTTCTATCTGGGCGGCGCATTGGGTTCTGCGATCGGTGGATGGGCCTATGCGACTGGAGATTGGTCCGGGCTTTCCATGTTTGGAATTGCGCTTCCAGTCCTTGCTCTTGGCTATTTTGCAACAGAGCGGGCACAGGTCGCCAAATAGACCCCATCATGACTTGCGCCAAGCCTGACTTGGTGCATGCTGATGCATCTTGAATCACAAACTGACCGAGGTCCGAAATGCCGTTGCCGACAGGTGCCCTCCGTATGAGCCAAGTTGCTGCATCCCTGACGCTTTTGCTCACAAGCAACCTGCTCATTGTGCCCTCAAATGCGCAGGACATCCAACTCGGGCCAAGGCCTTACTATCTGATCGACAAGATGGAAGATGGGCCGTTGAAGCAGCGCCTTGCAGCCTGTATCGGCGAACCAGTCGAACGCACGCCCTTCTCCATCGCGCACCGCGGCGCGCCGTTGCAGTTTCCCGAGCACTCGCGCGAAGGATATATGGCTGCAGCACGCATGGGCGCAGGCATCATTGAATGCGACGTGACGTTCACCAAGGACAAGGAACTGGTCTGTCGTCACGCCCAGAACGACCTGCATACGTCCACCAACATTCTTGAAACAGACCTGGCCCAGACCTGTGTCAAAGCCTTTGCACCTGCCACCAGCGCCGACCCTGCTTCGGCGGAGTGTCGCTCCAGTGAAATAACACTCGCCCAATTCAAGACCCTTGAAGCCAAGATGGACGGCGCAAACAAGGATGCAACCACCATCAAGGGTTACATGTCGGGCAACCCGCCTTGGCGCACAAGCCTTTATGGTGAGCGGGGGACGGTGATGTCCCACAAAGAATCTATCGAGCTGATCAAGTCGTTGGGCGGCAAGTTCACACCAGAGCTCAAGTCCCCTTCCGTCGACATGCCTTTCAAAGGCTTTACCCAACTGGACTACGCTCAAAAGCTGATTGATGAATATAAGGAAGCGGGCGTGCCTGCTTCAGATGTCTGGCCCCAGTCCTTCAATTTGGCAGACGTGCGTTACTGGATCGAGCATGAGCCCGAATTCGGCGCACAGGCGGTCTATCTTGATGGCCGCTACACATCCGGCATCGATCCGCTTGATCCAGCCACCTTCAAACCGACGATGGGCGAACTCAAGGCAATGGGCGTCAACTACCTGGCGCCACCCATCT
This sequence comes from Paracoccaceae bacterium, assembly GCA_013373445.1. Taxonomy (GTDB): domain Bacteria; phylum Pseudomonadota; class Alphaproteobacteria; order Rhizobiales; family Stappiaceae; genus Roseibium. Next base: position 5,761 of record JABXHV010000019.1, on the reverse strand, counting down.
GGATGCTGCTCAAACTCAATGACGATGGGGAGATTGTTCCCTCGCCCTATGCACTTGAGGCGGTTCGCGAAAACCTCAATCTGGTGCCCTGGTCGCTCGAGCGATCTGGACCTCTTAGCGCTGGCGGCGGCTGGTACTACAAAAGCGTGAACGATGCAGTCGACGGCGACGGGAAGCTCTACCAGATTCTGAGCGTTCTTTCCGAAGATATTGGTATCTCTGGAATTTTCTCGGATTGGCCAGCCACGACGAGCTTCTATGCCAATTGCATGGGCTACAAATAGAGCGCGGCTGGCTGTCAGCCGTTACAGGTAAAAACAGAAAGACAGAGCCACATCGGTTCTGTCTTTCTCAACAGTCTTTCGGGCCTGGTAAAAACCGGAACAGCTATTTCGCCTGGTCAAGAATGCGTTTGCATTCGAGAAGCTCAAAAAGCGTTGATTGCAGGCTTTGCACGTCTTCGCGGGACAAGGCTGTCTGACCACCAGCGTGTGACGCATCCGACTTTTCACCACCGCGCAAGCGCCCCATGAAACGCATGCCGGCATGCGACTTCTCGTGCGCCTCTTGCGAAGCATTGTCCGGCAAAAGGTCGCGCGGCTGGGTGATTATTTCTTCGTCGGCACTTTCGCTCGCTGTCGGCAGCGGCTCATGATTTGCCTGAACGTGAATTGGATGTTGGGAGTTCGGAGCAGCTGACAGTTTGACACCATCAACGTGCCAGACCTGCATGACGAAACGCGGTCCCTGCTCCTTCAGGATCCGCTGAACACCCTTGATGGTGTAGCCCTCATCATACAACAGGTGGCGAATGCCCCGCAGCAACTCAACGTCGTCGGGGCGATAATAGCGGCGGCCACCACCACGCTTCAGCGGCTTGATATGCGAAAACCGCGTTTCCCAGAACCGCAAGACATGTTGCGGCAGATCCAGATCATCCGCGACTTCGCTGATGGTCCTGAAGGCGTCCGGGCTTTTCTGCATAGTCGTCACCGCGCTCAAACGGGCCTTCTCAACGTGTCACTTGGTCAGCTTCAAGAAGACTGGTCGGTCAATGCCTCATTGATGCTCTGCTTCAGGACGTTGCTCGGTTTGAACACCATCACGCGGCGCGGGGAAATGGGCACTTCTTCACCAGTCTTCGGATTTCGGCCAATGCGCTCGCCCTTGGAACGAACGACAAAAGAACCGAATGAAGAAAGTTTCACCGACTCGCCGGTCACAAGGCAATCAGAAATCTCAGAAAGTACACGTTCTACCAGTTCCGAGGATTCAGTTCTGGAGAGCCCTACCTTCTGGTAAACTGCCTCACAAAGATCGGCCCGTGTAATGGTTCTGCTCACCATACTCACCCCCATCAAATCAACAACGTATCTGTTTTTCCTGCAAAAACAGTATGTTCATGACGGTATTGCGTCATTTGATCGCGGTCAACCGGGAAGTCACAAAATCGCATGCAAATACAGGTTGAATTTCACAACCTACGTAGAATCAACAACCTGACGCATATATGGACGTCGCCGCCAGTGCGAAGAACTACCAACGCAGCAGCACAGAACCCCAGGTAAAGCCGCCACCCATGGCTTCCAGCATGATCAGATCGCCCTTTTTCACGCGGCCATCGCGAACTGCTGCATCAATTGCCAGCGGAATCGAGGCCGCAGACGTGTTGCCATGCTGATTGACAGTCGTGACAACCTTTTCCGTCGCGATGCCGAGTTTCTTGGCGCTCGCATCAATGATGCGCTTGTTGGCCTGATGCGGAATGAACCAGTCCAGATCGTCGGAGCTCAGGCCTGTCGCGGCGTAAGCATCCGTAATCACATCGGTAATCATGCCAACAGCGTGTTTGAAGACCTCACGGCCCTCCATGCGCAAATGACCGGTTGTCTGGGTTGCTGACGGACCCCCGTCCACATAGAGCTTTTCCTTGTGGGCGCCATCCGACCTGAGATGCGACGTCAGGACACCGCGATCCGAAACGGAACCGGTTCCCTCAACACCCTCCAGCACGACAGCGCCAGCGCCGTCGCCAAAGAGCACACAGGTGGTGCGGTCTTCCCAGTCGAGAATGCGCGAGAATGTCTCGGCACCAACGACCAGAACGCGGTTGACCATGCCCGAGCGGATGTAGGCATCGGCTGTGGAAAGGGCAAAGACAAACCCAGAGCATACGGCCTGCACGTCGAAGGCAAAACCGGATTTCAAACCCAATTTTTCCTGCAAGATCACAGCGGTCGCTGGAAAGGTCAGGTCCGGTGTGGATGTTGCAACGATGATCGCGTCGAGATCGCTTGCTTCAATGCCCGCGCTTGCCAGGGCTTTTTTGGAAGCTTCGAAAGCCAGATCGGAAGTGAACTCGCCCTCGGCGGCTACATGACGGTTTTCAATGCCGGTCCGTTGGACGATCCACTCGTCGGACGTGTCGACCATCGTCGCCAGTTCGGCATTGGAAAGTGCCTTCTCAGGCAAATAGCTGCCACAACCAAGAACGGTTGAACGAATGTTGTTCACTTTTCACCTTCAGATGTTTCGGCCGCGTCATCGTTGAAATTGCCGCGGTGGTAGTGCACGAGATCGTCGGCGATCTTGTCTGTCAGACCATTGCGAACCATGTCGTAGGCCAGATCGATAGCAGCGGCATATCCCTCATCATCCGTGCCGCCATGGCTTTTGATGACGATGCCGTTCAGGCCCAGAAAGACGCCGCCGTTGACTTTGCGCGGGTCAAGTTTCTCGCGTAGAAGATCAAAGGCGCCCTTTGCCAGAATGTAACCAAGTCTGGAAAGCAGCGACCGGCTCATCGCCGAGCGCAGGTAACCTGCGATCTGCTTGGCTGTGCCTTCAGCGGTCTTGAGCGCAATATTGCCTGCAAAGCCTTCCGTCACCACCACGTCAACGGTCCCAAGACCGATGTCGTCGCCTTCGACGTAGCCTGCATATTTGATGGATTTGACGGGACGCTCCTTCAGGAGGCGACCGGCGGTACGCACTTCTTCAAGGCCCTTGACCTCTTCGACGCCAATATTGAGCAGACCAACGGACGGTTTGTCGACGGAAAACAGCGCTCGCGCCATGGCCCCGCCCAAAATTGCAAAGTCAATCAGCTGCTGTGCATCTGCGCCAATGGTGGCCCCAACATCAAGGACGATGGATTCGCCCTTTGCCGTTGGCCAGATCGCCGCAATCGCAGGGCGCTCGATATTGGCCATCGTGCGCAGACAAAATTTCGACATCGCCATCAAGGCGCCTGTGTTGCCTGCGGAGACGGCCACATCGGCGTCGCCTTTTTTGACCGCCTCGATTGACTGCCACATGCTGGACTTCCAGCGCCCCTGGCGCAGAGCCTGGCTCGGCTTGGCGTCCATGGCAACAGAGACTTCACAGTGATGGAAGGTCGAAGCATCGCGCACGCGCGGATAGTTTTCCAGAAGAGGCTTTACGACCGCCTCATCCCCAAACAGGCTGTAGCGAATATTCGGGTGACGGACGAGGGCTATTTCAGCACCGGGCAAAACAACCTCTGCTCCGTGATCTCCACCCATCACATCCAGAGAAATTCTAATGGTTTTAGCCATATACCGGTCTTTGACTGCTTTGCTCTTGCTCGACTTCTTTCCCCAAATGGCCGCCATTCATGATGGAGACCCCGAGGTGCTGTTCGGAGGCGAACATACCCTTTTCCAGAAGTGAGACAACCGTTTTTGACAGTTTTGGCTGAGTTTTACCCTTCACCGTCGCCTTTCAGCTTTGCCAATGCGGCAAATGGCGATGGTGCAGGCTCATCCTCTTCCTCAACCGGACCAGCCTCGGCTTCAAACGTCGCTCCGGGCTTCCGCGGAAACGGATCGACATTCAGCGCAAGCTGCTCACAGACGACGTGTCCCAAGTCCAGCACTCCATCGACCATAACATCCGGCGGATCAAGTGTTTCCAAATCAATTTCAATTTCACCCTCGTCATTTAGATCACGCGGGCGACGGGGACGGCTGGAAACAGGTTCGAAGGTCCGGTCGATATCATCCTCGAGATCTTCCACAAACGGCTCAAGGGTAACGACACAGGTGCGGTTGAGCTTGGCGGTGATTGTGCCGACAACCCGCGCCCCGCTCTTGCGCCAGGGCTTGATAACAAGATCGGCGACCAGCTCATCTATACCGTCCAACTCATAGGCCTTGGCAATCGCTGCGCACTCCTTGGCTGAAGGCTCAAGGCGAAGATGCTTGTCCTCATTGCCAAGACGCGTGCCATCAAAGGGATGAGAATAGGGATAGGTCTGTTTGGTCATGTCATCTGTCCTGGCCGAGATAGTCTGCGCCATCTGGAAAATTCACGGAGCCTTCACAAATCGTGCGCGTATCCTGAGCCTCAAGGGCCGCAGCAGCTCCAATCATGTAGCGGGCCAGAGCCAGCGGTTCGCTCTGTGTCGCCGTACTCGTTTCTGCAGTTTCATCTTCTGGCCATATATTGCGTTCCAGCGCTTGTGCAAGCGCCTTTTCGTCATTTGCATCGATCAACGGAATATATGCATCGGCGCGACCATAAAAAGCTTCGGCCATCTTTCCGATCTTTTTGGGCACCCTCACGTCTGCAATACCAATTTCGCGCAAATTGGCGTCCATATCTGCAAAGAACAGGTCAAAGACGTTCTGCGCAAAGGTTCCAGCGGATCTCTCAGCACCCTTAAAACGGCGGAAAAGCAGGACTGTGTGAACCACAATCATGTCGAAACGCGCATCGATGGTATCAGGGACAAAATACCCTTGATAAAAGACTGGTTGCCGTGCTTGAGCCACGATCTGCGAGTAGACACGGTGCTCAGCATCACGCGATTTGCGCCGAAACAGGCCAAAGGGCATGATACGCTCTCTCATAACTGGTGTTGCCAAGAGGCCTATCCCACGTTAGGGACTTTGCCAAGAAATGTTTCTCGATATCGGCAGGCCTCATGCCAGCCCTAAAGGAAGACACGTATGAATATCAAGGCGCATGCCGTTCTGATCCCGCTCCTTGTTGCCCTGCCGCTCGCAGGATGCTTCACACAGACCTATACCCACGGCCATGTCATCTCCAATGAGATGTTGTCCCAGGTCCAGGTTGGTTCATCCAAGGAACAGGTTGAGCTCGTGCTCGGTTCTCCTTCCACGACGTCCAGCCTGAACGGCGAAAGCTACTACTACATTTCCCAGGTGAAACAGACGACCGCGTTTCTGGCACCTGACATTGTCGATCAGCGCGTTGTTGCGATCTATTTTGATGAAGACGGCTATGTGCGCGACATGGGCAATTATGGTCTTGAAGATGGCCGGGTCGTTGACATCATGACCCGCAAAACCCGCACAGGCGGTAAGGACTACGGTTTGTTGACCCAGATCCTGAAAGGTGCAACCGCAGGACCAGGGCTCAATCTGTAACGTCCGGTTACGGCCCAGAATTCAAAAAGCCCCGGAGACTGTCTGGGGCTTTTTTTTTGTATTTGCACCTGAAGAACAAGGTCCCTTGCGCCCTACCCGGCTGAAACCTTTGCGCCGCGGTCATGAGTCACAAGCCATCCCAACAGGACAAGGCTCAAGATCACGAACGGGAAGACGAACCAGTTGACGGCATCCCAGCCGGAGTATTCCAGCATTTGGCCTGATGAGAAAGATGCCAGCGAAACAAAGCCAAAGACGATAAAGTCATTGGTGGATTGAACTGTCGTGCGCTCTTCAGGACGATATGTATCGGTCAACATGGCAGTTGCGCCGATGAAGCCGAAGTT
>JABXHV010000178.1 GCA_013373445.1 Paracoccaceae bacterium | reverse complement strand
TCGGGCGGCTTTCATAAATCACGCCGATAACACCCAGAGGAGTACGGACACGATCGATGTGAAGCCCGTTCGGACGATCCCAACCAGTCATCAACTGGCCGACCGGATCTTCGAGCATGACGATATCTTCGAGCGCTTTGGCCACGGCTTCGATGCGCTCAGCGTTCAACGTTCCGCGATCCAGAAAGGCGGCTGTCTGGCCGTTGGCTTTCATCGCCTCGACGTCAAGAGAATTGGCTGTGAGAATGTCTGCTTCAGACATACGAATGGCTTGCGCCATCTCGGTCAGTGCCTGGTTCTTTTGAGAGGTGGGCGCATTTGCAAGAACTTTTGAAGCGGCACGGGCCTTTTCACCCATGGCTTTCATCAGCATTTCAACGTCATTGGTCTTGATCGTATCAAACATGTTCTTGTCCTGCGCCTACATCCGCTTTTAAGCAGCGTATTGTCCTAGCGTTCCTGCCCACTTTTTTCCAGACCTTCATCAACGGCCATATCATCTCGATGGATCAATTCGGCGCGTCCAGAATAACCTACGATTGCCTCGATTTCGGTGCTGTTTCGACCAATGATCAAAGCCGCTTCGTCGTGATCATAGGCGATGAGACCACGGGCAACATCGCGTCCGGCCGTTGACACCACTCGTACCGCATCACCGCGCAAGAATTGACCTTCGACCCGAACAACGCCAGCCGGCAGCAAGCTCTTGCCGGACAACAACGCCCGCAAGGCCCCCTCATCAATGGTGATGATCCCATGGGGCTCCAGATGGCCACCGATCCAGGCCTTGCGCGCGCTCGCTGGTGTCGCCATCGCCGGAAACCATGTGCAACGCGCCCCATCAGCCAAACGCCTCAGGGGGTTCAGCTCCTTGCCAGAGGTGATCACCATCGAGGTGCCCGCCGCTGTGGCAATCTTGCCGGCATCAATCTTGGTCTTCATGCCGCCGCGCGACAGCTCAGACCCTGCGCTCCCGGCCATGTCCTCGATTTCAAGCGTGATGCGCGGCACTTCGGGCAGAAAGACTGCATCCGGGTTTTGTGCCGGCGGCGCCGTGTAAAGCCCGTCGATATCGGACAGAAGAACAAGGCAATCCGCGCTTGCCATTGTGGCGACACGTGCCGCCAGACGATCGTTGTCGCCATAGCGGATTTCAGATGTGGCCACGGAATCGTTTTCGTTGATGATTGGCACTGCGCCAAGCTTCAACAGCGTTCCGATGGTGGCGCGTGCGTTTAAATAGCGGCGGCGTTGTTCCGTATCCCCCAATGTCAGAAGGATCTGACCCGGGCGCTTGCCATGATTTCCGAGTGCTTCTGCGTAGGCCTTCGCCAGTTCGATCTGACCGGCCGCAGCGGCTGCCTGGCTTTCTTCAAGTTTCAAGGCACCTGCAGCAAGGCCAAGCAAACCACGTCCGAGCGCAATGGAACCGGAAGAGACGACAATCACTTCCTTGCCAGCGCTGATCAGGTCCATAAGGTCCGTCACAAGCGCTTCCAGCCAGGATTGCTTCAGCGTGCCGTTTTCCACGAGCAACGCCGATCCAATCTTCACAACAATCCGGTTATAATCTGAAAGCCGGTGAGTGGATGTCATCAGGGATGCCATCCTTCCTCTTCCTTGGAAGGCACCTGATTGGCTTCTTCCTGCTTGTCGTGATCAATCGCCCGCACCACCATGCGCAAGGCGCGGTCTACGTTCAGGCCACTGGCTGAAGAGAGGATCAATGGCTTTTGCCCGCAAGCTGCCTCAAGCGATGCACTGCGCTCCTCGATCAGTTCTTCCGTCAATGCATCACACTTGGACAGCGCGACGATTTCCGGCTTTTCATCCAGACCATTACCGTAAGCTGCCAACTCACCGCGGATAATCTTGTAGGACTCGCCCGGATCTTCCTGCCCGGAACCATCAACCAAATGCAGCAGGACGCGGGTACGTTCTACGTGGCCGAGGAATCTGTCACCGAGGCCAGTTCCTTCATGCGCGCCCTCAATCAGACCGGGAATATCCGCCATGGCAAAGCTGTTGCCATCGATCTGAACAATACCGAGGTTCGGGTGCAGCGTCGTGAATGGGTAGTCTGCAATTTTCGGCTTTGCGGCTGAAACGGCAGCCAGGAAGGTCGACTTACCGGCATTCGGCAATCCAACAAGACCGGCATCAGCGATCAACTTCAAACGCAGCCAAATCCATTTTTCCTCGCCTTCGAGGCCTGGATTGGCGCGACGTGGAGCCTGGTTTACAGACGACTTGAAATGCGCGTTGCCAAAACCGCCGTTGCCGCCCTTCAGCAAATGCACCCGTTGTCCGATTTCGGTCAGGTCGGCAATCAGTGTTTCGTTGTCTTCTTCGAAGATTTGCGTTCCGACTGGAACTTTGAGCGTAACGTCACCGCCATCGGCGCCAGTTCGGTTCTTGCCCATGCCGTGAATGCCGGTCTCGGCTTTGAAATGCTGCTTGTAGCGGTAGTCGATCAGCGTGTTCAGGCCATCGACGCATTCAATGATCACGTCGCCGCCGCGCCCGCCATCACCGCCATCAGGCCCACCATACTCAATGTATTTTTCGCGGCGGAAAGACACACAGCCAGCGCCGCCATTTCCGGAGCGGACGTAAATCTTGGCCTGATCAAGGAACTTCATAGTGTTGTCTTTCTTTCCCGCCCGGCTTTCAAACCGTGGCTATGCGTTTGAAACCATCACGGCTCAATACGACTTTCGTGGCCCGGACAGCTTCACCGCGCGCTCGGCTTGCGCAGGAGCTCTCTCCAACCACTTCGAATCCCAATTTTTTCATGACATTGAGCGATGCCGGATTTTCCATCATCGCCTCGGCAGACACCCTGTCATGCTGCGTCGTGTTAAACAGCCAATCAAGCGCAGCAGCCACTGCTTCGCTCATAAAGCCGTTGCCCCAAAAGGCCTTGCCAAGCCAATACCCGATCTCGGGCTCTCCTTGCAACTTCCGAAAGAAGACTGCGCCAATCATTTCGCCCGAATGGTCAACGAAAAAGGTCAATTCTTCGCCATTCGGCCATTCTGCCTCCTGGCTCTCGACAGTTTGCAGAAAAACACGTCCGTCCTCCTCACTATAAGGATGAGGGACGCGCGAAAGCATCTTTGTCACTTCATAGTCGGAGAGCATCGAGACGATGCTCTCCAAATCGTCGCTTGAAGGCATGCGAAGTACGAGACGTTTGGTTCTGATCGGAGAAACCATTACGCCGCGGCCTTCGCCTTGAATGTCTTCTTGTCGAGCCGCACCACAATGCAACTCACATCGTGGCCAAGAGGCTTGGCAAATCGCGTCGTCATACCAACCGGCTTGAAACCCAGCGAGCGCAGCAATCCACGTGAGACCGAATTGTCCTCATAGGCTCGCGCTGCAATAGCCTCACAGCCGTAAGCATCAAAGGCCCAGTCCAGCACTGCCAATGCAGCTTCCTTGGAATAGCCAAAACCTTGAAAACTGGTACCCAACCAGTATCCGATCGTCGGACACTCAGGCTGTTCTGGCAAGTCTCCTGGCGCTTCCATACTGATTGCGCCGATAAACACACCGCCCAGCGTTATTGCAAAGGCGGCTTCATGCTCCATCGGGTCATGCGCCAGCAGATGCGAAACATAGGCTTGCGCCTCGCCCTCATCGTAGGGCCAGGAACAGCCGGTCAGCCAGCGTGCTACGTCAAAGTTGCGGCCACCCAGCGACGCGATGGCTTCCGCATCGCTGTCCCGCATGGGCCGCAACACCAGACGGCGCGTTTTCAATGTAGGCAGGCTCATGCTGTTCGCCCCCATTGCTTCAGGGTTGACCAGACAGACCGATCCAGATTGTAGCGCTCGATCGGCACCGAACCACCTGCCCCAACGGACCGGATCATCGATTGGTCACGGAACTGGAAACCCGATTTGACAAGAACCTTGCGCGAGGCCGCATTGGTAACCCTACAAGTCGCAGTCAGGCGCTCCATGGAGCCGTGCGTAAAAGCATGGTCAATCAGTGCATGAACCGCTTCGGTTGCAAGACCCTGTCCCCAGAACGGCTCACCGATCCAGTAACCGATGTGAACCGTTTCCTCGGCCTCTACACTGGCGTAGCGCGCAATGCCGATGCAACGACCGGTTGACTTCAGCCGAATGGCAAAGGTCGCCGTGTTGCGCGAAGACATTTCCGCTTTTGCAACGATTGCCCTTGCATCGTCCAGCCCAAAGGGATGGGGCATCTTCAGAAGGTTTGCAGCAATTCGTTGGTTGTTGGCCAAAAACACAATGTCGGCCAAATCATCCGTGCGCGGCACATCGAGCCTTACACGGTCAGCTTCCTGCGGCAAAGGCGCCGCACCACAACTACTATCGTCTAAAAGACTATCACTCTCTACAACCATTTTAATCTCCGATCAGAACGCGAAAAGGGAAGATGGCTTCCCATCTCCCCTCTTGAAATCTGACCGGTTCTATCTCGAACCGCCGGGGCTATGGGACGCCGGCGGTGCTTGATATCACGTCGGCTTTACTCCGCTGCTTCCGCCACTGGAAGCACGTTGATTGTTGTTCGGCCGTTGGCTTTAGCCTGGAAGTCCACTTTGCCTTCTACGACTGCAAAAATAGTGTGGTCTTTGCCCATACCAACGCCGTTACCCGGATGCCATTTGGTTCCGCGTTGACGTGCAATGATGTTGCCCGGAATGACAGCTTCGCCACCGAACTTCTTGATACCAAGACGGCGTCCTGCGGAATCGCGACCGTTGCGGGACGAACCACCTGCCTTTTTATGTGCCATGAGGGTGCTCCTCTTAACTCTTTAATAGACTAGAAAGAATGGCGGCTTATTTGCCTGCCAGTTCCTTGGCCTGTTCAACCCAGTTATCGCGTTCAATACGGCCCTTGAAATTCAGGACCTCATCAACACGGGCGATTTCTTCTGCAGTCAGGTTGACGATCTGCTCATAGGTCGTGAGACCCAGATCATTCAACTTGCCTTCCAGAACCGGACCAACGCCGGAGATCTTTTTCAGATCATCCTTGGCACCTGCCGGAGCGGTGAAGAGCGGCGCGGCTTCATCAGCTGCAGCCGGCTTTTCTTCTTTCTTAGCGGCGGCCTTCTTAGGGGCTTCTGCCTTTTTAGGCGCTGCCTTTTTAGCGGCCTTCGCACCACCGGTCAAAATGTCGGTAACCTTCACCAGAGTGTAGGACTGACGATGACCATTGCGGCGACGCGAGTTCTGACGACGACGCTTCTTGAAAATAATGATCTTGCGACCACGGCCCTGCTCCACGACTTCAGCAACAACGCTTGCGCCTTCGACGAGAGGAGCACCAACTGTGGTGTCTGCACCGTTGCCAACCATCAGCACTTCTTCAAAAGTGACCGAGCTGCCAGCTTCGGCGTCCAGTTTTTCGATCTTCAAAAGATCGTCAGCGGCAACAGTGTACTGCTTGCCACCTGTCTTGATTACTGCGAACATGTCTCGCACGTCCTTCTTTTCGTTTTTGATCGCTGTTTAACTTTGTGCCAAACAGCAGACTTTCAGGTCTGTCGGCGCCTGCAAGCGAACCTTGAAATCAAGACGCATTGCGGATCTTTGGTGATGGACTATTGCTTTTGAAAAGCTGCCAATCGGGCCTTAAGACAAGTTTTCCAGGGTAAAATCTGACACTTCACCCCTTCAAGAACGCGGAATATAGGCAAAAGCCTTCACCTGTCAATGACAAACATGTCACAGTCACAAACTGTCTGCACCCGCACTGCGTGTACCGGAAACAGTTCACACCACCGCACTTGCTTCTAGATGACACTTCATTGCCGCTCATAGCGGTTCACCGCGCTCCTCACAACAGCCATGAAGCGAATGCAGGGTCTTGGAAAGACGGGAAGCTATCTGCTTCAAAAGCCGTCGATCAAAAAACGCGAAAAGGTGTTCAAAAGCGCTTGCGACGCACAAAAGCCTTGTCTATGTTCCGCGCGACTTGAGACCTGCTTTCTTAAGCACCGCGGAGAGGTGGCTGAGTGGTCGAAAGTACCGCACTCGAAATGCGGCGTGGGGGCAACTCCACCGTGGGTTCGAATCCCACCCTCTCCGCCATTATTTCACTGCACTCTCCGCCAATTAGGCGAACCGCAGAATTCCGCGAGTGTTCAGAAAACGGCCAACCTCGAACAGAGGCTGGTATCGCGCAGGTATCGTCCGTCGTCTCCATTGAAGCCGTCCGTCAGGGACGCCGCATTCAATCGCCCCCTCCTCCGTCCGGAACACCGAAACCCGACGCTCGATGAACCTTCTGATCCGGGACGTCCTCAGGGCACGTCACGGACGGAGGGTTTTTCTCGAACACCCATCCGTCGCAGAAATTCATCACAGGCTTCCGGACGATCTGCTCGAGTGGTTCGAGAGGATCGTGATTATCGACCGCGATCCATTGACGATCCTTTGCGGTCCGATCGAAAAGACAGACCGGGGTTATTTTGCGATATGGAGGTACATGAGGGATCGAGACTACCCGGGCCCTGATCCGGAAGGAGCCACTGACAGGGGCCGCGACGGAGATCCGGAAAGCGGGGCCGGAGCAACTTCGATGCGCCGTTTGCAGAGAATCGTACAGTTAACACTTAGCGAGTAACCAACAGCACCTTCAGTACCCTGAAAAATTCCTATTCAAATTCCGTTCTCGTTGTTTGTGTTTCGCATTCATGTCAGCCAAGTGAACATTTCCGGTTTTTTCGTTTTCTTTTTTCTAGACTTTTTAAAATTTTATTTTATTTTCCACATCTCTAGATTTTAAAAATAATGGCGTTCAACTATGAATTTCCTTAAGCGAGCTTTCGTCAACTCACCGGTTGAAAAAGAATATCCCAGAGTGGGTAGCAACACTGAAGAAGTTCAAGATATCGAAACTAAGATAAATACGATTGGGAATCTATTTGATATACCCGACAATCGCTCGATTAGATCTGCCTGTTGCGTTTACATTGGCTTATGCATGCTTCGAAATTTCTCAGAGGCAGGCGAGCAAGACTTGGGTCGACAAGCTTGCAAGGATATCCTTACTAAATACACTCCGGGAAATAACGCTATAGTATCGCTTAACGCTTCGTACTTCGGAGGTGATGATAGAGGGGTTTATCCGGATCATATGAATGGAATCAGTAGGGCGGCTGGGATATACTTACCCGGAACACGTGCTAGAGCGAAACGCTGCTTTGTTCTGGTTGTTCTCGGGTCAACATTCAATCTTGACGAGCACAGCGAATTGCTTCACTTAGATGACAGGTGGTTGACTAACTTCCATTTCTAATCATCGATATTTCGAAATTTTTTAAAATTTTCAGGTTTTGTATCTGTTGCGCGATTTGAAGGATTTTAAGTTGAAAAATGTTTTCTTCAAATATACTTCTTGTAAAGATGCAGAAAAAAGGGAAAAATTATACTCTATCTCTGAACCTTGCGAACATCTTCCAAGAAATACATTCTCTCAACTGAACGCAGATTTGCATGAGTCCGACCTCGAATGGCTCAGGCGCTCAGAGAGGATAGTAGACAGCCTTGAACGCGATCTCAGAGTTCATCGCAAGCTTATTGAGCGGTGACGGTATTACCGTCGGCCACATCGCTTACTTTTTTCTAATATGGCTCATCTACCGCATCGGCGGAAAACACATAGACGAACTTTATTCGCGAATAAGGAATCTGTATTCTTCTAAGCCCAATATTGGTGTCCTTCAATCAGAACTAATCGACTCACAACGGGAGACCAAAGAGGCTCGAAAAACCATTTGTGAATACAGACAGCTCGCTTCTCGCTCACTTGCGGCCTCGGACGAGTACCAAGGTCTTTGCATCAGACTGCAAATTACGAATGAGACGCTCGTCAAAGAAAATCTAGAGCTTCGCGCTCGGATTCGGGAATTGGAAAGACGCACTCGAACAGAACCTTGACGCATTGTATCGACCGCGGTATCGCTCCGGGTATCGCAACCCGTTGGCCGCCTCAAAAAATTGGCGGAGTTCTGCGCTCGAGTGGTATCGCGGAGTGGAATCCCACCCTCTCCGCCATTATTTCACTCACGGCAGCTTCACTTCGTTCAACGCCTCCGCTGGGGCGCCTTTCCGGCCGGTCGCGCAGCTGCGCTCCTGTTGTCGCGTTCGAACCAATGTCCGAACTCTCCGGCACTACTGCCGTTTCATCTTCCCGCCTGCCCTTGTTGCCAGCCAGACAGAACCGGTTATCAGGACAAGGGCTGCCAATTGCGGCGTGTCAACGGTCTCTCCCAGAAGACCTGCACCGATCAACGTTCCGCCGACCGGCACTGCAAAATTGACCTGCGACATGCGGTTCGCGCCAAGGCGCGGCACCAGAAAAAAGTAGGTCAGGTTTGCAGCAGCCGTTGAGACGAGCCCAAGGTAGATCACGGCAGCCAGCGAGGTGCTGGAGGTGTTCATGAGTGAGAGCATGTCTCCCCCTCCAAGATAGACCAGGCCAACGATGGCCAATGTGCCGATCAGGGAAGACCCTGCTGCCATTTCCAGGGGCGGTCGCTTCACAAAGCGCCGAATATAGACGGTCGATGACGCATAACACAGCGTTGCACCCAGGATTGCAGCCTGACCGCCGATCTGCTGGCCCATGCCCAGAAGCGCGGCCGGACCAACGAGCAGAGAGATGCCAATGAGCGCGCCTATGATGCCCAACACAAGCGGCAAGGTCAGGCGTTCATCAGGTAGAAAAGTTGCGGCCAATATGACCGTACCAACGGGTGCGAACCCCATGAGGATTGCCGTCAGTGCGCTATCGACGTTTTGCTCGCCATAGGTGATCAGCAGAAAGGGCAGAACGCTGCCGAGCATCCCCGTGATCCCATAGGACAACCAATCGAGCGGATCTCGGGAAAGACGCCCTCCGAGCAGTTTAAACAACCCCAGGATAACGATTGCGGCAATCGTCATGCGGCCTGCAACAAGGACCGTGGGATCCATGCCTGCAACGCCGATCTTGATCACGGCGTAAGAGGAGCTCCAGGCGGCGGCAAGGGCAAACCATAGAGATACATCAACAAGCGTTGCCGCGGACGTTGGCCTTGTCATATCTGTCTCCTCTTATATGCTACAAAATATGTAACAAGGAGATCGCTACTAAATGAGTAGCAAAAAGTCAAGCGATGCTGATATTGCCACCTTATTGCCCAAGGTCGGCAAAGCTGTCCGCGGCTCACAAAGCGGGCAGCCAATCATGGTGCTCTTCGATCTTCTCGGGCGTCGATGGTCAATGGGAATTCTCTGGAACCTGTCCGACGCCAATCGAACGTTTCGAGACTTGCAAGCGCGTTGCAACTCCGCTTCCCCAACAGTTCTGAACACCCGCTTGAAGGAATTGCGCGCTGCTGGCCTGGTGGAAAAAGCTCCCGATGGCTATGCTCTGTCAAACGACGGAAGGGCTCTGTTCAGAGTTCTTGAACCTTTGGGAGACTGGGCCATGGAATGGGCACCAAAACTCTCTGAAAGACAAGCGCGTTCGGACTAGGCCAAACTTCACGATACAGAGGTAAACAGCGTTATCAGTATAACGAGGCTATCCGCAGATACAGTCAGCGCGGCTGCATTACCAGCAATAACGGCAACGAACAGACTATAGGTTGCCTTGCTGGCGCCATGGAGACCCGAGAAGAGCGTCTCTCCTGCTTCCCGTCAGGCGACCGGTTGCCTTACAATCGTCCGCATCTTTTCTGGCGGAACCCGTCTGGCATCGCCCAGGTAAATTTCATGGTAGAGCCCGCTCGGCGCCAAATCGCGAGCCGGTAGATAGTCCTGATAGATTTTTGCGATGAGGTCTCGGTCGTTTTCCGGCGTCCCTGCATGCATGATTTGAACGGATCGTCCTTCATGCATTTCCTCAACGCGCAGACTATCGGGAGCCTTGCCCAATACCTTGACAGCATTGTCAATCGCATCCGCGATCATGGCTTCATCCATCCAGTCAGCCAGAACAATCATGCAGCGCCAGCACCATTCTGACTTGGGCGCGGTGTCCAGATTTGCGGCCCCCTTAGTCCAGTACACCGCTTCCAGAGGCGGCTCGGCAAAGGCTTGTCCCAGTTTCTGCTTTGCGATTTTTCTCAATGGCACAATCGCCGCGAAAAGCCACCTTGTTGCCTCTCGAAAGGGCTTGGCAGCTGGATCACCCTCACCATCAATAACCAGATACTTCAAAACCGGGACGTCGACCTCAACGATCTGGCCTGCAGGCGGTCTGTAAAGTTCCTTGATTTCTTCACGTGTGAGAGTGTGCGCCATAAGCTTCCCTGTCTTCAGTTGGGCCTTTTTACCGGACAGCCTATTTTCTCAAGTTTGGCGCGTTTCCAAGAGTTTCTGCAATGCCTCGGACATTGTCCTTCATGGCGTCTTCAGCTGCTGCAGCCAGAGACTTGGCACCACCACTGCAGACCAGTCCGGCAGATTCTTCGCCCTCTCCGTCCCCTTCCACGGTCTTGCCGAACAACCGCCCGGATGGGCCGTCGACAAGCACTGCAGAGACGAGTTCCACCCGACTGCGCATATTCGCCGACCAAAAGCCCGGCAACACATCTACCCGTCCGCTCATCGCTTCTGCACGCACGAAAATCGAGCCCTTTGCGTTCATCTCTTTCAGCTGCTCGGCCGTCGGTGGTCGATCCACAACCTCGACCGATTCAAAGACATTTTGGAGCGTCTGATTGAGCGCGCTTTGGTAGGATTGCCGCACGTCAAGCGGATAGGAGTGGATGGCACAGGCGTAGCCTGACGGCCGCACAGTCTCGGAGAACTTGTCCAGATCGACGGCCAGAACCCATTTTCCCGGTATTTTGTCCGAGTAAGACAAGGCGGTATCAAACGCCGGCGTGCTCACCGGCGCGGCACTATAGGCACACCCGCCAAGGAACAAGGCGGCCACACACATCTGGATAATCTTTTTCACGCAAACACCCCACAAATCAGCTGCCAGTTGTTCATAAGAGAAATACGCGGTCAAGATTGTTGAGCGTGTAGCAGCTAAAAATCCCCGAGAACAACGTTACTGCTTGCTATTCATAACATTGATCGACACCGCTCGGGTGCTCGAGCGTCGCGAAGTTCCCTTTGGCAGACAGGGTATAGATGCCATTTGAATAACGGGCGCCTGAACCAGACACGACCTGCTCGAGACGCTCCTGCGGCGAGCCGTCGATGCTGAAGATTGCATGCCCATTGCCACGGTTCACATAAGTGACCGTCAACGGCAAACCCTCCGCACAGGTGTAGCGAACCGTCACCATATCCGACGATTGAGGTTGTTGGGTCCCGCCGGCAGTCCCGCCACCCTTCGCGAACACCTGGATGATGCGATAGAGAACCGTTTTCGGGTCTGTGCCGAGACCGTAAAGCACTTCGCCGCGGCTGATATCAAGTTCCAGGGCGACATTGCGCGAGCCATCGAACAGGTAAACGGTTCTCTCGTTTCGCGACTCTTCCTGGAAGTGAAACTTGACCTGACCGTTGGCGTCAGCTTCCTGCCACTGCACGCCATTGGTGTTCGTGAAGCTGCCACCTGGATAAAGAACACGTCCAACCGTCAATCCGTTCACAACGGCTGGATCAAAAGACTGCGGCTTTTCGGCCGCAGGTGCCTGAGTTTGAAGGTGCGGGCCATTGCACACCCGAAAGATGGTCGGATAAGGGTTTTGGGAGCACATAAGCCCGCCCCACTGAAAACCCACCTGGCCATCGCCGTAGCGAATCTCGAACCACTCATAGTCATTCATCATGGCCCCAGTGCCATTGAGAATGACGATGGGATCACCTTCGTAGAGACTTCCGATCTGCCTGAAGTTCATCCCCGGCCCGCTTCGCACCTTCCCACCATAGGAGTATCCGGACTGCGGAAAGTCGACATCTGGAGAAGCCAGAACTGCCATTGGCAGAACCGCAAGAACCAGTGCGAGAAGTCCAGTTAGTCCACGCATAAGAAACTCCTATTTGATAGGAAGGTGGATCTGGCTCAGAGTTTCGGCAACTCCGTTATGCCACCATTCCTGGCTGACCATGCCAGCGGGTCTCCGAGGAAGCTTTCGACCTGCTCCAGAACGTCAGGCGGAAAGCGCTCGGTCTTTTTGCAATAGTCGAGAACGTCCCACCACGTTGCCAGATAATGCAGGCCCATGCCAGCTTCTTCCAGACGCTGTGGCGTATCCTTGAAGATGTCATAATAGAAGACGGAGAAAGTGTGAGTTGCCTTAGAACCAGCCTGCTCGATTGCCTTTGCAAACTTGATCTTGCTGCCCCCGTCGGTGATCAGGTCTTCAACCAGCAGAACGCGGGACCCTTCGACCATCAGACCTTCGATCTGGGCGTCACGACCAAAGCCCTTTGGCTTCTTGCGCACATATTGCATTGGCAGGGCCAGACGATCAGCAAGCCAGGCGGCAAACGGAATACCTGCAGTTTCACCACCAGCCACACAGTCAAACTGTTCAAAACCGGCATCGCGCATCACGGTCGCTGCGGCAAAATCCATGATGGCGGAACGAATGCGCGGAAAGGAGATCAGCTTGCGGCAGTCGATGTAGACCGGGCTGGCAAGGCCTGAGGTGAACTTGTACGGCTCGTCTGAGCGAAAATGGACGGCTTCAATTTCCAGAAGCATCTTGGCGACCATTTCGGCGATTTGCTCTTTGGCAGGGAAAGTGTTCGGGAACATGTCGAATTCCTGTTAGCGGGCGCGTTGTCTTAAGCGGATCATTTTGTTGTCTTTAAGCCCATCAGGGCGAAACTTCTACGGTCCAGTGGATCGGGATCATCGGATCAAAGACCGTCACTTCATCTTCCCCAACCTGGATCTTGCCGGGGAAGGTCACCGGCTCATCCTGGCGGGTCAGTTTAAGGGTCGCGTCATTGGGCTGAAGGCCATAATAGGCCGGACCATTAAGAGAGGCAAAAGCCTCCAGTTTGTCGAGGGCGCCGTCCTGTTCGAAAACGGTCGCCAGGCAAGCCATCGTGTTGGGGGCGCAGAAGACACCGGCGCAGCCACAGGCCGATTCTTTCAACGGATCCGTATGCGGCGCGCTGTCCGTCCCCAGGAAGAAGCGTGCATCACCCGAGGTTGCGGCCTTGCGCAGGGCGAGACGATGCTTTTCTCGCTTGGCGACCGGCAGACAATAGTAATGCGGCTTGATCCCACCCACGAGAATGGCGTTGCGGTTTATCATGAGATGATGCGTGGTGATGGTGGCGCCGATGTTCTTGTCCTGAGACTGGACATAGTCAACGCCGTCCGCTGTGGTGACATGCTCCAGAACGATGCGCAGCTCCGGCAGGCTCTCACGCAAGGGCCCGAGCACTGTCTCGATGAAGACTGCTTCCCGGTCAAAAATGTCAACGTCCGGCGATGTCACTTCGCCGTGCATACACAGGGGCATGCCAATCTTCGCCATACGCTCCAGCACGGGGCGCACCTTTTTCAGATCTCTGACGCCGCTCTGGGAATTGGTGGTCGCGCCCGCCGGATAAAGCTTCACCGCTGTGATCAGGCCGTCCCTGAATCCCGCTTCCACATCATCAGGGTCAGTTGTCTCCGTCAGATAAAGCGTCATCAGCGGGGTAAAGTCGTGGCCCTCGGGCAAGGCTGCCAGAATGCGGTCGCGATAGCTGGCGGCCAGCTTTGTGGTCACCACGGGCGGCACGAGATTCGGCATGATGATCGCGCGACCAAAATGCTCCGAGCTTTGCGGCAATACGCTCTCCAGCATCTGGCCATCACGCAGATGTAAGTGCCAGTCATCAGGGCGGCGGATCGTCAAGGTCGTCATGGGACCTCCCTCGCAAAGTTTATGTCGCTCGGCTCACGAAGCCTCAGCTTCAGAACCAGCGCCTCATTTATAGAAAAAGCGCGCTCAAATACGCTTCGGCGGGTTTTACATAAATACCGCAGGCTGGAAAGCCCTTGGCGAACAAATTGTCTGCCTAATGACCGATGGCAAGCCGATTTCATTTTATCTGATGAAGGCAGTGCTGCGGCAAAGAATGACACCCTTGATGTGTCGACCGAGACTCGGACCACTATATCTTGTAAGCAGGGCAAGTGGGTCGATGAGGCCAGCATCGAGGGCTTTGAGGCCGGTCAGAGCGTGTTCCCGAAAAGCTTTTCAAGGCGAACGAAACGGCGACTCAGCTCGGGCACTATATCTAGTATGCGTATTTTGCATGATGCATATGCGCGAATCGCGCAGCGAATCGGTTGCGACAGGTCGCGATGTCCCGTTTATGGCAGTTTTATGCCGTTTTCCCGGCCCTGCGGCCAACATTCAGAAGCCTTGGAAACACAAGGCATTCCTAAAGAAAAAGTTAACGAGGTCCACAGAATACAGAGGCCCGGTGGACAAAATGGCGGCTTCGCTTGCCCAATGGTTAACATTCCCCACAAAAGCCCCGAGAGGGGAAACAATTTATTGACACTCTCAGCGTAAAACATACTCTATGTAGTGTTCGAGAGGCTTCGATTCGTACTTATTCCGAGGTAACAGATTAACCAAATTCAGCTTCACTACAGGGCTGATGACGGGTTTCTTTGTGGCCAAGGCACCCCGAGTGACAGTTTCCAGCTTTGGGTTGGAAATGGCGGGGAAGACCGAAGCGAAGCACTTGAGCGCACAATCGCGGAGCGCCGACGATTGCCACAAGAGATGTTCGAATAAAATTCGCTTCCGGACCTTTGGTACTTGTCAGGTGTTTTTAAAATGAACTTTCCGTTCTGGGTGAAAGAAATAATGGCCGTCACAGTCTACAGCAAACCAGCTTGCGTTCAGTGCACCGCAACGACCCGTGCTCTCGAGCAACGCGGCGTTGACTATAATGTTATCGATTTGACGCAAGACGACGATGCACTTGAGACTGTACAGTCTCTCGGCTACCGCCAGGTTCCTGTGGTTATTGCTGGTGATCAGCATTGGTCTGGTTTTCGTCCGGACAAGATCGGTTCTCTCAGCTAAACGCTGTGGGGCAGATCGTTTACTTTTCGAGCTCCTCGGGCAATACGCATCGCCTGATCAGCAGATTGGATCTCCCGGCTCAACGGATACCCATCCGGGCTTCGGAGCCAATGCTGAAAATTTCGGAACCTTACGTACTCATGGTTCCGACATATGCTGACGGTGAAGGCCGGGGGGCCGTACACAAGCAGGTTATTCGCTTTCTCAATGACGCGGATAACCGTTCTCACCTGAAGGGTGTGATCGCTTCAGGGAATATGAATTTCGGGCAATACTACGCCTGGGCCGGGAACGTGATTTCCGATAAATGTAACGTACCGGTGCTCTACAAATTCGAGCTTTCAGGGACAGAGACCGACGTCGCTCGGATCAAACAGGGGATGGAAGAGTTTTGGAAACGGCAACCCTAGAGCGCCCAAATGGTGCCAATGAAGCTCACTACGATTATCATGCGTTGAATGCGCTTTTGAACCTTTACGGTCCAAACGGAGAAATCCAGTTTGACGCCGACCGTAGGGCCGCGCGTGAGTTTTTCCTTCAGCATGTCAATCAGAACACCGTGTTCTTCCACTCGCTGGAAGAAAAGCTCGGTTATCTGGTCCGCGAAGGATATTATGAAGGCGCCGTTCTGGAGCAATATGATCAGGCGTTTGTCAAATCCATCTTCGACGCTGCCTTTGCCCGCAAGTTCCGTTTTCCGACGTTCCTCGGTGCGTTCAAATATTACACCAGCTACACGCTGAAGACATTCGACGGCAAACGCTACCTTGAGCGCTTCGAAGATCGTGTCGTGATGGTTGCGCTCACGCTGGCCCAGGGTGATGAAAACCTGGCCATGCGTTTGATGGACGAAATCATCTCCGGCCGTTTCCAGCCAGCAACCCCGACTTTCCTCAACGCGGGCAAACAGCAGCGCGGTGAACTGATTTCATGCTTCCTGTTGCGTCTTGAAGACAACATGGAGAGCATTGGTCGTTCGATCAACTCCGCCTTGCAGCTGTCGAAGCGCGGCGGCGGTGTTGCGCTGCTTCTGACCAACCTTCGCGAGGCCGGTGCGCCGATCAAGGGCATTGAAAACCAGTCTTCCGGCGTCATTCCGGTGATGAAGCTTCTCGAAGACAGCTTCTCTTACGCCAACCAGCTTGGCGCGCGCCAGGGGGCCGGTGCGGTCTACCTGAACGCCCACCACCCTGACATCATGCGCTTCCTTGATACCAAGCGCGAGAACGCCGACGAGAAGATCCGCATCAAGACCCTGTCGCTTGGTGTTGTCATTCCGGACATCACTTTTGAGCTGGCGAAGAAGAACGAGGACATGTATCTGTTCTCGCCGCATGACGTTGAGCGCGTTTACGGCAAGCCGATGGCCGATATTTCAGTCACCGAGAAGTACCACGAGATGGTCGACGACGCGCGCATTCGCAAGCAGAAGATCAATGCACGCGAGTTCTTCCAGACAATCGCAGAAATCCAGTTTGAAAGCGGATATCCTTACATTCTGTTCGAAGACACGGCCAACCGCGGCAACCCTGCCCATGGCCGTATCAACATGTCGAACCTGTGTTCGGAGATCCTGCAGGTCAATGAAGCGTCGGAATTCGACGACGACCTGTCCTATGAGCACATGGGAACGGACATCTCGTGTAACCTGGGTTCGTTGAACATTGCCAAGACAATGGACGGCGGCAAGATCGGCGATACAGTCGAAGCAGCCATCCGTGCCCTGTCAGCCGTTTCGAGCATGAGCGCCATCAACTCCGTGCCATCCGTGCGCCGCGGTAACGATGAGAGCCACGCTATCGGCCTTGGCCAAATGAACCTTCATGGCTTTCTTGCACGTGAGCGCATCCATTACGGATCCGAGGAAAGCATTGATTTCACGAACATGTATTTCTACACGATCCTGTTTCACTGCATTCGGGCATCCAACAAATTGGCGCAAGAAGTCGGTGAACCATTCAAGGACTTCGACAAGAGCACCTATGCGGATGGTTCCTTCTTCGACAAGTATGTTGAACAGGAGTGGGCACCTGCCACGGATCGCATTGCAGAAATGTTCGAGACATTCGGCATTGAAATCCCGACCAAGGAAGACTGGCTGGCCCTCAAGGCCGACGTCATGAAACACGGGATCTACAACCGCTATCTTCAGGCTGTGCCACCAACCGGTTCGATCAGCTACATCAACAACTCCACGTCTTCCATCCATCCGATCGTTTCGAAGATCGAGATCCGCAAGGAAGGCAAGCTTGGACGCGTTTACTACCCTGCGCCTTACATGGACAATGACAATCTGTCCTACTACCGGGATGCCTATGAGATTGGCGCCGAGAAGATCATCGACGTTTATGCGGCGGCAACGCAGCATGTTGATCAGGGCCTGTCACTGACCTTGTTCTTCAAGGACACTGCGACCACCCGCGATGTCAACAAGGCGCAGATCTATGCTTGGACCAAGGGCATCAAGACCATCTATTATATTCGCCTGCGCCAGATGGCCCTCGAAGGGACTGAAGTGCAAGGCTGTGTATCCTGCTCGCTGTGAGGCCTGATATGAACGTTCATACAAAACTGACTCACGTGCCACGGGCCGTGAACTGGAATCGCCTGCAGGACCCGAAAGATCTTGAGATCTGGAACCGCTTGACCGTCAATTTTTGGCTGCCGGAAAAAATGCCGCTGTCCAATGATATACCGAGTTGGGCCACCCTGACAGATCAAGAAAAGCAGCTGACAATCCGTGTCTTCACGGGTCTGACCCTGCTCGACACCATCCAGAACACGGTTGGCGCGCCAACCTTGATGCCTGACGCCATCACGCCCCATGAAGAAGCTGTTCTGACGAATATCGCCTTCATGGAAGCCGTGCATGCCCGCAGCTACTCATCGGTTTTCTCGACCCTTTGCACCACAGCGGAAGTCGACGACGCATTCCGTTGGTCGGAAGAAAACCCGCACCTGCAAGCCAAGTCCCGTCTCATCCTGGATGAGTACAACGCGACTGGCACGCCGCTGCGCAAGAAGGTCGCTTCGGTCTTCCTGGAAAGCTTCCTGTTCTACTCCGGCTTTTACCTGCCAATGCATTGGTCTAGCCGCGCCAAGCTGACCAACACGGCTGATCTCATTCGCCTGATTATTCGCGATGAGGCGGTCCATGGCTATTACATCGGCTACAAGTTCCAGCGTGGCCTGGAAGTGTTGAGCACTGCTGAACAGCAGGAGATCAAGGACTTTGCGTTCGCTCTGATGTTCGATCTGTACGACATCGAAGTGAAATACGCTGAAAGCCTTTATGATGAAGTCGGCCTGACCGAAGACATCAAGAACTTCCTGCACTACAACGCCAACAAGGCACTGATGAACCTTGGCTATGAGCCACTGTTCCCGGATCAGGTCTGTCAGGTCAATCCGGCCATCATGGCATCCCTGTCACCGAATGCCGACGAGAACCACGACTTCTTCTCCGGCTCCGGCTCGTCCTATGTCATCGGCAAGGCCGTTGCTACAGAAGACGACGACTGGGACTTCTGATCCCGACGCTGACGACTTTGAATTCAAAAAGGCCGCTTGATCATCATCAAGCGGCCTTTTTCGTGGTCAGTTTCAATGTCCCTCGAAACCCGGCGATGAAAACCAAAGTCACGCGAGACAGAAGCCTAGTGCAGGTTTGAAATCCAGCAACACTGGTATGGAGCCAGCGTTATGGTCTCCTGATGGGCGGGGATTTCCGTACCACTTAGAAGATCGATCCAGGTTTCATCTTCAATCAGGTTGATGTCCGCGCGCGGAATTTCAACTGTCTCGGCACTGACGTTATGCAAGGCGAAGATCGACTGCGTCCGGTCGAGGCCCTGCCGCCAGATGCCAAACACCCGATCGTCGAGCATCAAAGTGAACTGGGTTGCGTTTGGATGGAAAGCCGGCTGCTTGGCACGGATCTTGAGACGCTCCTTGAGCGCACCCATAACTCTGGACTGTTCGGACTGCGGATCTGCCAGTTTTTCCTTGAGCTCCGGATAGTCCCAACGGTGACGGTTGATCGCACGGTTCATGTTGCGACGTTCGACACCTTCCAGATCATTGCGGGTTGCGAGCATCGAATGAATGTAAAGCGCCGGAATGCCTTCAAGTGACATTGCGATGGTTTGTGAGCAAATAAACCGCTCGAAATGGTAGTCGTCGGCGCCCTTGAACGTCCGTTCCAGAGCGGAGTAATAGGCCGTGTTCAGCTCATAGACAGACTGTCCGCCATCCGGAAGTGCGCGCATCGATACCAGACCGCCGCTCGCCTGCACCGTGTCGATCATGCGATTGATTTCCTCAGGTGGCAGCAGGCCCTCAGCGGGACGCATGCCAACACCGTCATGGCTGGCGGTGAAATTGAGATACGCGCAGCCGAGTGGTGCCGGCGGCATCGCACGCTGCCAGGCGCGGATATGTCTGGCATTCCCGGACATCATCGCATGCAGGATCAGAGGCGGCAGAGGGAAGTTATAGATCGCATGAGCTTCGTTGCCCTGGCCAAAGTAGCTGAGGTTTTCAGCCTTGGGAACATTGGTCTCGGTCAGCAGGATCACTGGCTCAACTGCAAAGTCCGCCAGGATCCGCAAGAGCTGGATGATCGCATGGGTCTTGGGCATGTGAATGCTCGGTGTCCCGGCTTCCTTCCACAAGAAGGCGACAGCATCCAAGCGGATGATCCGAACGCCCATATCGACGTGCAGACGGATGATGCGAATGATTTCCAGCAAGACTTCCGGATTGGAGAAATCCAGATCAATCTGGTCGTGGCTGAATGTGCACCATACGTGCTTCGTGCCATTGGCCGTTTCCACTTCCTGCAGAAGCGGTGTTGTGCGCGGACGCACAACGGCGGACAAATCATCGTCCGGTGAGGCTTCAAAGAAGAACTTGTCGTAAGGCTCCTGGCCTTGACGATAAGCGTTGAACCAGACGCCCTGGCTGGACACATGGTTCAGGACCAGATCGGACATGAGCTGGAAGGAAGAACCGATACGCTGAATGTCCGGCCAGTCACCAAGAGACGGATTGACTTTCCGATAGTCGCTGACAGCAAAACCATCGTCCGACGTGAAGGGGAAGAAAGGCAGAATATGGACGCCGGGCACCGCACCCTTCATGTAGGAGAGCAGAAAATCGTGCAGAAGATCCAGCGGTTTGTGAATCCCGTCAAGCAGCGAGTCACCATAGGTGATAAGCACCGCGTCCTTTTGGGACCATTGGGAATTCTTTGGAACCCTCGACCTCTTGCGCAGTTTCGTCTCGTCAGGCCAAAACGCCTCAAACACCTTGTCGGCGAGGTCATTGGAGTCCTGATCGGGATAAATGCGAGAGAGAAGAGCCGTCAGTCGTGACGTAAGGGGGGAGGGTTTATCGGTCATTTTTAGGATTGATCCCAGCAGAAAAAGACAAACATGCTGCTACATATTCACGTCACAGGTCTAAACGGTGCTTGAATCCGTGCAACCCGTAAAATGAACAAAAAACAGGCAGTTGCAAAATTCGCAACTGCCCAGCACTTTTCACCTAGTTGTAAACTTGGTCTTTTGTGGGGAAGCTGCGGTCTTTCACATCTTCCGCATAGGCTTTGACTGCGTTCTCGATGCGATCACCCAAATCCCCGTAAACCTTGACGAATTTCGGCGGCTTAGGATTTAGACCGAGCATGTCTTCAAGCACCAGAATCTGGCCATCGCATTGAGCGGACGCGCCGATCCCGATGGTCGGAATAGCGATCGCTTCGGTAATCTTGTTTGCAAGTTCTTCGACGACACCCTCAACCACAACAGCAAATGCCCCAGCGTCAGAAACGGCGACGGCATCCGCGATGTGCGCATCCCAGGTGCTTTCGTCACGTCCTTGGGTCTTGAAACCACCCATCACATGCGTTGATTGCGGGGTCAGGCCGATGTGGGCCATCACCGGAATGCCGCGATCTGTCAGGAAGCGGATTGTCTCGGCCATGCGTTGCCCGCCCTCGAGCTTGACCGCACCGCATTGGGTTTCCTTCATGATCTTCGCAGCAGTGCGGAAGGCGACAGAGGGACTTTCCTCATAGCTGCCGAAAGGCATGTCGACGACGATCAACGCGCGCTCGGTACCGCGAACAACGGCCTTGCCATGCATGATCATCAGATCGAGCGGCACACCAACAGTCGATTCCATGCCATGCATCACCATACCGAGGCTGTCACCGACAAGGATGAAATCGGCATATTTGTCGACGATTGCCGCCGTATGCGCATGATATGACGTAAGAGAGACAACCGGCTCCTTACCCTTCTTCGCTGCTATTTGCGGCACGGTAATCCGGCGAATAGGCTTTTGGGCGCTCATTTGGTTTTCTCCCTGTGCGCTTTTTACTTGGCTCAACCGAGCTGGTTTGTAACGTCAATAACACGTTGATCGATCAAGAGCACGGCGCCGAACCTGACGGCCAGCAAGATAACAGCCGGGCGATCCAATGCGCCGTCGAGCGGAGCCAATGTCAGCGCATCCCTGATTTCGACGCTCTCAATCTTGCCGTTCGGCGCGTTCTCTTCGATCACCTCAGTGATCACCCGCTTGAGTTCCACAATCTGTGTGCCCTCGGAGGCGATCGTTTCAGCAGCCGTCATCGACTGGCTCAACGCGGCAGCTTCGGCGCGTTGTTGTTCGCTCAGACGCACGTTGCGCGATGACATGGCCAGACCATCTGCTTCGCGAACTGTTGGATGGCCGACGATGGCCAACGGCATGTCGAGGTCCCGGACCATCTGGCGAATGATCGCCAATTGCTGATAGTCCTTCTCGCCAAAGACGGCGACATCCGGCTGAACGATATTGAACAGCTTGGAGACGACCGTCGAAACGCCGCGAAAATGATCGGGGCGCAGGGCACCTTGCAAAATGGAGGACAGCTCGGGCACTTCAACAAATGTGTCGCCGGTTGCGCCATACATTTCATCTACACTCGGCATGAAAACACCGGAGACACCTTCGCGGGCCAAAAGCTCAAGATCGCGCTCCGTGTCACGCGGATAGCTGTCCAGATCCTCATTTGGACCGAATTGGGTCGGATTGACGAAAATTGATACGACCACCACATCGCAGCGACGGGCAGCTTCACGCACAAGAGACAAATGCCCCTCATGAAGGAAGCCCATCGTCGGCACCAGCGCGATGCTTTGACCGGCTTTGCGCAGGGTCGAACAGTGCTCGCGCACTGCCTGTTTTGTCTCAAGGATTTTCATCGGTAGCAATCGCGGGCGCGGGCGCGCCCTTCCCCAAAGTCTTGCCAACCCTGTTGGCCTCGGAGGTTAAATAATGCAATGGACGGCGCGGGTCCAGTCTTGAGACAAGAAAGGACCGCATGGCCCTCAGCTCCCCACGCGCCTAGTTCCATTCGCCTTCGGTCGGGATGTTCAGCGTGCGCCCACAGTGTTTGCAATGCACCGCATCCGGGTCGTGGCGGCTCAACCCGCAATCTGGACATGGCAGGTGGACCTTCACCGGACGAAAGATCGTCTGCACAAGGCGCAGGAACAAGGCGACACCGAAGATCATGATCCCAACTGTCAACAACCGGCCTGCGCTATCGGTCATCGTGATGTCGCCAAAGCCGGTCGTTGTCAGGGTCGTGACGGTGAAATACAGCGCATCCAGATAATTGTTGATGTCCTCATTGCGATCGCTCTCGATCACGAACACCATCGCGGTCACCACGAAAATGAAGACCACAAGGTTGATTGCAGACTGGATGATTTCTTCGTTCTGTTTGAACCAGCGCGACCCGTCGCGAAGTTCGCGCAGCAAATGATAGGAACGCAGCAATCTGAGCATGCGCACGACACGCAGGAATGCAAAGTTTTCAAGGAAAGCCGGAGCCAAAAGGGAGACGATCACGACGAGGTCCGCAATGGATGTAAAGCTGGTCAAATGCTTCACCCAACGCCGCTCGGCGATTGATCTTCCGACGAGATCCAGGATCAGGACAACGGCGATCGCGTAGTCCAGGCCATGATGAAGACGATCCGGGTCAATCACCGACGAGACGATGAAATAGGCAATCGTTACCAGATCAAAAGCCAGAAGGGAGAAGCGCCAGGCTCGCGAAGACCGCGTTGATCCAAAATACAGCTTGTGCAACTGCCGCTGTAGCTCGCCGAACCCGTTCTGCATTTTTCATCAACCAGTGTGTTGTTGCCGTTACCAACACCCTATCAGACATTTACGCCACTTGCGTAAAGAGCAAAACGCTATTTTGCGTTGCGGGTTCACAACGTTCGTTCTAGACAAGACAGCAACCATAACTGCTAAAAGGCAGTCGCGATGCCCATCGAGAATCTTATCGCCTTTACGATTGCAAGCACTGTGCTGACGCTACTGCCCGGTCCAAGCGTCTTGCTGGTCATCTCCATTGCGCTGACCAAAGGGACGAAAGCGGCAATGCTGTGCATCATCGGTGATGTTATTGGCAGCTTTGTTCTTATCTTGCTCTCGTTTCTTGGCGTTGGCGCCTTGCTAGCTGCCTCCGCCACGCTGTTTCAGGCCTTCAAGTGGATTGGTGTTGTCTATCTTGCCTATCTGGGCATTTGCCAGATCCGGGAAACGCAGAAGGGCTCTGTTTCCCCCGAGACGACCGAAGAGAATCGACCTCAATGGGGAAGTTTTTGGGCAGGAACCATCACGTCGATCCTGAATCCCAAGGCGATCATTTTCTACATGGCCTTCTTCGCGCAGTTCATCGACCCTGCCGGAAGTTTGCCACTTCAGCTAACTATTCTTACGTTGATGTCGGCGGCGATTATTTTTGTCTTGCTGACACTCTACGTTCTCCTTGCCAGGAAAACAGAACGGTTCCTCAAAAGCCCTGCCGCACAGCGCAAAATTGGCTACGCTGGAGGTACCGCGATGATCGGTGGTAGCGTACTTATTGCCACCACCAGATAACCCGACCACGCTC
The DNA here is from genome assembly GCA_013373445.1 of Paracoccaceae bacterium. Lineage (GTDB taxonomy): Bacteria > Pseudomonadota > Alphaproteobacteria > Rhizobiales > Stappiaceae > Roseibium. The sequence continues at coordinate 6,586 of JABXHV010000178.1, read as the reverse complement.
TATAGGCCACGATACTCGTTGGAAGGAAACAGCATGTTTGATTTGAAAGGACAAGTCGCGCTTGTCACAGGCGCCAGTCGCGGCATTGGGGCAGAGGCTGCCAAGAGCCTGGCCAAACACGGTGCTTCCGTCGTTCTGGCTGCGCGATCAACTGACGCCCTGGAAACTGTGGCTGATAGTATCCGCTCAGATGGCGGCGGCGCCGAAGTTGTCGCGTGCGATGTCTCCAACTATGGCAGCATCAGGGATGCTGTGACGGTTTGCACTGCCGCCTTCGACCGCATCGACATTCTCGTCAACAACGCTGGTGTGATCGAACCGATTGCACGGCTGGAAGAATCGGATCCGGACGAGTGGGCCAAGGCCATCGATATCAACGTGAAGGGCGTCTACAACGGCATGCGCGCCGTGATCCCCATTATGCTGTCTCAGGACAGCGGCACGATCATCAACATTTCCTCGGGTGCGGCGACAAGCGCACTGGAAGGCTGGAGCCATTATTGTGCGTCAAAGGCGGCTGTGCTTTCGCTGACCAAATGCGCGCATCTGGAGCTGGTCGGCAAGGGGCTCCGAGTGATGGGTTTGAGCCCTGGCACCGTTGCCACCGGCATGCAGGTCGCCATCAAGCAGTCCGGCATCAACCCGGTTAGCGAACTCGACCCGAGTGTCCATATTCCAGCAAGCTGGGTTGGCGAGACAATCGCCTGGCTGTCGACGGAGGCAGGCAATGCCTACCGCGGGATCGACTGTTCCTTGCGCGACGAAGGTGTTCGCCGCGCCGTCGGTCTCATCTGATCCATCTTCGCAAGACCATATTGGCGAGCATGAAAAAAAGCCGACCCGGATTTGCGGGTCGGCTTTTTGTTTTCAATACTGGCGTTGCAGCGGAGAAAAGTCGTCCCATTTGGACTTACTGCAATTTCACCATTTCCAGATCGTTTTCAAATGCATTGGCAAGCGCTGCCTCGCGGCTGTCGGCCACGATCAACGGGTTGCCATCCGCACTCACCAGAGCCCAGAGGGTGACGTCTCCGTCAATCTGTGCATCTTCTGGAAAAAACTCGGCAAATTCCTTCGCCTTGACTTTCTTCAGATAGGCCATGCTGCCAAGTCCGAAGTCTGCAAGCGTGGCATCGTTGAGCGCAATGCGCGCTGCCATTCGCTTTTCCATGCAAGTCTCACTCGATTTACGCAACTCAAACTCCAATCGAACACTACTAGCGGGTTATTCTCCGCTGGAAATTTCTATCTTGCGGATGACCTTTTCCGGTTCAGGTCTGGCAAGATCAATCGACAACAGACCATCACGCAGGTCCGCGCCGAGAATTTCAATTCCTTCTGCAAGCACAAAGGCCCGCTGGAACTGGCGCGCCGCAATCCCGCGATGCAGGTATTGGCGCGACTTGTCGTCTATTTGCCGTCCTCGAATAACCAGTTGGCTTTCTTCCACCGAGACATCAAGCTGGTCCCGGGTAAAGCCAGCAACGGCAAGGGTAATCCGGATCACATCTCCCTGGCTGTCCGTCTTGGGCAGCCGTTCGATGTTGTAGGGCGGATACCCATCATTCGCGGCCTTGGAGACGCGATCAAGAACGCGTTCAATGTCATCAAAGCCAAGCATAAACGGGCTCGAAAACGCAGACATGCGAGTCATCCTCAAAGTCCTATAACAAGCGACCTTGTATCCGAACCCTCGATTAGGCATTCGGATGAAGGCTAATACAGCCTTCTGTCAGTAACGAATATGGCGACTTGTCAGTCGTCTTTCAAGCATTCTAACATCTGAACCTTTCTCCAATCTCAATCTCCTCGCGTCATCTTGCATTTTTCTTTCAAGGTTTATCGCGGGTTAAATCACTGGTTCACAAACCGGATTTGAAAGGCAGTTTCCAGAGCATGCTCCATGCAGTAGGCTCGGCGACGTATCTGCCAGCAGCCCCACCAGCACACTCAATAGGCTCCGAGGTTCAACTTGAGTTTCGCAAAGATTGAATTTTACGGCACGTTTGATACGCGCCATTTTTGCGATTGGATCGGCCATCGGGCACACAAACTCGGTCTGACAGGCAGGATCGAGGCGGCCAGCTCTGAACGGATCACGCTCTATGTGCAGGGGCAGGAAGAGTTACTCAACGCGATGGAAGTCGCCTGCAGTCTTGGACCAATTGATGCGGATGTATCGCACACTAATCTGGTGTTTATCGATCCCGCCGACGCATCAGACTGGCCCAACCGGTTTCAAATAGATGTCGGTCCTGAAGTTCTTGCTGATCGCCGGTAGCTGAAGGCTTGCACAAGACTCCAAGTGGGAAGTAGCATCTGTTCACAGAGATCGTTCCCAAGACACCAGCCGCCGCCAGATATGACACAACAGTCCCCTTCGCCCACTGCGAAACCTTCATCCAGCTGGATACCTGTCGCCCTTAGCGCAGGCTTCCGTCCAGGGTCCAACATTCGCGTCTTCGCGGACGGAAACGACATCGCGCTCTGGAGTTCCTTTTCCGGCAAGCTCAGCGCGTGGGTGAACCGGTGCCCTCATCGCGGCATGCGTCTGTCACACGGGTTTGTGCGCGGCGAAATGCTCGCGTGCATCTATCACGGCTGGCATTTCGCGCAGGATGCCAACTGCAAATACATTCCTGCACATCCGGAGCTTGTTCCAGGTGAGATGATCTGCGCCCAGGCTCACCACGCACATGAACAAGATGGGTTGCTGTGGGTGAGTTGCGCCGAGGAAGAACCAGACGCCCCGGCCCGCCTGCCCGGCTTCGGCGTTCGCAGCCTGCTTATCGATGCACCGCGTCCCGTACTTGCCGGCGTGCTTGAGGTGACCCATGAGGCTCAAGGCCGATGGGAGCTTACGCTTGCCGACCAACCCGTCATTCTTGGTGTCCAGGATTGGCCGGAGGGGCGAACTGGCGTGCATCTCCTGACCAAAGAAGCCGTCAGTGCCGAGACAAAGAAAATGCTCTCGCGGGAGCTTGAAGCGATGCGTCGCACCTGTGAGGCAATCGCTCCTGTTTCTGCTTCCGCTTCTGCTTCTGTGCCTTCCGGCCCCTCGTCCCGTTCCGGAGATGCCGCATGATCAATGAAATCGCCCTCAATGACTGGTACCCGGTCGCTATGGCAAGTGAGCTGAAACCCGGTTGTCGGCTGAACCGGGTGCTTATGGAGCGAGAGATCCAGATCTCCAACGATGGCGACAAGACCCATGCATTTGAGGGCTCCCGCGTGTTGCCGCTTCAAATCCGCTATGACCACGTCTGGACTTCGCTCGGTGCGCCGGCCCGGCCCTTGTTTGAAATCCCGGAGGGTGAACAGGATGGCCGCCGTCTTGTCGCATGTGGCAGGGTCCACGTGCGATGCTCACCGCTCCGCGCGGTTGAGAACTTCCTCGATATTGCGCATTTCCCGTATGTCCACACTGGTATCTTGGGAGCCGAGGACCATCCGGAAGTGGAGCGCTATGACGTCGAGATTGACGATGAGAAGGATGAGGTGTGGGCGCGCCAGGTAAAATTCTTCCAACCCCAGGCGGCCAAATCCGCAGAAGGCGGGATCATGGCGGACTACATGTACCGCGTGCCAGCCCCGACAACGTCGATCCTCTACAAGACCTGCCCTGCACGAGTTGGTGAATGGGATATCATCACTCTCTTCGTACAACCCGTTTCCGAGACCACTTGCGATGTGTGGCCGTGGATGGCGCTCTACGATGACGAAACACCATTCAACGATCTGGTGCAATTCCAGCAAACCATTTTCATGCAGGACCGCTCCATCCTGGAAAATCAGATCCCGGCTTTGTTGCCGCTGGATCCGAAGATGGAGACGCCAACCCGCGCCGACCTGACATCCATTGCCTATCGCCGCTGGCTGAAACGTCGTCGGATGTTCTATGGCGCCCAGACGATTGCAGCGTGAGGAGCTCAGGCATTGAAACTCTATGACTATGTGCTGTCCGGCAATTGCTACAAGATCAGACTGTTTGCCGCTCTTCTGGGAATTCCCTACGAGACCGTGGCGGTGGATCTTTATCCAGGCAAAGAACAGACACGTCCGGCCTTTCTGCGTCTCAACCCTGCCGGCACCTTGCCCGTTCTGCAGGACGGCGATCTGACGCTGACAGACTCTTCGGCAATTCTCACCTATCTGGCACGGCGTCACGACCCGACCGGCCAGTGGTGCCCGCAGGATCCAGAGCTTTTGGCGCAGCTCGTCGGCTGGTTGTCCTTTGCCGACGATTTGACCCGCACCTCTGGCGCGGCACGCCTGCATGCAATCTTTAAAAAGCCTATCGACTCCGTGGCCGCCCAAAAAGGTGCGCACGCATTGTTGCGACGCCTGGAGCTCCATTTGTGCGATCAGGAGTTCGACGACAGCTCTTTCTTGCTCGGGAAAGCGCCAACGATCGCCGACATCGCCTGTTTCCCCTATGTTGCGCTGGCACCGGATGGCGGTGTTGAACTGGATGGCTATGCAGCCGTGCAGCGCTGGATCTACGCGATCCGCAAACTGGATGGCTTCTTGCCGATGCCTGGCATCCACCCCTTGCATGAACATCCCGATAAACCGCTCCCCGAGGGCCTGAACGCGCGTCTTGAAGCATGACCAGGGAAGAGTTCAACCAGTTCTGCGCCTCGCTTCCGGCAACCACCCATGTGGTTCAATGGGGCAATGCGTCTGTTTGGAAAGTCGGCGGAAAGATTTTTGCAATCTGTTCGCGCTGGGGTGACGGCGAAGGCGATCGGTTCAACTTCAAGTGCTCCGACCTTGCCTATCAGATGTTGATCCAGGAGGACGGGCTGGTTCCCGCTCCCTACCTGGCGCGGGCAAAATGGGTGCAGATGAACAAACCCGGCGCCTTGAATGATGATGAACTGAAACAATACATCACCGCTGCCCACGCCCTTATCTCAAGCAAGCTTACCCGCCGAGCCCGCAAGGAGCTCGGTCTTGAAACATAAAATCCGCTAAGCAATTCACATTCCGCCGCCTCCCACGTCTTGTCGTTAAAGATCACATGGAGGTGCCTTGATGGGCGGATTGAACGGGGTCGATGTTTCCAACAATCAGGGCGAAATCGACTGGCAGGATGTTGCGGCCGACGGAATGACATTCGCCTTGATCAAGGCGAGCGAAGGGGTGTCCATTATCGACCCTTTCTTCAAGAGCAACTGGCAAGGTGCGCAGTCTGCGGGATTGCGATGCGGTGCCTACCACTTTTTTCACCCGACCGACTCTGTCAGACCTCAGGCTGACAACTTCTTGCATGCCCTGGGCACAGTGTCATTTGAGCGTGCGTTCTTTCCGGCAATCATCGACTGCGAGGTTATCCCGGCGAACATGACAGGCACACAATATGCGAGCTGCCTGAATGACTTCATTGCAGCGCTTGGCCTGCCTGTGATGATCTATGCCTCCCCGGGATTTTGGAATGGCTTGGGAAACCCGCGTGTCACTTGCGGCGGCAAATGCCCGCCGCTCTGGGTCGCCGAATACACAAACGCAGATCAACCACGCTTTCCCGCGCCCTGGACGGGCTTTGATATCTGGCAGCACTCCGATACCGGCCGTGTTCGCGGCATCCAGGATGATGTCGATCTCGACGTCATACCGCCCGGCTCTCCTTTCCATTTCACGACTGATGCCTGAAACAAAAACCGCCCCGAGCCAATGAAGGCTCGGGGCGGTCTGATTTGCAGGATGCTGAACAGGAAGGTCTAGATACGGCGTCCTGTGTCCGCATCGAAGAAATGGACATCCGAAGTTTCGGCCCGCAGGTACAGGATCTGCTCAGGCTCATAACTCGCATGGCTTTCCACCCGTACGACGATCTCGGGTCCGCCGTCCTCGAACTCTGCGTAAAGGTAGCTCTCCGCTCCGACAGGCTCGAGAATCTTGACCTTGATCTGCAGATCGAGAGCCGATTTTCCATCGCCCTTGGTCTTTGACACTGTCATGTGCTCCGGCCGAATTCCAAGCGTATAGGCTGACTTGCCCATCAGGTTCGGACAAGCAAGGCCTGAGCCTTTCTTGAGCGATAGGCCAGCGTCGTCTGCCTTGACCTCCAGGAGGTTCATTGCCGGAGAACCGATGAAGCTGGCAACGAAAGTCGATGCCGGCTTGTCATAGACTTCGATCGGTGCGCCGACCTGTTCGATCTCACCGCCGTTGAGCACCACGAGACGGTCGGCCAAAGTCATGGCCTCCAGCTGATCGTGGGTCACATAGACGCTAGTGGTCTTCAACGCCTTTTGCAGACGCTTGATTTCCACCCGCATTTGAACGCGCAGCTTGGCATCCAGGTTCGACAGAGGTTCGTCGAACAGGAACGCCGCCGGATCGCGCACAATCGCGCGGCCCATTGCAACACGCTGGCGTTGGCCTCCGGAGAGCGCCCTAGGTTTGCGATCAAGATAGTCGCCAATTTCCAGAATGCCCGCAGCTTCCTTCACGCGGCTATCGATCTCGGACTTGGCCATGCCCCGGTTTTTCAGGCCATAGGCAAGGTTGTTATAGACCGTCATATGCGGATAGAGCGCATAGTTCTGGAACACCATGGCGATGTCGCGGTGGGCCGGAT
>JABXHV010000095.1 GCA_013373445.1 Paracoccaceae bacterium | reverse complement strand
TGACCTTCATAGGTCATTACATTGGTTACCTGAAAACGTATGGCATTGGAGCCAATATCAATGGCGGCTAACTTCATCGTTTCAAATTTACAAGCAAATCCTTAGATATAGTGTTGGTGTATTCTTTTTCTCATTGCTTCGTTCTGCTGGAAAATAATAAATAGATAACGCCAGTCTTGTTGCTTTTGCAACATTGTTTCATTTTATTTATTCATGCGCAATTTATACCTGCTCTGCTTGATTTGCCTTATGACTTTAATGGGCTGTTATGAACCTCCGGTCGATTTTCCCGAAGGTGAGGTTGAGGGGTACGAACCTATTTACAGCAGTGAGTTTGATGAAACTGTAAGTGTCGGAGAAAGTATAGAAATAGTTAATCCGGGACAGATCTATGTAAAAGGTGAGTTGTTATTGATCAATGAGATAGGAGAAGGTATTCATATCATTGACAATACGGATCAGACTAATCCCATTAACAGAGGTTTTATAAGAATACAAGGTTCTGAAAATATGTCCTCAAAGGACGGTGTTCTTTACGTAAATCAATATAGCTCAGTATTGGCCATAGATGTCAATGATATTCAGAATATAAGGGTCATTTCAAAGCACTCTACTTTATTGAGAGATGATGAATCTGAAGGAAATGTCCCGCCAGCTACAGGCTATTATTTTATATGTCCAGACCCCTCCAAAGGCGAAGTAATTGGCTGGAGATTAACCACTATAAAGGGTCCGAAATGCTACAGGTAAAAAGACTTTTATGTTTAGGGCTGATATTGACATTGCTAACCTGTGAGTCGGATAGCAATGATTTTACACCTGATTTGGGTGGAACGGGTACGGCCGGTTCACTAGCCAAGTTTACTATTGTTGACGATAATCTAATGGTATTGAAATCGGACGAGATTATTCAATATGCTATTGAGACAGGCGGTGGACTTTCAAAGGTCCGCACACTTCAGTTCTTCAACAGTAATCTGGAAACAATCTTCCCGTATGCAAACAATGTATTGGTTGGAAGTAATAACGGGGTTCATTTTCTGGCCTTTGATAGTCAGGGTATTTTAGAGCTTATTTCAACCTACAGCCATCTTACGGCTTGCGACCCAGTTGTAGCCTTAAATGGCATCGCTTATTCAACGCTCAGAAACTCTGATTGCCGCTTTAATTCAATAGAGGTTCTTGATATCATAGACATATCTGATATTGAAAATCCACAAGTTGTGAAGAGCTATGAGAGTGAAGCACCTTATGGCCTCACAATCAATGGAGAAAACTTATTCGTTTGTGAACGTGGTGGTTTGGCTATGTATGATGTCTCAGACCCTCAAAATATAATACTTAAAGGCTTTATGGATTTTGCTGATGAATTGCCGCTGGATGTTATTCACTCCAGAGGGAGTTTGATTCTTAGAACAGATAACGCCATATACAATATGTCTTACACCTCATCTGGAGTTTTCACCATCCAAGCGCAAATCCAATGATCAGAAAGACCGTTTTGATATGTGCTGGCATAGTCTTACTTCTATTAAAGGCAGAAGCTCAATACATTGCAGAAGAAGATACTACCGAAAGGGTTATTCCCAAGTTGTCTGTTAAATACTTTCCCTCTCATCTCTTAGGGCACTTTCCTTCTAATGTCATTGGAGCGGAATACCTTTTCAATTCCAACATTGCATTGGAAGCCAGATATGGCTGGATTAAAGACGAGCTCGTTTATGATTATGATGAAACCTATTATAGAAATAAGTCAGGCTTTAAATCATCGGTAGTTTTGAAAAGATATTTCAAAGACTATGAACTTAAAGATGGGCTGTTTCCATTCCTATTTAACTTCAATAGGAAAAATGAGACGTTTGTGCCATATCTGGCCACTGAGTTATTCTACAATAATATTCAATACGACAGAGAGAGAACCTACAAATTCGACTGTGGAGATGGTTGTGACTATTATAGTGAAATTGAATATGGGCTCGAGCGTAAAGTATATGGCGCGAGACTTCAGATTGGTTTCATTTCTCAAATTTTCAAGCCAATATTCTTGGAAGGATCATTTGCTTTTGGGTTGATGGTCTATGATCTCATTGCCGATGAAAGAAAACCAGTGGAGTTTGAAAGGCAGTATGGATATCTATTCGATGAAAATGATTTGCATACGATTCTTCCAACTTTAGACCTTAATTTGAAGTTGGTTTTCAGAATTCTTCAATAGATCAATAATTCCAATTTCTCCCTATTTTTTCGACAAAGATTCACTTACTTTGTAACGCTTATCAAGAAAGACGGAGGGACTAGGCCCGAAGATGTCTTAGCAACCTGGGTAATACCTGGTGCTAATTCCTAGCTCCGAGCATTCGGAGAAAAGATGAGAATAAACCTCCAAAATTTCTCGGTGAGCCTAAAATTCTGAGCATGGCTTACAACATAGAGGAAATACTCAAACAAAGAATATTGGTTTTGGATGGTGCCATGGGTACGATGATTCAACGTCATCCACTCACGGAGGA
>JABXHV010000033.1 GCA_013373445.1 Paracoccaceae bacterium | reverse complement strand
TTACCTGCTCCACCGAGAAGCTGATCATCACCTGAACCACCTTCGAGAACATCGTCACCCTCACCGCCGTCGAGCATGTCGTCGTCATCGCCGCCAAAGAGCTGATCACTGCCCGCACCGCCAAACAACTTGTCGTCGCCTTCATCGCCGTAAAGCGTATCGTCACCAGTTTCAGCTTCAAAATCGCCACCTGGTTTGTCCGCCCCATAGAGCTCGTCATTACCGGCCCCGCCATGCAGCTCATCGTTGCCGCCTTTGCCCATGATCCGGTCGCCGTATTGAGTTCCAGTGATCGACTGATCGACAGGACCTTGACCCAGCTTTTCGCCTTGAATTTCGGTAACAATGCCGCTCACTGGCAAGGCAATGTTGAAGCCTGAGGCATCGATATCTGCAGCAGAGACACCGTCAATGTTGAACAACGGACCCCAGCCGCTTTGCGCACCAACCAGGTCCAGCCCGGAACCCGCGCCCGTGTCGGTGAAGGACAGTCCGTCAAGGAGATTGAAATTAAAGATAGCGACCGGGTTCTTCTCGAACGCTCCTGTAACTTCGACACCATCAAAGACTACGGTGCCAATGTTAGGCGCTCCTGCGCCAACAGGGTTGCCACTGCTGTCATCCACATACCCGGTAATCTCAATGGCATTATCTGGTCGTGCTGCGTTAGCCGTTCCTGGTGCTTCACCAGCGATTTCAACATCCCGGAACAACGCATCGCCCTGGTAGCCGAACAATTTGATATGGCCATATCCCTGGCCACCACCTGTTCCATTGCTGCTGAAGTTCGCTCCAATGATCTCGAGGGCGGTAACACCAGAGATGATCGGATAGATACCATCATTATCAGGGTCATCGCCTACCAGGTAGACCCCATGCTGAGAGTTACCGCTAATGTCGCCGTTGGTAATCGAAAGTTTGCCAGCGTTTGCCGCGGTCTGAATGAAAACACCATTCGTCCCGCCAACAAGATCGATATTGTCGATGGAAACATCACCGCCAGCAATATCGCCAGCAAGTGTCACAACGTTGCCGGATGGGGGGGTGACTGTCACGTCGCCGACACCAACCAGATTGATCGCCTTGGTAATCGTCACATTTTCGTTGTAGGTGCCGGCATGCACTTCGACGGTATAGCCATTGAGCGTCGAGCCTGCATCGATCGCTTCCTGGATCTTGTCATAAGTTCCAACCAGATTGCCGCTCGCGTCGAGTACAAAAACATCGGCAGTCAGGTCGAGCGTCACATCACTAAACTTAAGCAATTCAATGTCGGTGAGGTCATCGGTCCCCTCATCCACATTAGTAATGGTGGTTTCCGTTACCTGAACACCAGTGACACCACCGCTTACATCACGCTCCAAGGTAATGGTGTAGTTGGACCGCACTTCGTCATAGACCGCGGTATCAATCCCGCTTCCACCCGACAACGTGTCATCATCAGCTCCACCAGTGAGAGTATCGTGTCCGGCTCCCCCTTTCAGGATATCGTCGCCGGCACCACCGATGAGGGTATCTTCACCACCGTCGCCGACCAAGACATCAATGCCTTCGCCGCCGTCGAGGTAATCGGAACTGCCTTCGCCACGAAGGTAATCATCACCATCGCCGCCAAACAGTTTGTCTGCTCCGGAACCACCGCGGAGCGTATCAACACCTGCACCGCCATACAGCTCATCATTGCCGGAGCCGCCGTTAAGTTGGTCGTTGCCACCGAGGCCGGACAAAAGATCGTCTCCGTCGCCACCAATCAATGTGTCGAACTGATCAGTGCCGCCAAGCGCATCATTACCGCCCTTGCCGTCGAGCGTGATGCCAGTGACGCCGCCATTGTCGCTGGAATAGGTCGCGTACACCATCACGACATCGTCGCCATCAGAGCCCTCAATGGTTTCGATACCGTCGAGATACTTTTGGCGCGAAGCCTTGCCTGTAGTGTCGCTGACAGCTCCCTCACCCGTACCTTTTTCTAAAATAATGGTATCATGATCAGCACCGCCAATGACGGTGTCTGCATTGCCGGCCAGACCCGAAATATCCAATTCACGCGTGGTCCCGTCGCCCAAATCGATGAACCGCGGAGCGGCGCCGGCGCCGACGATAGAATTGGGGCGCAGCACGAACGTGTCGTCGCCAGCACCACCCTCCAGCCGATTGTCGCCTGGGCCGCTCACAAACAGATCATCGCCGGCCCCGCCGACAGCATCCTTGATGCCGGTTACATCATCGATGCCGATAACCGGACCTTGACCGCTGCGGTCGGTTGCTGTTTTACCAGCGACTGTCTGATCGGGGTCAGGGTCAGTGTCTGTGTAGGGCGCGGTGTCAAGATTGACGAACACGCCGGTTGCAAGTGCCGAGTAGTCGATCGACGAAATCGTTCCGGCGGCATCGACGCGTACAGTCACCGTCTGCGGTGTACTGATGTCACTATCGCCATCCTTCGCCAACACATCGAAGCTCAAATCAATAAAATGCTCATTTGTGCTAACATTCGGAGCCGGGTGGTCCAAAGGCTGCAGCAATGTGAAACTGTAGGTTCCCGACAAACTGCTATCATCCAGTGTAATAAAGAAGACAGCATTTGAAGGCGGGGACGCGGTGTTAAACGGTTCCGACGGTGCGGAAGATCCAGTATAGCCAACCAAAATATCGCCCAACAGAACCGTTTGAACTGGCATATCGTTCGACTTGAGCTCTGACATCGTCGAAGAGCCGGAATAGGAAACAGTCGCATCTTCAAATGCCAGGGCATCCGTTCCTGATTTGCCGTCGGCCCCGAAAGAGATGTTGAGCGAACCTTCCCGGCTGGAAATACCACTGACCAAATCGTCTTCGGTAACTGTGATGGTATCTGCACCCGTCCCAGTCGGCCCGTCATCATTAACTGTCACCGTGAACGTGCTCGGTGAACTGTCCCCATCACCATCCGTCACTGTGATGGCAAAGCTCAGGTCCAGGTCGTCTTCGCTGCCTGCGACCGGATGGTCCAACACATCCAAGAGGGTGAACGTATAAGAGCCCAAGCCATCGTCAGACAAAGTGACCGTAAAGACTGTCCGGTCCTCACCTGCATTGTAATCGGCGCTCGTACCGTCCTCGACGTAGGCAATAAGTGTGCCGCTGTCATTATCGAGGAAATAACTAAGAGTTTCTCCGCGAGAGGATAGCGCCGAAGCCGAGATATCACCGCCATTGACAGTGACGTTGTCGGCAGCTGTGACGTTGGAGAAGCTTACGGCTCGATCCCCCGTTCTATCAGATGCGCCGCCGTCAACGTCGTTGTTGCCATCATCTGCACCCCAAATAATATTCAGGCTGCCTTCAAAAGACAAAGCGCCGTTCGACTCGAGGTCGCCACCGTCGGCATAGCTGTCGCCATCATTTCCGTCATCCAACAGCTCTTCGTCAAGCGGAAGGTACTCCGGATCCCCGATGAGTGCTTCATCATCTGCAATATTGATAACAAAAGAAGATTCGACACTGTCACCATTTCCGTCAAAGGCTCTAAAGCTAAACCGCAGCGCTATGACATCGTCTTCACCAGCCTTCACGTGGTCCAAATTGCGAAGCAAGGTGAAAGTATACTCGCCACCGGCACCACTGTTAGGATCGAGATCAAGGCTAAAAATGCTCTCGCCCTTGGTGACATCAGAACCGGTAAGTCTCTGAAATCCCGCCGATGGTCGCGTCAAAAGGGAGTAGCCCAAACTCACACCATTGGAGCTCAAGTCAAAAGGACTACCATCAGGATTCAGAGGAAGAGCGCCTGAGGCATCAAGTCTAATTTGGAGGAGGCCCGGACCATCAGCTCCGAAATTTATTCCAAGGCTCCCCGAAACGGTCGTGACACCACCACCATTTGACCCATTTGCGAGATCTGCTTCCGCAATCGTAAAGCCATCTTCCGCATCTCCAGCGGTCGGAACGTCGTTGATCTCCTCCGTTGCTGCCTCTTCCGGAGTAACGCCGCCAGCGCCACCACCTCCAGTGACACCAGCAAGCAGATCCAGGAGCGACTGCTCACCACCACCAAACGCCGCAATCACAGGATCACTGAAGTTGGCACCAGAGCCATCGGGACCACCGACTTCGTCACCCAGGTTTGTCGTTGGACCCGCTGCCGTTTGGATTTCGCCAACTTTGGGAATGGATGCCAGATCTAGCAATTCATCGATGGATATAAACTGGCCTTGGCCGACAATCACAGTATCAGCAGACGTATCTCCGACAAAAAAGTCGGTCACGATAACTGATCCACCATCTGCGAACACAAGCTGAAGATCATCACCAACTTGAAAGTAGGAAACCGGTTCGTTCACGATCTGAGAAAAATCAACCCGCTGACCGTCAGCCCGTCCGATAATCAATTGAGTGCCCGCTTCAGGCCGGTTGAGCTTGAGAGGCAAAACACCTCCGTTGCCGCCTTTACCACCATCCTGCTGTAACTGGGCTACTTTGATGATTTCATTCATGACTGCCACTTTCAAAAAAATCGTTAGAAATATTGAGACATATTTTACCTTTTGTTAACAAAAAGCAACCCGAAGTTGCGCCCACAACGCCTGATGGTTAACCTGAACAAGTCGCTAAGATTTTTAGAAGGATTATCCGATTTGACCGCAAACCTTAATTGTGGGCCAAAGCGGACAACTACCCAGAAAGAAACTTGTAATTTTTGAACAATCAGAAAATTGGAAGCTAACTTAGTTACTGAATTATTTGAGTTTTATAGCTTTAGTGAAAACGACGTTGCGACAAACCCTAAACCCAAACGGCATGCGAAACATACAACCCACCAACTATGGGCCGATCAGTTCAAAAGGCTGTGCAGAAACTAAACAAGACGTAGCCTGCGTCTTTTATTCTCGTCACTTCGGCAATCTTCGTTAACAAACCAAGCGTTGCATTAACTAACTCGAATCTTCACATCGCATTCGATAGGCAGTTAAAGCTTCGTCCTTCTGGGAAACCCAGAAGGTGACCTGAAACGCCTGAACCACGAATGATCTCCCGGCAATGCTTGATGAAAAGGCACAATATCCATTTGATCGAAGACTGATTTCCTGAGACGGTGATCGTGGCCACCCAAGCGCCCTCCTGACTCTGCTGTACTGCCCGTCAACGGATCAAAAGATGTCCAACGCCACGAAATCCCATCTGTTTTATCAAAGCCGGTTGCGGCGCCCGGTTCTCGAACAGGCCAAGGGCGTCTACATGTGGGATAAAAGCGGCAAACGCTATCTGGACGGGTCGTCCGGCGCGATGGTTTGCAACATTGGCCATTCAAACAAACACGTACTTGCCGCAATGCGCGCCCAGATGGAAAAAAGCACGTTTGGCTATCGCCTTCACTTTGAGACCGAGCCTGCCGAAAAACTGGCCGAAATGACCGCCAAACTGGCCCCGAAAGGCATGGAGAAGGTTTTCTTCGTCTCCGGCGGTTCAGAAGCGGTCGAAAGTGCGATAAAGCTTGCCCGCCAGAATGCGGTTGCGAAGGGTGAAAGTCAGCGCTGGAAAGTGATCTCGCGGCACCCCAGCTATCATGGCGGCACCCTGGGAGCGCTCGCCCTCACCGGCTACGCACCACTAACGGCGCCCTTCGACCCGATGATCCGTCCGATGCCAAAGATTTCAGCGCCGCGCGCTTATCAGGACGGTTTGGATCCGGAAGCTGAAGCGACCGGCCTGCATTACGCCAACATGTTGGAAGAAAAGATCCTGCAGGAAGGCCCGCAGACGGTACTCGCCTTCATCGTAGAGCCGGTGGGCGGTGCCTCAACCGGCGCACTCGTTCCCCCTGTTGGCTATATGAAACGAATCCGCGAGATCTGCACAAAACACGGCGTCCTCCTGATCCATGATGAGGTGATGTCGGGAGGTGGCAGAACCGGAAAGTTTTTTGCAGCCGAGCACTGGGACGTTGAACCGGATATTATAGCAATTTCAAAGGGTTTCGGCGCCGGATATGCACCATTGGGCGCTATGATCGCGCGCGATGAAATCGTTGAAAACGTGCTGAATGACGGAGGCTTCCTGCACGGTTTCACCTATGCCGGAAATCCGTTGGCATGTGCTGCAGGCTTTGCCGTTCTGGAAGAAATAGAGCGTCAGAACATGGTCGAGAATGCTGACAAAATTGGCGATCAACTCAGGCAAGGCCTCAAGTCCCTGCAGCAAAAGTACGAAGTGATCGGCGATGTGCGCGGCAAGGGTCTTCTGCTCGCCTTCGAATTTGTCGCCGACCGGCACTCGCGTGAACCTCTTCCGAAGGATCTCAACGCCTATAATGCCCTCGTCGACATTGCCTATGACAAGGGACTGATCATCTACTCACGGCGCACCCGCGGTGGCTATGAGGGCGACCATTTTCTGGTTTGCCCACCTATGATCACCACCAGCGAACAGGTGTCCGAAATCATCGAGAAGCTCGACCAGTCGATCGCAGAGTTCCAGAACATGATTTCCAAACCGGCATGACAAACGGACTGACGGCATGAGCAACAAGATCATTATCACCTGCGCCGTTACGGGCTCCATTCACACGCCAACGATGTCGCCTCATCTGCCGGTAACCGGCGCGCAGATCTCAAGTCAGGCAATCGCCGCAGCCGAGGCAGGAGCCTCCATTCTGCATCTCCATGCCCGCAATCCCGAAACCGGCAGGCCCTCGGCATTGCCGGAGCATTTCATGGCATTCCTGCCGGTCATCAAGCAAGCCAGCGATGCAGTGATGAACATCAGCACTGGCGGCAGCGCGACCATGACACTGGATGAGCGGCTTGCCGCCCCAACGCAAGCTGAACCGGAAATGTGTTCCTTGAACATGGGCTCCATGAACTTCGCCCTTTATCCTCTTGCGACCCGCTATGATGATTGGAAACACGACTGGGAAAAGCCGTTCCTGGAAGGCACCGACGACCTGGTTTTCAAGAACACGCCCCGCGATATCGCAACCATTTTGAAGCGGCTGGGCCAGGAGCGCGGCGCGCGCTTCGAATTCGAGTGCTACGACGTCAGCCACCTTTATATGCTGCGCCACTTTGTGGATCGCGGACTTGTAAAAGCACCCTATTTCATTCAGTTCGTCTTCGGCGTTCTTGGCGGTATCGGAGCTGATCCGGAGAACCTTCAGCACATGAAACGGATCGCCGACAAGCTCTTCGGTGATGATTACCAGTTCTCGGTCCTGGCTGCTGGCCGATCACAGATCCCCTTCGCAACCATGGCAGCCGCCATGGGCGGCCACGTGCGCGTCGGTCTCGAAGACAACCTTTACATCGCCCGCGGACAGTTGGCGAAATCCAATGCTGACCAAGTCATGCTTATCCGCGAAATCGTCGAACGCATGGGCAGGTCGCTGGCAACACCGGAAGAAGCAAGAGACATCCTTGACTTGAAGGGCGCGCACAAGACCGCGTTTTAGAAACAAGACATGACACAAGCCACCGACATCATTATCCGCCCGGCCACCAAGGCAGACGTATCAGACCTCAATGAAGCCCTGCAAAGCCTCTCGCATGACCTTGGAGATCCCCACAACGCCAAGATCGAGGATTTGATGGTTCATGGTTTCGGTGAAAATCCAGCCTTCAAAGCCCTCATTGCCAAAGATCAGGCAAACGGCACATGCATTGGAGTGAGCGTCTATTCACCGATGTATTCCACTGTGCGTGGGGCAGCAGGCTTCTACGTCTCCGATCTTTGGGTTTCCAAGGAAGCACGCGGGCTCGGGCTTGGTCCGAAACTCTTGAAGGCAGTGATCAAAAGCGCGCCCTCCAGCTGGAAAGTCGGCTTTCTGAAACTGGCAGTCTACAACGACAATCCGAACGCCAGGCGTTTTTATGATCGCCTTGGTTTCAAGTTCGATCCCAATGAGACCTATATGACGATCTCGGGGCGTGAACTCGAAAAGATGGTCAATTAGAAACAAAAAGACCGCGGAGGATCCGCGGTCTCAATACTAAAGGTTCTCAGGCCAATTAAGCGCGCACGACCTTTTGAGTCTGAACGCCCAGCTTGTCGATGCCAAGCTTCATGACTTCGCCACCCTTGAGGTAGACAGCTGGCTTTTGACCCATGCCAACCCCTGGAGGCGTACCGGTTGAAATCACGTCACCTGGCTGCAAGCTCATCATCTGGCTCAGGTAATGAATCAGGAACGGGACCTTGTAATACATGGTCGACGAACTGCCGTTCTGATAGCGCTTGCCATCCACTTCGAGCCACATGCCAAGATCGTCGTAGTTGCCAACTTCATCCTTGGTAACAAGCCATGGACCGGTTGGACCAAACGTGTCGCAGCCCTTGCCTTTGTCCCATGTACCGGAACGATTGAGCTGGAAATCACGCTCTGAAACGTCGTTGACGACGCAGAAGCCTGCCACATGGTTCATCGCATCGGCTTCATCGATGTAACGGCCGCCATTACCGATAACCACACCGAGTTCGACTTCCCAGTCGGTCTTTTCAGCGCCGCGTGGAATTTCGACATTATCGTCCGGACCAACAACAGCAGACGTCCACTTATTGAAGACAACCGGTTCTGGCGGAATTTCCATGCCACTTTCTGCGGCGTGGTCGGCATAGTTCAGACCAATACAAATGAATTTTCCGATAGATCCAACGCAAGCACCAAGACGGATGCTTTCCTGAGCCACTCCGTCAACGACAGGAAGCGTCGCAACATCAAGACCAGCAAGTTTTGACAAACCGCTGTCGGTGAGTGTTTCGCCAGCAATATCAGACACAATGCCGGAAAGGTCCCGGATACGGCCTTCAGAATCAAGTAGACCCGGTTTTTCCTGTCCTGCCGGACCGAAGCGCAACAATTTCATAGATTTCTTTCCCTAAGACTAGACGGCCCGGTTCACACCGAGCCGTCAGACCAATATCGCGTATCAGTCCTGATGGACAGCCGCGATCTCTTCATTATCGATAGTTTCGGCGCCGGCATAACAGCAACCAATATCGATGTGAGTTGGTGCGGCGCGACGACGTCGACCGCAAAGTCGGACTTTCTGCAAAAAGCCGTCTACATCACCGCACTGATTTGCCAGGGCACAAATTCCACCCCGCCAAACCCAAGCTGCTCGCTCTTGGTTTCCTCGCCTGAGGCCACACGAATGAGCATTTCAAAGATTTCGGCACCTTTGGCTTCAAGGCTTACGCCATCCGTAACGATGTCACCGCAGTTGATATCCATATCTTCGGACATCCGGCCATACATCTCACTGTTGGTTGCGATCTTGATACATGGAGTCGGCTTGTAGCCTGACACCGATCCCCGGCCAGTGGTGAACACGATCAGGTTTGCTCCAGATGCGACCTGCCCGGTAACCGAACACGGGTCGAAACCCGGACTGTCCATGAATACAAAGCCTTTTTTGTCGACCTTCTCGGCAAACTTGTAGACGTCAACCAGCGGAGCGGATCCGCCCTTGGCAACAGCGCCGAGCGATTTTTCCAAAATGGTTGTCAGACCACCACGCTTGTTGCCTGGAGACGGATTGTTGTCCATCTCACCGCCGTTGCGAGCACAATAGTCCTCCCACCAATGGATACGGTCGATGAGTTTTTTGCCGATCTCTTCATTGACAGCACGCCGCGTCAAAAGATGTTCAGCACCATAGATCTCCGACGTTTCGGAAAGGATCGTCGTGCCACCGTGACGCACCAACGTGTCAGAAGCGACACCAAGTGCCGGATTGGCGGTAATCCCGGAATATCCATCCGAGCCACCGCACTGCATACCCACAGTGATCTCGGAAATCGGCTGCGGCGTCCGCTCAACCTTGTTGGCGATCTCCGCCAATTCCTTGACTTCCTCAAGACCAACTTCAATGGTTTTGCGAGTTCCACCACTCGTCTGGATCGTCATGTATCGCAGGTCACTGCCCGGACGGATCTTGCGATCACCAATCAGGTCGCCGACCTGCATAACTTCACACCCCAGGCCGATCAGCAAAATGGCGCCGAAATTGGGATGTTGGGCATAGCCCGCCAAGGTTCTGAACAGCGTGGCGTACCCTTCATCGCGCCCAGACATGCCGCAGCCGGTCCCGTGAACGATTGGCACAATCCCATCGATGTTTGGATAGGCATCAAGCAGGCCACTCTTCTCGACCGCCTCGGCGATGAACTTGGCAACAGAGCCCGAGCAATTGACTGATGTCAGAATGCCGATGTAGTTGCGCGTTCCAACACGTCCGTCCGGGCGCAAATAGCCCATGAACGTCCGTTCTTCATTGATAGGAGGAAGAGCAACGGAACCCTGCGCATGGGCGTAGTCCTGAGTGTGCTCACCCATACCAAGATTTTGCACATGCACATGCTCGCCCGCCGCTATATCGCGTTTGGTCTGGCCAATAATCTGACCATAGCGGCGTACAAAGTCGCCCTTGGCAATGGCATGGCGCGCGATCTTGTGTCCGCGCATCACTTGCCCTGTCAAAGGTTGATCGACATGCTCGACAACTGTGCCAGCTTCAACATCATCAAGTGCAATGACGACGTCATCATCCGGCTGCAAGAGAATACTCTTTGCAAAAGAATTAGACACGTATTTCCCTCCCTCAAGCCACCGGAGTGGCTGAATACGACGCGACGCTAACTTGACACATTGGATGTGTCAACTAACATGTTAGTGCAATTACGAGGGGCGAATGGCTATCGAAAAAGCGTTTCCAGAACAAGAATTTACGCTGCCCGACATCAGCAAGATGACGGGCTCATTGGCTCAACGTGTCTACTTGGCCCTTCGCTCATCAATTCTCTCGGTTGATCTCTTGCCTGGCGACATCATCCGAAAAAAAAGCATCTGCGACCAACTTGGCGTTTCACGCTCTCCCGTATCCGAAGCCATAACGAAGCTGGCCCTGGAAGGATTGGTGGAAGTCATTCCGCAATCGGCATCTCGCGTGACCAAACTGTCACTTGCAGATATCCGCGAGGGTGCCTTTCTACGCGAAGCTGTCGAACTGGCCGCTATTACGAAAGTTGCTGTTGAACATTCGGAAGCCGAACTTGCCTTGTTGAAAAGGAACATCCGATTGCAGGCCTTGTGCCTTGAAGACAAGGATGAGCCGGGTTTCTTTGCCGAAGATGAGCGTATGCACCAGCTGATCCTCTCATTCACCGGCTTTCCGAAAATCGAGGCCATGTCCAAAACAGCATGGGTCCAGGTCGATCGGGCACGGCAATTTTTGCTGCCAATTGAAGGACGTGCATATGAGGCCTACCGGGAACATTTGGCGATCCTGGACGCCATAGAGAGCCGTGACGCACAAGCCGCAAGAAACGCCATGCAAAAGCACTTGAGCGAGCTGGTAAACCGCTTGGAGCCACTTGCGGTCAAACGACCAGAACTGTTCGACTGAACAGACGAGCTGCAACAAACTGTCTGCCCCTGGGGAGGAGCAATCGTGAAAACAATGAAAAGCCGCCTGTTGAACGGGCGCACAACACGCAAGATCGAGTTGACGGAGATGGGCTTTGGTGGAGCTCCACTTGGCAATCTTTATAGAAAAGTCGAGGAAGTCGATGCCCAGGCAGCTCTGGATACAGCCTATGCAGCTGGCATCCGTTACTTTGACACGGCCCCGCAATATGGCCTCGGACTATCTGAGGAGAGATTTGGCCACGCCTTCGACCGCATTGACAGATCCTCAATTCAGCTCTCGACAAAGATTGGTCGCTTGCTTCTGGATTGCGCACCGGAAGAAGTCACGCCGGAAGCGTTTGTCGACGTTCCCCAAAAGCGCATTGTCTTTGATTACAGCTATGAAGGTGTCATGCGGTCGTATGAAGACAGCCGCAAAAGACTGGGTATCGAGAATGCCGACATCCTCCTGGTTCACGACGTTTGTGCCTTTTCACAAGGTTCGCAGGAAGCCAGCGACGCCCGGGTTCGCGAACTCTTCGATCAAGGCGGCTACGCTGCCCTGAATGAACTCAAGAACCACGGGCACATCGCAGCCATCGGCGCGGGCGTCAATGAGTGGCAGGTCTGCGAAAAGCTTCTGGGACTGGGCGACTTCGATTGTTTCCTGCTTGCTGGCCGCTACACGCTGCTTGAACAAGATGCCCTCAAAAGCTTCCTTCCCCTCTGCGAGCAGCGCGATGTCGGGATTATTATTGGCGGCCCATATAACTCTGGCATCCTCGCAACAGGGGCCATCAAGGGTGCGAAATACAACTACGCAGATGCATCAGAAGAGATACTTCAGCGCGTCAGAAAGATTGAGGCGGTATGCGCATCATATGATGTGCCCCTCATTGCCGCAGCCTTGCAATTCGTGCTAGGTCACCCGGCAATCAAGACCGTTATCCCGGGCGCTGTGAATGCCGAACAGGTTGATGCAAATGCCGCACTCCTGAAAACACCGATCCCCGCGAGCCTCTGGTCAGATCTGAAAACCGAGAAGCTGATCCAACCGGATGCACCGCTTCCAAGATAAAAGAATGTTGCGTTCGAGAAATGAAGTTGCAGGGTACAAAGGGAATATCCATCGTAGTGATGGGCGTGTGCGGTGTTGGCAAAAGCAGCGTTTCAAGCGCTCTGGCGCATCGACTTGGGGCAGCGTTGGTCGAAGCCGATGATCATCACACGCAGAACAATAAAGACAAGATGTCAAAGGGAATTCCCTTGAACGACGACGACAGGAAGCCATGGCTCGCCGCCGTTGCTGAAGTCGCCTCGTCCAATCTGGAAACCAACAATTCCGTTGTGATCGCCTGCTCAGCCTTAAAACGAAAATACCGCGATCAACTGCGCAGTGCCCTCACGTCTTGCATCTTCGTTCATCTCGATGGCGATCGCGACCTGATCGCAAAGAGACTGGGAGAGCGTAAGGGGCATTTCGTCGGAGAGAGTCTTCTCAAAAGCCAGCTGGAGGCTCTCGAACCACTGAGCGCTGACGAGCCGGGGTTCTCTGTGAGCATTGCACCTCCTGCCGAAGCCGTCGTCGAAAAGGCGCTCAACTTGTTGGAAGACTCTTTGGCCAAGGCCTAAGAGCCGCCCAGACCTATCAATGTCACTGAACCGGACGAACCTGAGGCGCCGCCAAAACCACACGCGGCGTGAACAAGTCCGGTTCTTTTTCAACCAACTCGAAAAACTGCCGCCGCATCCTGGGCTCCCAGAACTTGCTCAGGTGTTCGGCAATGCCTGAAACAGCCTCGTCCTCGTCCCGGGTTTCAAAAAACTTGGCAATCTGATTTGCCATGTAAGCCAGTTTTTCCGGCGCCATTTTCATTCTCCAAGATCATCAATGATGATCGATTCAACGCACTAAGGCGTCACACGCTCCACAATATCGAGCTCCAGAACGCGGTGGTTATGGGTAAAAACCTCAAACTCATCCCCGCGCGCAACCGCAATAACCGTGATTCCGGCGGCATCAGCTTCCCGAAGTGCCAACGCGGTTGGCGCTGATACAGCCACAAGCACAGAAACACCCGCGATGGCGGCTTTCTGCACAAGCTCCACCGACAAACGGCTCGTCACGACCAAAACGCCCTCGCCTGCAGCAACCTGATCACGTGCTAGCGCGCCCAAAAGCTTGTCGACTGCATTGTGACGGCCGACATCTTCACGCACACAGCTCACATTGGCGCCAGGCACGAACCAGCCTGCTCCATGGACCGCATGGGTAGAGGCGTTCAGAACTTGTCCTTTGGTTAGTTCCAAAAGTGCATCTGAAATCTGATCCGGCGTCACATGAATGTCTGACTGAACGGTCTCAATCTTGCGCATGGCAACTTCAAGGTTTTCAATCCCGCACAACCCGCATCCCACCGGACCTGCCATACTCCGTCGTCGGCGTGCCAATCGCTCGGCGGCATCCGTCTTCAAGCGAACCTGCGCATCGAACCCAAGAGTATCGCGAACGATTGAAACGCTCTCGATTTCATCGCAGCTTGCGACGATTTGTTCACTCAAGGCAAAACCAATGGCAAGATCGTCGAGTTGCAATGGCGTTGCCATCAGGACCGCATGCGACGTGCCATTAAAGCTGATTGCAACAGCCACTTCCTCTGCCACATCCCTTGGTTCGGCGTGGAAGGCTTGATTTGCAAACTTATGAGCCCCAAACCGAACACTTGCAGACATGATTACTCAGCCGCTTCAATACGGCGCGACTTGCTCGCGAACGAGTTATATTCAGTCTGCCAATCACTTGGACCGTTGGACTGCGACACCTGAACGGCAGTCACCTTGTATTCCGGACAGTTGGTGGCCCAATCGGAATAATCCGTGGTGATCACATTGGCCTGCGTGTCCGGGTGGTGGAAGGTCGTATAGACAACACCCGGCGACACGCGATCACTGACAGTTGCCCTCAGGCTGGTTTCCCCCGATCGGCTGGCGAGTTTCACCCAATCACCGTCTTTCAAGCCGCGCAACTCGGCATCATGCGGATGGATTTCAAGCAGATCCTCTTCGTGCCACACAGAGTTGGCCGTACGGCGGGTCTGGGCGCCCACATTGTACTGGCTCAAAATCCGGCCTGTGGTCAAAAGCAGCGGGAACCGTGGCCCCGTCTTCTCATCGGTTGCGACGTAGTCGGTACGAATAAAGCGGCCTTTGCCGCGCACAAAGCCATCGGTGTGCATGATCGGTGACCCATTCGGCATCTCGTCATTGCACGGCCACTGAACAGACCCCTGCTCATCCAGAAGCTCATAGGTAACGTTGGCAAAGCTTGGGGTGGTAGCCGCAATCTCGGCCATGATCTGCGAGGGGTGTGTGTAGTCCCACTCTGCGCCCAGCGCATTGGCTAAAAGCTGCGTCACTTCCCAATCCGCATATCCGTTGCGTGGGCTCAGCACCTTGCGCACCCGATTGATGCGTCGCTCTGCATTGGTAAAGGTCCCATCCTTCTCCAGGAAGGTAGAACCTGGCAGAAAGACATGCGCGTAATGCGAGGTCTCATTCAGAAACAAGTCATGGACAATCACGCAGTCCATTGCAGCCAGTCCGGCAGACACATGTTTCGTATCGGGGTCAGACTGCAATATGTCTTCGCCTTGTACGTAAAGTCCCTTGAAGGTCCCCTCAACGGCCGCGTCCAGCATGTTTGGAATGCGCAGTCCCGGTTCATCCGAAATGCTCACACCCCACGCAGTCTCGAAGATGTTGCGAACCTCGGCGCCTTCCACGTGGCGGTATCCGGGAAGCTCATGCGGGAATGAGCCCATATCACACGAACCCTGAACATTGTTCTGACCACGCAGAGGATTGACCCCTACCCCCGGCCGTCCAATGTTGCCGGTGAGCATCGCCAGATTGGCAATTCCAATAACCGTGGTTGATCCCTGACTGTGCTCGGTGACCCCCAACCCGTAGTAGATCGCTCCATTGCCACCGCGCGCAAACAGGCGTGCAGCTTCGCGAACAGTCTGCGGCTGAACGCCGGTCAGCAGTTCGACAGCCTCTGGGCTGTTACGCTCATGGGAAACGAACTCGACATAGTCCTGGAATTCATCCCAGTCACAACGCTCGCGAATGAATGCCTCGTCAAACAAACCTTCGGTAACGATGACATGGGCCATCGCCGTGACAATCGCCACATTGGTGCCAGGACGAAGTGGCAGGTGATGCGCAGCCTTCACATGAGGCGACTTGACCAGATCGATCCGGCGCGGGTCAATCACGATCAGCTCGGCACCTTGCCGCAAACGTTTCTTGAGGCGGGACGCAAAAACCGGATGCCCGTCTGTCGGGTTGGCACCGATCACCAACACCACATCAGACTGTTCGACACTGTCAAAGTCCTGCGTACCGGCGGAGGTTCCAAAGGCCTGGCCAAGACCATAGCCCGTTGGCGAGTGACAGACCCTGGCACAAGTGTCCGTGTTGTTGTTACCGAACACCGCCCGTGCGAGCTTTTGAACCAGATAGGTCTCTTCATTGGTACAGCGCGATGACGTGATGACGCCATTGGCTTGCTTACCATATGTATCTTCGATTGTTCTCAACCGTCCGGCCGCAAATGCCAGAGCTTCGTCCCAGGAAACTTCTTTCCACGGATCGGAGATGTTTTCCCTGATCATCGGATTGAGAATACGGTCACTGTGGGAAGCATAGCCATAGGCAAAGCGACCCTTGACGCAGGAATGCCCGCGGTTGGCTTTGCCATCCTTGTAGGGCACCATGCGAACCAGCTCCTCACCGCGCATTTCCGCCTTGAACGAACACCCTACACCGCAATAGGCGCATGTCGTCACGACAGAGTGTTCCGGTTGACCGATGTCTATAACGGACTTTTCCTGCAAGGTTGCTGTCGGACAAGCCTGAACGCAGGCGCCACAAGAAACGCATTCAGATGCCAGGAAGGTTTCCGACATGCCAGCAGAGACGCGACTATCGAAACCACGTCCCTCGATTGTCAGCGCAAAAGTTCCCTGAACCTCTTCACAGGCCCGAACACAGCGTGAACAAACGATGCATTTGGATGGATCATAAGTGAAATAGGGATTGCTCTCATCCTTTGGCTTATAGAGCGGATTGGCTTCCCCGTTCTGGCGGGCCTGAACATGACCATCGCCTTCATAGCCATAGCGGACGTCCCGAAGGCCAACTGCACCGGCCATATCCTGCAGTTCACAATCCCCATTGGCAGCACAGGTCAAACAGTCCAGTGGGTGGTCGGAGATATAGAGCTCCATCACACCGCGGCGCAGATCCTTCAATCGGCCAGTCTGTGTGTGAACAACCATCCCTTCTTCAACAGGCGTCGTGCAGGAGGCAGGCGTTCCCCGCTTGCCCTCAATCTCGACAAGACACAGACGGCAGGAGCCAAAGGCGTCAACCATATCCGTCGCACAGAGTTTGGGAACCTTGATACCAGCCTCCATTGAGGCGCGCATCACAGATGTACCTTCAGGCACACTGACCTGAGATCCGTCGATGGTAACCGTAACGGTCTTGTCAGATACCGCTACCGGGGTGCCATAGTCCGTTTCCTGTATCAAAGACATGACTTACTCCGCAGCTTGCTGGTTGCCAGTGGGGCGAAAATCTTGCGGAAAATGCGT
This sequence comes from Paracoccaceae bacterium, assembly GCA_013373445.1. Classification (GTDB taxonomy): domain Bacteria; phylum Pseudomonadota; class Alphaproteobacteria; order Rhizobiales; family Stappiaceae; genus Roseibium. The sequence goes on along the minus strand of JABXHV010000033.1, from coordinate 4,863 downwards.
CAACGCACTGACCACCGGGTAAGGCGTGAAACCGCCCAGCGCACATAACGAACCGAACTTCATTGTATCACAAAGCGAGTGCAACAGCTCGATTTGGCTATCTCGATTTTCATCGCGCGCGATTTTATCAAGAACTTCCATACCTCGAACCGGGCCAATCCGGCACGGCGTACACTTTCCGCAGCTTTCGACAGCGCAAAATTCCATCGCAAAACGCGCCTGTTTCAACATGTCGACCGTGTCATCGAAAACGACAATGCCCGCATGACCAATCAGGCCATCGCGCGCAGCGAAAGCTTCGTAATCAAAAACGGTGTCAAAGAGTTCGACCGGGAAATAAGCTCCAAGTGGTCCGCCGACCTGCACGGCCTTGACAGGTCTGCCACTCAACGTCCCGCCTCCGATATCGTTGACAATCTCGCCAAGCGTCAATCCGAAGGCTGTTTCATAAAGCCCGGAATATTTGACGTTGCCCGCAAGCTGGATCGCAATGGTCCCACGCGAACGGCCTGTCCCAAAATCCTTATAGAAAGCGGCCCCCTTGGCCAAGATCGCAGGCACAGACGCAAGTGACAGAACATTGTTGACGACTGTCGGCCTGCCCAGGAAGCCCTCAAGCGCCGGCAATGGCGGTTTAGCTCTCACAATACCGCGTTTGCCTTCCATACTGTTGAGCATGGAGGTTTCTTCGCCGCAGACGTATGCCCCGGCCCCCATCCGCACTTCCATGTCAAAGGCCTTGCCTGATCCAAGGACTGACTTGCCCAGAAGTCCGGCGACCCGGGCAATATCAATCGCCTCGCGCATCACATCGATCGCATGCGGGTATTCGGAGCGTGTGTAGAGATAGCCGCGTGTCGCTCCGGTCGCCAAACCGGCAATTGCCATGCCTTCGATCAGGACGAAGGGATCTCCCTCCATGATCATGCGATCGGCAAAGGTGCCACTGTCACCCTCGTCGGCATTGCAGACGATGTATTTCTGGTCGCCATCGGCCTTGAGAACAGTGTTCCATTTGATCCCGGTCGGAAACCCGGCACCACCGCGTCCTCGTAGCCCGCTCTCAGTAACTTCGCTGACAATCTCTTCAGGGCTCATGGTCAGCGCACGCTCGAGCCCCTCCATGCCCCCATTGGCCCGATAGTCCTTTAAAGAATGCGGATCAATCAAACCGCATCGCTCGTAAGTCAAACGTGTTTGATTCTTCAGGTATGGAATTTCACTCGTCAAACCGAGCGCCAACGGATGCTCGATCTCACCATCCAGGAAACCGGCCTCAAACAACTCCGATACATCAGCATCACTTACCGGACCGAATGCAAAGCGCTGGGCGTCGATTTCCACTTCGACAAGCGGCTCAAGCCAATGCATGCCACGCGACCCATTGCGGACAATTTCAACATCCAGATCACGATCATCAAAAAGCGCCTGCATTCGCAAGGCGACCTGGTCCGCGCCTACGCTCAGCGCTGCAGCATCCTGGGGAATGAAAACCCGGGTCATCGGCGCACCTCGGCGGCCAGAGCTTCTGCATCACGAGGCTTGAGCCGTCCGCGCAGTTCACCATCCAACATGACAGCCGGCGCGCAGGAGCAGAGCCCAAGGCAATACACCGGTTCAAGCGTGACCGTGCCATCAGCGCTTGTTTCATGCCAATCAAGGCCAAGGGCTTTTTGAATGGCATCACCAAGCGCATCCCCGCCAACGGCCTGGCACGCTTCCGCGCGGCAGACCTTCAGAACATGGTGACCTGCAGGGCTTGTCTGAAAATCATGATAGAAGCTTTTCACACCATGCACTTCGGCACGGCTCAAATTCAGAAGATCAGCGATCTTTTCAACGGCCGCATCGGGAACATGACCAAACGTTGCCTGAACATCGTGCAGGATCGGCAACAACGGCCCCTCCACATGCAGGTAGCCATCAACAATCGCAGCAGTTCGCTCCGTGATCTCATGCATTGGCATTGCGCCCGCCATGCATTTTCTCCCTTAATATTTATTGGAACCTAAGGTCACGCACTTGATGCAGAAGATCAATATCGTATTTGCGCCTTAAGCTGCATCATGCGCGTCGCAGCCAGTCTCGCTTGTGCAAAAGAATTTCTTGGGCAACAAAAGCTAAAAAACCGCACAGAAAGCATGCGGGCCCTGTGCGGTTTTCGTAAGCATCTAAGAACGCGAGCGCCGATTTGCTGTTAGCTTGGCAAATATTCCTTGCTCCAACTGTCGCTGATTGCCCCTGCGTCCATCATCTCGGCGATCTGCTCAGCGGTGTATCCCATCTCTTTCAGCACACTCACCGTTGAGCAGCCAAATTTTTCTGCAGGCGCCAGGCCAATCACAGAGCTCCGCGTTGGGCGCACAGCACATGGGTCCAATTGCGTCACCACATGACCGCTAGGGTGATCGGAATATACAGAGAAGGAATAACTACCACCTGAAATTCCCGGATCACCGTCCGCCTCGCGGGAATACATGGCACGAAGCGCGTCCAGGTTATCACAGACAACAGCACCAATATCCGCAGCCTGAAGTTTTTCCAGCCAGGACTGGGCAGTGTCTTGAGCGAAGATAGCGGCCAGAAACGTCTCACGCTCATCTTTGCGCAGCTCTGCCAGACCTTGAAAATCGTCCAGTTGATCCAGATGGCCAACTTCCGCTTCATTGGTGCTGAAGAGAAGATAGTCACCCGAGGCCGTGTAGTAGAATCGCGTCAATGCATCATAGCCACTGACATCGCGACCTGAAGGCTCGTTGAACAAATCGCGCCCGCGATAATCGTAACAATAAGGCACCTGCAGCAGTCCACTGTTGGACGCCAATGATGTACGCCCACGGCCAACCCGGCCAGTCTTCAGCTTCTGATAAAGCGCGACAGCCACACCAAGAGCGCCGCCAAAACCGCACATGACATCGATCGTCCCGACATGCGCATGTTCCTCTGGCTCATTCATCGAACCGCCAAAGCGCAGCATGATACCCGTTGTCGCCTGCACGAGATCATCGTACCCGACATAATCTGTCCGCGGACCGCGGCGCACACCACTGAAGCAATCCAGCTTGCAGAAGATCGCGTCCGGATTGATCTTCTTCAACGATTCTTCATCAAGCCCCATCTTGCGAATCTGATTATCCGGGGCATTCCAAACGATCACATCGACGGATTTGACAAGCTCTTCAAACACCTCACGGCCAGCTCCCTCACGGATGTCCGCCAGAACAGAGCGTTTGCCGCGCATTTGCGACATGCCGTAGATCACCGTGTTCCAGGCATCATACAAAGGGCTGACAGGGTCCAGCTTGATGACCTCGGCACCAAAGCGGGCGAGATAGCACGCAGAATGAGGTCCGGCGATCACGTTGCACAAATCCAGAATACGCACGCCTTCCATCCAGCCACTGCGATCATCGGGATCCGTAACACGAGGCAGTTTCGTCCTTTGCCGCTTCAACGTGGCCAACGCCGTTGAGAATTCGACCCAGCGCCGAGGTATCGGTGACAATGCCGCCTCACCGCTTTCTTCCATCCAAACGACAGGTCCTGGTTGGATCATCGTACCGTAGACCGGATCCTCGACATCGATCATCAAACCGGACATTTCGGCGTGATCATCATTGATCCATTCCTGCAACCAACGTTGGGGTGCACCGGGGAACCCGCCACGTCCGAAGATCCGCTCCCATTCCTTTGCGGTTCGCGTCAGGAAAACGTCTTTCATTTTGGCGGCAATCAAGTCGGCCCAGTACTTTGGCAACGGATAAACGCCGAGAGAGGCATCCTTCTCCCATTCGGCGACCGGAAGATATGTATCTTCTTCTTCCGGCAGACCTTCTGCGACGATCTCGTCGTAAATGCCAAGAACCTCAAGGCACCGTTTTGCATGAAACTTGTGGCTCGGGCACACGACGTAGAACATCCGCCCATCCTTGCAAAGATAACTGCGGAAGAAGGGATCCAGCAGCTCCTGCAATTCATCGTAGGCAAGGTTCATCGGCAGGCCTTCGGCCCGGCGCCGGGCGATTTCGTGCTCGCGCTGTGTCAGATACCGTTCGGGCAATCCATCGATGTTGATGGAATTATAGCAAAGACCTTCCATGACAGCGCTCGCAAGCGGCACTTCAATATGGTCACCAAGCCCCGTACGTTCACGCGCCTGCAACGCCAAAACGGCAGCAGAAGAAGCCAGCATCGTTCCATAGGCCGACGCCAATGGCAGTGGTGAGAACGAGGGATTGATACCCATAAGAACCCGGTTGAGCCCCATATCAGTGAAAACGCCCGAACTGGCCGCAATCACCGTCTCATAGGCCCGTAGCTCACGGCGTTCTTCATCGGTCGACGCAAAGCCGGGAATTGAAACAGTAATCAGCTCCGAGTGCTTTTCACGCATCGCGGCGAGATCAAGACCAAGCTTTTGCAACTTTCCTGGCCGAAAGTTCTCTACCACAATGTCAGCTTCAGAGATAAGTGCCTCGGCCTGCTCGAGGCCTTCCGGAGTCTTCAGATCGATCGTCACGATCATCTTGTTCCGGTTCAAGGTGGCATTCGCCGGTGTATCCCAAATCGGACCACCCGGAGGATCGACATGAACGACGGTAGCGCCCAGGTCTCCAAGCACCATCGCAACGGCAGGCCCGGCCATAAACTGTCCAAAATCGACGACTTTCACGCCATGGAGAGGAAGAGATTCACGCGCACCAGATGTCATGATGGGCTTCCTTAAATAGATGGAACAATCGACTGCGGTTCATTTGCCTTAAGCAACGTCTTGAGCAATGAAACCGGCCGCTTTTTCTGCGATCATCAACGTTGGAGAATTTGTATTGCCACTGGTAATGAACGGCATGACGCTGGCGTCCA
>JABXHV010000045.1 GCA_013373445.1 Paracoccaceae bacterium | reverse complement strand
CTTCCAGTTGCCTTCTTCGACAATCGTGCTCTCGTAAGCAATTTTCATGTCTTTGAGATTATGAGGACCGGTGTAATCCCTTACGATCGCTGCATAAGGCTCGATATCAGGTGCTTCGTCTGCAAGGCAGATATAAACAAGACCGCCCAGATCACGGCAATGAACCTTGTGAAGTCCGAATTTTGACGGTTCGAAATCATCACCCATGTCGCGCGCCCACAGCAGGCGTCCATCGAGCTCATAGGTCCACTGGTGATACGGACACACGAGCTTGGGTGCTGACCCGCGAAGCTCCTGGCAAATGATTGAGCCACGGTGGCGGCAGGTGTTGTGGAACGCCCTGATTTCGCCGTCCTGTCCACGAATGATAATTACGCGGTATTTACCGATTTTATGCGTTACGTAGTCACCAGCTTTTGGCACTTCGCACGAAGGGATCGCAAAAAGCCATTCCTTGTAAAAAATGGCCTCCATATCCAGATCGAAAATATCAGGATCCGTATAGAATGGCTGCTCGAGCGAATACCCCGGACGCCGCTTTTGCAGCATGTCCACAAAATGCTCTTTGGACACCATCCCAACACTCCTTGAAGACTGCCCGCCCTTCCCGCTCAAAACGTGAAGCATGCTGACACGCAAATACGAAACCGATGCTAGCGCAAGCGCCCATCATAAAAAATTAACATTGCACTGCCGCAAACCGCTTTGCGAAAGCGACATGTAAAGTCCGATTTCAGACACATCACGACCTGTCCCAATCTAATTTCACAAATCAGCATTGAGGCTTGCGGCGACGCGCCCCTCCCACATTCTGCGAGAGGAGCGATCTTTTTCAAGCGCTTTCGACCAATCAACCACCGTCAAACAGGCGCTTTGATCGGCCAAAGCGAAACCTTCGAGCGTTAGGCACGCAGGCGTTCGTTGTCCGGATCGAAGGGGCTTTCCTCAATCACGGTCGCCTTGTATTTCTCGCCAAGGATCTGGATTTCGAGCTCGGTTCCCAGCTCAACCAGTTCAGGCTTGACCATGGCCAGGGCCAGGCTTTTGCCCAAACGCCATCCATAGCCACCAGATGTTGCACGTCCAACCGGCTCACCATTCAGGAAGATCGCTTCGGATCCGCGGGCATCGGCATCCTTGATGCCATGAACTTCAAGCGTCACAAACGCCCACTTGAAGCCCTTTTCCTGCCAGGCCAAAAGACCTTCCTTGCCGATGAAGTCATCCTTCTTGAGCTTGACGAAGCGCTCGAGACCAGATTCCAGAGCGGAATACTCATTTGACAGTTCGCGCGGGATCAGGCGGTAAGACTTTTCAAGGCGCATGGAATCCATGGCGCGAATGCCGAAGGGCTTAATACCGAATTCAGCGCCAGCTTCCATGATGGCATCGAAGATCGTCGTCTGCATTTCGATCGGATGATGCAGCTCCCATCCCAGTTCACCGACAAAGTTGACGCGCAATGCATGGGCAGATGCGGTGGCAACTGAAATCGGCTGACCTGTGAGCCATGGGAAGGCTTCGTTGGACAGATCGGCGTCGGTGATCTTTTCCATCACCTTTCGGGCATTTGGACCGGCCAGCACCAGCACACCATATTGGCCAGTGATCGGCTTCAACGTGACGGAGCCGTCTTCAGGCAGAAGCTTGGCCAGAACGTCATGGTCGTGACGCTCATACCCACCGGCAGAGACCAGATAGAAGCGGCCGGGCGCCCATTCGTAGACCGTAAACTCGGAGCGCACGCCGCCGTATTTGGTCAACAGGTGACACAGAGCAATTCTGCCCTGCTTCTTGGGAATAAGATTGGCCAGAATAGACGTCAGCCATTCACGCGCGCCAGGACCGGAAACTTCCATTTTGGCAAATGGCGTCATGTCGAGAACACCGACGTTCTCGGTCACATTCTTGCACTCATTACCGACATGCTCGAAATAGTTGGAACGGCGGAAGGAGAACTTCTCGACAATCCGGCCATCTTCCAGCGCAGGCGCATGATTGTGGTTGAGCAAAACATCCTGCTTGTCGATCTCGGCTTCGCTCAACGCATAGCCTTCCGGGGCGTACCAGTTGGCTCGTTCCCATCCGTAAATGGAGCCAAAAACACCGCCCAGCGCCTTGAGGCGCGAATAGATCGGCGAGGTTTTCAACGGCCGCGCAGCGTTACGCTCTTCATCCGGATAGTGAACAGTGAAGACGTTTGCGTAGGCTTCCTCGTTCTTTTCCTTCAGATAACCACGGGTCGCATAGGGTCCGAAACGGCGTGGATCAACGCCCATCATGTCGATGGAGGGTTCCCCTTCAACAATCCACTCTGCAAGCTGCCAACCTGCACCACCGGCAGCTGTCACGCCAAAGGAATGACCTTCATTGAGCCAGAAGTTCTTCTTGTCCCATGCAGGACCGATGATTGGCGACCCGTCAGGGGTATAGGCGATAGCGCCGTTGTAGACCTTCTTGACACCCACCTCGCCAAAGGCCGGGACGCGTTCGATGGCGGTCTCGATGTATGGCATCAGGCGTTCAATGTCTTCCTGGAAGAGTTCGTACTCGCTGTCGTCCGTCGGGCCATCCATGTAGCAACATGGTGCGCCGATTTCATAGGGGCCCAGCAACAGACCACCGGCTTCTTCGCGCATGTACCAGGAGCTGTCGGCTTCACGCAGAACGCCCATTTCCGGTAGACCCTTGGCCTGACGTTCCTTGATCAATGGATGAGCCTCGGTAACGATGTACTGGTGCTCGACCGGGATCACCGGAATATCGAGACCGACCATCGCGCCTGTCTTGCGGGCAAAGTTACCGGATGCTGAGACGACGTGTTCACAGGTGATCTCGCCCTTGTCTGTTGCCACGACCCATTCGCCGTTCGGCTTTTGGGTAATGCCGGTGACAGAGGTGTTGCGATAGATTTCAGCACCACCGGCACGAGCACCCTTGGCAAAGGCCTGGGTAAGATCAGCAGGCTGAACATAACCGTCATCAGGGTGCTGAATGGCGCCCAAAAGACCATCGGTTTCACACAGTGGCCAGGCTTCCTTGATCTCTTCAGGGGTCAGGCGGTTCACCTTGACGCCGATCGTGTCTGCGACACCGGCGTAGTACATGAACTCGTCCCAACGATCCTGCGTGCGGGCAAGACGGATGTTGGACACCTGACGCAAACCGACGTTCTGACCGGTCTCGGCTTCAAGACGCGAATACAGATCAACAGAGTACTGGTGGATCTTGCCCACGGAGTAGCTCATGTTGAACAGTGGCAGCAGCCCTGCGGCGTGCCAGGTCGAACCGGAGGTCAATTCCTTGCGTTCGATCAGAACGACATCTGACCAACCCTTTTTGACCAGGTGATAAAGCGTTCCGACGCCAACAACGCCTCCGCCAATTACAACGACACGCGCGGTAGATTTCATGTGCTGTCAAGCTCCTGAAAACGGCGTTCCCAACGCCACCAAACTTCTGTCGCGACCCTAACTTTCACACTGGTGCCGCACAGACCAGAAGGCGACATTCGGTGTCGCTATCACGCCATCGGTTCACCGGAACCAAAGTTGCAAGCCAATTGCCTAAGCCTGTATCGAGTTTTCATGCCAGCGTGAAAATTCGCACAAATGCTTAGCCTTGGCTCAGCGTGAACAGAATACCACTTTTCTGGTCCAAATGGCACACCGACCAGGCCGCCATTGGGGATCGTTCAACATGATGGCTGCAGTGACTTGCTTCTTTGAACATTCACTGCCATTGAGGGCCCAGAACTAACGCCCTCATATGGAGCAGTGCCTTGGAAACAATCGCAATCGACGCCGATCCGTTTGAACAGATCGAAACTGCAAGCAAAGAGAATGTTTCCTGGCTATTTGAAAAGGCGCTGCCGCGCTGGGCAAAGGCCGGTGTGGACGCAAAGACAGGTTTCTTCTTTGAAGAGATTGATCCAAAGACCCTGAAGGCGACAAACAGAGCCACCCGCTCACGTGTGCTGCCGCGTCAGGTCTACAGTTTTGTCGAAGCTGGCCGTATGGGCTGGGAGGGAAACTGGCAGGAGATCGCGGAACGCGGCCTTGACTGGTTTGTCACCCACTGCAAGAAACCAGACGGTACCTTTGTCTCGCTCATCGATGCCGACGGCACCATTGTCGATGACAGTTTTGACCTTTACAATCATGCCTTTGCACTTCTGGGTTTTGCCAGTGCTGCAGATGCCTTTGAAGATCGAAGGGGCAAGTTTGTCGAGCAGGCCCGTACGTTGCTCGAAATCCTGCAGGATATGATCGGGCACGATCCGATCGGCTTCAAGGAACAGGACCCGACAGCGCCGCTGCGTGCCAACCCTCACATGCACATGTTCGAGGCGGCACTGGCGCTTGAAACCGTTGACGAAGATGGCCCTTGGGCCGACCTTGCCGACGACATTGCCGAGCTGGCGATGGAGTATTTCATCGATCCGATGACCGGTGTCCTGCATGAGTATTTCAACATCGACTGGTCGATCTTCGAACCTGTTGGTGGCTTCAAGAAAGGCCAATGCCCGGTCGAACCCGGACATCTTTTTGAATGGGCATGGCTGCTTGGCCGCTGGAGTGTGTCACGCGGCAGCGCTGACGGGCTGCAGTCCGCACGACGCCTGTATCAGGTCGGCGTCAATTTTGGTCATGACATTGACCGCAACGCGGTGATCATGGGTCTCAACGAAGAACTCGCCGTGTGCGATCCGCTCGCCCGCCTATGGGGGCAGACAGAATGGATGAAGGCGGCAATCTTGCTGGCTGAACAATCCATCGGCATCGAGCAGGACCAATATCTACTCGATATCCTGAGCGCCAATGATGCCTTGAGCAGCTATATCCAGGATGCACCGGATGGCTTGTGGCGAGACAAGATGGCAGCCGATGGGACATTGATGGAAGAGCCTGCTCCTGCGAGCACTTTTTACCACATCATCTGTGCGATTTCAGAGCTGCATGTGTTTGCGCAAAGCTTTGATGCCGACACTAAGGAATAACCTGCTGACTTGACGAAACAAGGGTTTCCATGAGACGGCACTGCCGCCGTTTAACTGTACACACTTGGATTTAAATAGGAACTGGCGATGACGAACGCTCAGATCATTGACGGAAAGGCCGTTGCAGCCTCGGTTCGCGACGAAATCACACGGCGCGTTGATACGCTGATCAAGACCAGCGGCAAGCGTCCAGGTCTTGCCGTCGTGCTGGTCGGCGAAGATCCTGCCAGCGAAGTCTACGTACGCAACAAGGAAGCCTCTGCCCAGGCTTGCGGTTTTTATTCGGCCAAACACACACTCCATAAAGACACGCCGGAAGCCGATCTTCTCAAGCTGATCGATGAGCTGAACGAAGATGACGACGTTCACGGCATTTTGGTTCAGCTCCCCCTGCCCGCTCATATCAACGAAAGCAAGGTTCTGAACCTGATCAAGCCGGAAAAGGATGTCGACGGCTTTCATCCCATCAATGTCGGCCTTCTCGCTGCTGGCGAAAAAGACAAGGCACTCGTGCCCTGCACCCCGGCCGGCTGCATGGTTCTCTTGCGCCGTGCGCTTGGCGAAGATCTCTCGGGCAAGACTGCCGTTGTGGTCGGACGCTCAAACATTGTCGGCAAGCCGATGGCCAACTTGCTGCTTTTGGCCAATTGCACTGTCACGATTGCCCACAGCCGCACCATCGACCTTCCCTCCGTCGTTCGCGCTGCCGATATCGTGATCGCAGCAGTCGGACGAACCGAAATGGTCAAGGGCGACTGGATCAAGGATGGTGCAACGGTCATCGACGTTGGGATCAACCGTATTCCGGCACCAGAAAAAGGCGAAGGCAAAACCCGTCTTGTTGGTGACGTCGCCTTTGCCGAGGCAGCAGCTCATGCTGGCGCAATCACACCGGTTCCAGGTGGTGTCGGTCCGATGACGATTGCAATGCTCATGGCCAATACCCTCACGGCTGCCCGCCGCCAGCTCGGTCTGGACGAAGAACCTGCTCTGTTCTGAGCAGCGGCTCTTTTCCCGTCATTCCCTGCTTCTGCGCAGGCAAACGCGCCAATTGGCGTGATGGATCTGTCTTGTCCCCAAGACAGTGACATTTAAGGAAACAGTTGTATTGTCGGGATGAAGACAGGCTCGGGCGTGCCAAAGGGTCCGGGAAGCGGATTAACCGGCCCGAAACATCTTGCATACTATTGTATACTGAAATATTGCTGCGCCCAGCAAGCTTTTCCCGGCCCGCCAGAAAATCCTGCCGACCCGGCGAACAAGCTAAATCCAACACATAAGCGCCGGGGTCATCATGAGCTTGTACACAAATTACCTGACCGAGATCGAGAACCGCAAGGGCGAGGGTCTTCACCCCAAGCCGATTGAAGATGGTGCACTCGTTGCCGAAATCATCGAGCAGATCAAGGACCCCAAGAACGAACACCGGGACTCCTCTCTCAAGTTCTTCATCTACAACACGCTGCCTGGCACAACGAGTGCTGCAGATGTGAAGGCGAAGTTCCTGAAAGAGATCATTCTTGGCGATGCGGTCGTTGAGGAAATCACTCCGACATACGCCTTTGAACTTTTGTCCCACATGCGCGGCGGCACCTCTATCGAGGTTCTGCTTGACCTGGCCCTTGGCGATGACCTGGAAAAAGCCAAACAGGCAGCTGAAGTTCTAAAGACACAGGTTTATCTCTACGAAGCCGACACGGACCGCCTGAAGGCCGCCTACAGCGATGGCAACCCAATCGCCAAGGAGCTTCTGGAAAGCTATGCGAAGGCAGAGTTCTTTACCTCGCTTCCAGAGATCGAAGAAGAGATCAAGGTCGTCACTTACATTGCCGCAGAAGGCGATATTTCGACCGACCTTCTGTCACCGGGCAATCAGGCGCACTCACGTTCAGACCGCGAGTTGCATGGCAAATGCATGATTTCGGAAGAAGCGCAGGCTGAAATTAAAGAGCTGCAGAAGCAACATCCTGACAAGCGCGTCATGCTGATTGCCGAAAAAGGCACCATGGGCGTTGGCTCATCGCGTATGTCTGGCGTCAACAACGTCGCACTTTGGACCGGCAAGCAGGCCAGCCCTTATGTGCCATTCGTCAACATTGCCCCTGTTGTTGCAGGAACAAACGGCATTTCGCCGATCTTCCTGACAACTGTTGGCGTGACCGGCGGCATCGGCATTGACCTGAAGAACTGGGTGAAAAAGCTCGACGAAGACGGCAATCCGATCCTCAACAATGATGACAACCCGATTTTGGAACAGAAATATTCTGTCGAAACCGGCACAGTTCTCACGATCAACACCAAGTCCAAAAAGCTGATGAGCTCTGACGGCAGCGAAGAACTGACAGATGTCTCGTCTGCCTTCACGCCGCAGAAGGTTGAATTCATGAAAGCGGGCGGTTCCTACGCCATCGTTTTCGGCAAGAAATTGCAGACCCTTGCGGCAGAGACGCTGGGCATTGAAATGCCAACTGTTTTTGCGCCATCGAAAGAAATCTCCCATGAGGGACAGGGCCTGACCGCCGTCGAAAAAATCTTTAATGCAAATGCGGTCGGTGTCACCGAAGGCAAAGTGCTGCATTCAGGATCGGATGTCCGTGTTAAGGTCAATATCGTCGGTTCACAGGACACGACTGGCCTGATGACATCGCAAGAACTGGAAGCCATGGCGGCCAAGGTGATCTCACCAACCGTTGACGGTGCCTACCAGTCCGGTTGTCACACCGCATCTGTCTGGGACCTGAAGGCACAGGCCAACATTCCAAAGCTCATGAGCTTCATGAACAAGTTCGGTCTGATCACTGCCCGCGACCCCAAGGGCAACTATCATGCGATGACCGACGTGATCCACAAGGTCTTGAACGATCTCACCGTGGACGACTGGGACATCACCATTGGCGGCGACAGCCACACCCGTATGTCCAAGGGCGTTGCTTTTGGAGCCGACAGCGGTACCGTTGCTCTGGCGCTTGCGACCGGTGAAGCCACGATGCCGATCCCGGAATCGGTCAAGGTGACCTTCAAGGGCAAGATGGCCGAGCACATGGATTTCCGTGACGTGGTTCACGCAACCCAGGCCCAGATGCTGAAGCAGCATGGCGACAACGTCTTCCAGGGCCGTGTGATCGAGGTTCATATCGGAACACTCCTGGCCGACCAGGCCTTTACGTTCACCGACTGGACTGCGGAAATGAAGGCCAAGGCCTCCATCTGCATCTCCAACGACGAGACGTTGATCGGCTCTCTGGAACTGGCCAAGTCCCGTATCCAAGTCATGATCGACAAAGGCATGGACAATGAAATCGGTACTCTGGCCGGCCTGATTGCCAAGGCAGACAAGCGCATCAACGAGATCAAGTCGGGCGAAAAACCAGCTCTCACTCCGGATGACAACGCGAAGTACTTCGCTGAAGTGGTTGTGGACCTTGGCGAAATCGTCGAGCCTATGATTGCCGACCCTGACGTCAACAACGCTGATCCATCACGTCGTTATACGCACGACACCATTCGTCCTGTTTCCTACTACAATGCGGAAAAGAAGGTCGATCTTGGCTTCGTCGGATCCTGCATGGTGCACAAGGGCGACATGAAGATCGTTGCCCAGATGCTGCGCAACCTGGAAAAGGAAAGCGGCAAGGTGGAGTTCAAGGCACCGCTTGTTGTCGCTGCACCAACCTACAACATCATCGACGAGCTCAAGGCCGAGGGCGACTGGACCGTTCTGCAGAAGTACTCCGGCTTCGAATTCGATGATGCTGCGCCGAAGAGCGTTGCACGTACGGAATATGAGAACATCCTGTACCTAGAGCGCCCTGGCTGTAACCTGTGCATGGGCAACCAGGAAAAGGCTGCCAAGGGTGACACGGTGCTTGCCACCTCAACCCGTCTCTTCCAGGGCCGCGTTGTTGCCGATTCCGCCGAGAAGAAGGGCGAGTCACTTCTGGCCTCAACGCCGGTTGTTGTCTTGTCTGCGATCCTCGGTCGCACACCGAACCTCGACGAGTACAAGGCTGCTGTGGAAGGCATCGACCTGACCAAGTTCGCACCGCCGCTCGAAAAGCCAGGTACTGCGCGTTCCGTGCACTTCTAAGAAACCGCTGAAAGCGTTAGGACCTGACAAAGGCCTGGCGCTGACGGCTTTGAAGAGAAATACAATTTGGGGCATGTCGCAGAACCGCGGCATGCCCCAAATTGCTTGTGTCAAAGATCGCCCGGTCAGTGGGCGTATATTTTCGCGACCTACACGGTCAAAGCGGCTCGAGACCTGCAATCACGCGCACTTCATTGACAATCGGAAGCGGCATCGTGAGGCCCTCGATATTGGCCTTCTGACGCTCTGCAAGACGGCGCGTTCCGGGCACACGGGCGCCTTCCGTTGACTCCACCGTGTCGATCAAGGTGGTCATGCGTTCATCGAAAGCACCAGCTGAGGTGCGTTGAGGATCAATAACCAGGATCAGTTGGCCCATGTTGGCCGGACCGCCTTCGCTCGATATCAGGCCCGACGTCTCAAAGCCAAGCGCCGAACCAACAAGGGCCGCGCCCATGACCTCAATCATCATGGCAAGGGCTGCGCCCTTGGCCTCGCCAATCGGCACCATGGTGCCTTTCATGGCGGCAGAAGCATTGGTGGTCGGATTGCCGTCAGCGTCCAGCGCCCAGCCCTCGGGAATGTCAGAACCGGTCTTCTCCGCTGCCATGATCTTACCCTTGGCAACACGCGAGACCGCCAGATCCACCACGAAAGGATCCCGGCCAGGGACGGGCGCTGCGAAGGAAATCGGATTGGTGCCGAACAAAGGTCTCTTGGCGCCCCACGGCGCGATGGAGGCTGTCGCGTTGCCAAAGACAAAGCTGACCAAGCCCTTGTGTGCCAGCGCCTCACAATGGGCGCCGCCCTGTCCGAAGTGATGCGAGCGGTGGACCGCAGCAATCGCCATACCGTTGATCTTTGCCATCTCAGGCAGCGCATCGATAGCGATATTGAATGCCGGATAGGTAAAGCCGTTGGCCGCGTCGATACGAATGATTGTATCACTCACCTTTTCAACGACAGGCGTTGCAAAACCGTCGACCTTGCCGTTCCTCGACTGGGCAGCGTATGACGGCACGCGCGAAATTCCATGACCGGACTGGCCGGACGCCTGTGCGGCGATCAGGGCATCGGCAACACTCCTGGCGTTGGCTTTGCTGGTCTTGTTTTGCGTCAGGGCCAACATGATCAAGTCATGCGTGGCGGCCGGCGAAAGGGTGACTGTCGTCATATCGAAGTGTCCGTTAAACGGTTTGGCGGGTACCGACAATCGTCAAGATCGGCCGGGGAGAAGCAACAAGTTGCCCGGTACATATCGTCTTCAGGCGTCTTGGGGAAGGATGACTGCAAGATGAGCAAAGTTGTCGATTTTTGCAACACCCGGATTTTGTGATCACAATTCTTGTCACAGTGGCAAAACTTGGCTTGACCTGCGAAATCCTGTGATGTTTCTTAGCCGAGCTTTCAAGTCAGGCACCCTCACCTTCTGCCTGCAGCCTCAACACCCCCTTACTCGCTCGTTAGCGCAACGTCGCCGACAGGAGAATTTCATGAGCCTCATCACACCTTTCTTCAAAGACGCTGTCTTCATCAACAATGAATGGCTTGCGGCAGACAGCGGTGAAACCATCGATGTCATCAACCCTGCAACCGGCGAAAAAATCGGCAGCGTTCCCAACTGTGGCCAGGCTGAAACCGCGCGCGCTATCGACGCTGCTGCAGAAGCCTTCAAATCCTGGAAAGCAACGACTGCTGATCACCGTTCCAACCTGATGCTGGCCCTGTGCGACCAGATTGCCGAGAACGCTGACGCGCTGGCCGAGCTCCTGACCCTGGAAATGGGCAAGCCGCTGAACGAAGCGAAGGGCGAAGTCCTTGGCGGCATGAAATATCTCAAGTTCTTTGCCGAGGAAGCTCGTCGTATCTATGGCGACTTGATCCCATCTCCGTGGGGTGATCGCCGTTTGATGGTTACCAAGGAACCTGTCGGTGTTGTGGGCGCTATCACGCCCTGGAACTTCCCGTCTTCGATGATTGCCCGCAAAATGGGTGCTGCTCTGGCAACAGGCTGCACGATGGTCATCAAACCATCCGAACTGACGCCTTTTTCCGCCCTTGCCTACGGCGTTCTGGCTGAAAAGGCCGGCATTCCTGCAGGTGTCATCAACGTTCTGACCGGCGATGCACCTGCCATCGGTTCCGAGATGTGTGACAATCCAAAGCTGCGCAAGATCACCTTCACCGGCTCCACGCGCGTCGGCAAACTTCTTGCGAGTAATGCTGCTGCCAACATGAAGAAGATCTCGATGGAACTGGGTGGCAACGCACCGTTCATCGTGTTCGAAGATGCTGATATCGACAAGGCTGTCGAAGGTGCCATCGCCTCGAAATTCCGCAACTCCGGACAGACATGTGTTTGCGCCAACCGCGTTTATGTTCAGGCCGGCATCTATGATGCGTTCGCAGCCAAGCTGAAGGATGCGGTAGAAGCACAGTTGAAGCCGGGCAACGGCATGGACCCCGACACAACGCAAGGCCCGTTGATCGACGAACGCGCGATCACCAAGGTCAGCGAACATCTGGAAGATGCCGTTTCCAAGGGTGGCAAGCTGATCACCGGCGGCAGCCGCGCAGGCAATGTGGGCACCTTCTTCGAGCCAACAGTCGTCACCAATGCCAATTCGTCGATGCGCGTTGCCACCGAAGAAACCTTCGGTCCGCTAGCGCTCTTGTTCAAGTTCGATAGCGAAGCAGAAGCGATCGAGCTGGCCAATGCGACTGAATATGGTCTCGCCTGCTATTTCTACACCAAGGACCTTGGCCGTGCCTTCCGTGTCTCTGAAGCACTGGAGTACGGTCTTGTCGGCATCAACGAAGGTGTCATCACCACGGAAGTCGCCCCATTTGGTGGTGTCAAGGACAGTGGCATGGGCAACGAGGGTTCCAAATACGGCCTCGACGACTATCTCAATGTCAAATACTCCTGCTTCGGCGGATTGGGTATGTAAGCCTCAGAGCTTTCTTCGAGATTTTTATGGCCGGGTCTTCCCGGCCATTTTTCGTTCATATGAGAGTGTTAAGACCTCTTCGCATGACTTATGACGCCTACATCATCTGCGGCACGCAGCGCTCGGGCAGCACGATGCTATGCGACCTTCTCATCGACACGGGGGCCGCCGGTCGCCCGGCGTCCTATTTTCGTCGTCAGTCCATCGCTGGCTATGCGGAAAAGCTGAATGTTGCGACACGTGGCACTTGGGGCGGACCCGGATATTGCCAAGACGCTTATGCCGCGCACCAGCAAACTGGCAGATGAGGTGAGGCGCGACTGGGCTGAGCGCTTCACAAACGAATTAACCTCCGGCGCCAGCCCAACATAAACACGGGCGCCAGAACGTCAGAGCTCGGCGCCTGCAGCTTCGTGTTCCTCGGCCTCAATCTGACGGAACAGATCGACAGCATCAATGTTCATCTGCTCAATGCCATAGCGAACCGTCTTGCGGAAAATCTCCGGGTCGTCACCGCCATAATATATCTGGGTGATCAGTCCGGCATCCTTGGCTTTTCTCACTTGCGCCTCGTTCAAGTCACCCTCGAAAAACTCAAGATAAGTCGCGTTAAGTTCGAGTGCGCGCTCAACAGAGCCGACATGACGCAGGAGGCACAGGCGACGGAAGTCCGGCACCCGCGTCATCGTCTCGGCACGAATGCGCTCGTCGAATGAAAAGGTCCAGGCCGTGTCGAGGATACCGCGATCCTTCAGCATGTCGCGCACGCGACACGGATCAGCCGACTTGATTTCAGCATAGGTTTTAATGCGTCCCTTACAGGCATCCAGAAAGGTCTCAAGGCGGGGAACTCTTTGGCCACGAAACTCTGGAGCGAACCAGCTGCCTGCATCGAGACGATCAATCTCATCCGATGTCATCTCTTCAATACGCCCACTTCCATCGGTGGTACGATCAACGGTCTCGTCATGAAGCACATACAGCACGCCGTCGCGGCTTGTCTGAATATCAAATTCGACCGCATAGGCACCCAAGGCAATCGCGCCCTCAAGGGAGGCAAGCGTGTTTTCAGGTGCCTGTCTCAATGCGCCCCGATGACAAATGATCTTTGCCTTTTGCATGTTCCGTCCCCGTCTCGTGTTCTGACTTATAACTCGGTGTGCAGTGTCAGGTCTCAGGCGTCATCCTTCAAGACAAGGACTGCCCGACCAAGCATAGTGAGAAACTGTTTCTGACTCGCGTGGCGGAAGCATGACACTTCAAAACTATTCGGGTGTTCCGTTCAAACAGACGGTTTGAAATGGCGGTTTGAAATGAAGCCGTGCGCGAAGCTGAACCGCTCAGGCGGCGTTCTGTAGCAGCATTGTATCCAGGTCCTCGGCGCTAATCGGGCGTCCGAACAGGTATCCCTGGCCGATCTCGCATTTCAGGTCCACGAGAAGCTTGGCCTGACTTTCGGTTTCAATGCCTTCAGCAACGACATTCATATTGTAGGCAGTGGCCAGATCCACAACAGCAGATACGATCGCGTGATGGCCCTTGTTCTGTTCCATGTCAGAAATGAAGGCACGGTCGATCTTGATCTTGGAGAACGGGAAGCGGGTAAGATAGGCCAGTCCCGAGTAGCCGGTCCCAAAGTCATCCATGGCCAGCGAACAGCCAAGACCCAGGACTGCATTGATCGGCGTTGCCAGATCGATGCTCTCATCGATGAAAAGGCTCTCAGTCAGTTCCAGATCAAGCATGTGGGCGGGAAAATCATACTTTGCCAACGCCATGCCAACGATGACGTGCAGGTCGCCGCGGGTAAGTTGATGCGCCGACACGTTGACTGCCAGACGTATAGGACGGGACCAGTTGCTCGCCTCGCGAATGGCTTCCTGAAGCACCCAGGCACCCAGCTGGTGAATACGGCCACTTTCCTCAGCAATAGAGATGAACTCATCCGGTGGCACAAAGCCAAGATCGGGATGCTTCCAACGCAAAAGCGCTTCGACACCGATCACCTGCCGGGAGGCCAGATCCACCTGCGGCTGATAAAGAACGTGCAACTGATTGCGTTCGATGGCCTTGGAGAGCTCGACTTCAAGATGCTGGCGGCGACGCACTTTCGCCTCAAGTTCCTGATCGAAACGCACGACTTTCACGCTGCTATCCGCATGGGCCATTGACAAGGCATTGTCCGATTGGCTGAGCAAAAGTTCGGCGTTGATGTCCTTGGTCAGGGCCACCGTATAGCCAATGTTCAGCGACACAGGAACCTGAATGCCCTCGATATCGTACTCGCCAACCAGTTGATCGCGCAGATTGTTGATATAGGCAAATGCGGTGCTCTCAGTCCCTTCAAACTGCAAGAAGCAGGCGAACTTGTCATCACCGATCAAGGCGATCGGGTCTTCGGGATCCAGAGCTTCGACCATGCGTTTGGCCAGCCTCTGACGGAGCTGATCGGCCATGTGGAATCCCAATGAGGCACTGATGCGGTCCATACCGTTGACGGTAAACATCGCCATCGTGCATCTCGACTTGTGACGCACCTTGGAGGCGAGCTGTTCGCTGACACTCTGTGTAAAGCTCGAGCGGTTCAACAGACCGGTCAATGTCTCGTATTTTGCAAGGTAGGCAAGTTTTTTGACCGCCGTACGCTGTTCGGTCACATCGCGGCACGTAACACTGGCCACCAGTGTCGAGCCATTTTCGCGCACCCCGTCATCGGTGATGCTCTTGAGCTGCGAAGAATTGACCACATATTCGACGATCCGCTTTTCGCCTGGCGCGCGAAGAACCTTGGCCGTTTTGGGAACCGGATGATAATCCGCGTCATCGCGGCTCATGCACAGCATGATTTCCTGCAGGATTTCAGGTGGCAAATGATCTGCAGCCTCGACGCCTGGCGCTAGATGAGACCCTTCAGGCGTTGCGAAAAGTGCCTTTGCGCTCCGGCTCACAGCGGTCACGATGCCATCCTCGTCGACAATCACAATCGAGTCGAAACTGTCTTCAAATACCTGCGTCAGAACCCTCTGATCGTTGTAGTGCTGGGCGCGCGAGATCAGCAGGAGGAACTGACCAAGGCCGATTTGTTTCAAGATCACCTGCAGACCAGTCAGTGCCAGAACGAGCTGGGCGGGTCCGGTGGCAAGCATCCAAGGAAAGCTCATTTGCAGAAGCAGACCGACCACTTCGAATGCAATTGCTGTCAACGCGAGTGCCAGCAAGCGCACTTTCCAGCTCACGCCTACAAACAAGATCAAAGGAAAAACGATTGCCAGGGACAAAACGCCCAATTCGACTGAACCCATCCATGACAAGGCACGTCCTTGCATCATGGATTCCGCGCTCAGTGCCTGGATAACGCTACCCGGCATTATTTCGTGGACTGGGACCGAAAACAGATCACGCAGCTCTTGCGCGCTTGCGCCAACGATCACCTTCCGTCCGGTGAACACGTCTTCCGGCACATCACCGGACAAGACATCCACGAATGAGACAGTTGTCAGAGCGCTTTCATCAATCCCGTAATCAATCCAGAAGGTTTGAGAGCTGGTTGTTTCGATGCCGGCAACAAAGGCAGGCAGGGAGAGTTCAAAGATCCCGTCAATTGTTTGACCGGTCAGGCCTCGCCAAACATGACCGTCGGGTTCCATAGGAACACTCACAACAACTGGCCAGGAAACATCCAGCAAGGGCTCTATCGGCCGGTTGACGACCTCTTCGTCCCACTTTTGGGACGACAATTCGTCAGAAGAAGCGAATTCGGCTGATTGGGAGAACATCGCCAGGCCGGTAAGGATGTCGGCCTTTTCGAGGGCCTCTGCAAAGGCCACGTCTTCTGCCTCTGTGCTGCGAGAGCTGAAATCAATGTCAAATGCAACTTGTTCGGCGCCGCCTTCGACCAGCTTTTCTACCAATTCTCCATACAGATGGCGCGGCCAGGGCCAGACACCGACATTCTTCAAACTGCGTGCATCAATATCAACGATGACAATGTCGCCAGTCGGCGCACGTTTCGTCAGTTCAAACCGATGCTCAACGATGATGCGAGACAGGCTGGTACTCAGTCCCGTGTAAGTCAGTGCGCACACAACAAGGGCTATCGATGACACGAGGAGAAAACCCTGTGCCAACTTTTGACGATATCCCGAAGATGTGTCACCCAGCTTAGACAAGCGACCTGCCCTTACACGATAAACGTCCCATTAGTTCGAGTTGCCTCTTCCATTGCCATTCCCGTTGCCACCGGCATTGGAGTTGCCGCCGCCAGAATTCGAATTACCGTTTCCGTTCCCGTTGCCACCGGCATTGGAGTTGCCGCTGCCAGAATTCGAATTACCGTTGCCATTCCCGTTACCACCAGCATTGGAGTTGCCGCGTCCAGAGTTCGAACTACCGTTGCCTTTCCCATTGCCGCCGGCATTGGAATTCTCACGCCCGGCATTCGCGCTGCTGTTGCCATTCCTCGACGCGCTCTTGCTGGCCGCTTTTGCAGCAGCCTTTGCGTAGGCCGGTGTTTCAAACGAAGGTTTTTGTTTGGCGCCCTGCTGAACTGTCGGCTGGACGGCACCTGCAACGCGCAGACCTGGTGCCTCCTCCGGCGCGCTGTAAGCGCTTTGGCCCGGGCCTACGTCAGCATAGTCACCGCTTACAAAATCGCTGACCTGCACAAGACCACGCTCAACATCAACACGCGCGGTCTTCGGTGTCACCTTGACTTCAAACTTCGTGCCTTTGACCACGGCAGCCATGAAAGGTGTTTCGACGGTGAAATGCGGACGGCTGCGCTTGGCAACATCCACGACCACGGTCCCGGCGCGCTGCAACAGGGTCGTCTTGCTTTCGTTACTGCGGTATTTGGAAAGGGCAACACTTGTGTTCGGTCCGACGGAAATGGTTTCCTCGCCGCGTGACACAAGGGCACGCCCCGAGTGAGTCACGATGGTAAAACCCGGGTTCAGGACCATGCCGCGTTTGGCTCGCATGGCTTCGACATCAGCAGCGACAAGATAAACCTTGCCTGATACCCGGCTGAGAACCCATTGCGCGGCGAAGGCTTGCGAGATTTGCAGAATGAAGCCGAAACACAGCGCAAGGAGCACAACCAGCGTCAAACGCATGCGCCTGCGCTTAGAGCTGCTTTCGATATCCATCGCGCGCGAGGATGTGCTTGTGGTTTCAGAACCTGAATAAAGCGACATGTCCAAAACTTCCCTTGCGAAATTTCCTGAGTAACTGTTCAAAGACCTTCGACACGGACCAAGATCTCCCCCACTCACCCAACAAATACAGTTTCAAGTCACGTAAATGATTTTCTATTCATAAGAATAAATATCAGTACAAAGTCTTACCGTGCTTCTCCAAATTCATAGATTTAGTCTTATGGTTTCTATTGTTTAAACCTTTGGACAGAAGCAGATCAGCAGTGCCTGTCCAGACCTCCAACTCAATGCTCTGCGAAACACGCGCCGAGTTGAAAAGGATGAGGGTCAACACAGACCGCCACTTCTTTAGTCATCACATCATGTTGATGAGCCGCAAAGGCATCAGCGCGCTTCGGCTGGTCCATTTTCGGCTGGATTTACGCGATTTCGTCGTGATTGTTCATTGAGATTGAACAGACCATCCAATTGTTTCAGGACAGTTTTCACCTATTTGATAAATGCACGTACTGCATCTCCATGCAGCCGAATTACGAGAGGTACCTACATGATCCGTTTTGCCACGACTGCAATTGCACTTACTTTGCTCTCAGGAACAGCTTTCGCTGAACCTGTCGCCTATGTCTTCGACAAGTCACATTCAAATCTGTCATTTTCCTACAATCACCTGGGCTTTTCGACCACTGAAGGTCGCTTCGGTGACTGGACTGGTACATTGATGATCGATGAAGATGCGCCGGAAAATTCTTCCATCGCCTTCACAATCGACACCACCTCCCTCGATACTTTTGATTCCGAGCGCGACACGCACTTCAAAAGCGGCGACTTCTTCGACATCGAAAACTTCCCGGAAGCTTCTTTCACAAGCACATCGGTTGAAAAGACCGGCGACAACACGCTGAAAGTTTCAGGTGACCTGACCATCAAGGACATCACCAAGCCAGCGACACTGGACGTGACCGTTACGACATTGGGTGAACACCCAATGACCAAACAACAGGCGGCCGGCTTCGCAGTGACATCCGTTATCAAGCGTTCCGACTACGGCATGGACATGTTTGTGCCCTATGTTGGCGACGAAGTAACCGTGACCTTCCACGGCGAAACTGCAGTTGCTGGCGAATAACCAGCATCCAGGCTGACCGGTGCGATCTTTCGAAGATCATCCACCGTACCGGTCAGCTTTCCCATCCTTCCTTTGTCACCATCGACGACCTCTTGCCTTATAAATGCAACAATCCCATCTTATCGAAGCAGAGATAAGTCTTGCCGCACGGCAAAGCGTCAGGAAAGGGTCGGTTTTATGATTCGCAATACACCTACAGGCTATGGCGCGATCGCCATTGCCTTTCATTGGACAATGGCCCTTTTGATCATCGGCATGTTCATCTTCGGCAAGTATATGCATTCCCTGCCACCGACCGACCCATCCACCTTTCAGCTTTATCAACTGCACAAATCCGTCGGCTTTGTCGTTCTGGGCTTGGCCCTTCTGCGCATTGTCTGGCGCCTGATGAATCCAGCGCCCAAGCTGCCAGAGGGCATGCACCCGCTTGAAAAGCTGGCCGCACATCTCGGACACATTGGTCTCTACACTTTGATGCTGGCCATTCCGCTTTCCGGATGGCTTCTGGTTTCTGCGTCCCCGTGGGGAATTCCGACCATTGTCTTCAACACGTTTGAAATGCCGCACCTGCCTATTCCAGCCCTGTTTGGATCGCCGCAAGATGCATCTGACCTGTTTCAGGAAGTTCATGAGGCGCTTGCACTGTTCATCATGATCCTGGCGGGCCTGCATGTCGCTGCAGCCCTCAAGCACCATTTCATTTCCAAAGACGGCGTCCTCAAACGGATGACATCAACTCAGCCGGCCAAAGAACACCTCAAATAAGGTTTGCCCAAAGGATTTCTCATGCTTCGCACCACTGCACTCAAACTCTGTCTAAAACTTGCCCTTGCCGGCATCGTCGGCCTCATGGCCGTACCGTCATATGCGGCAAGCTGGACCCTTGATCCGGCGGCCAGCAGCCTCGGCTTTGCCGTTGCACAGGGCGGCGGCACCCTGGAAGGCTCCTTTGGCACGTTCGACGCAGAGATCGATCTCGATCCTGCCGCTCTTGACAGCGCCAGCATCCGCGCCACGATCGATACGGGCAGCGCCTCAACAGGCTCAGCCCAGTTTGACGGCATGTTGCCAAACCCTGACTGGTTCAATGTTGCTGATTTCCCGACGGCAACTTTCGTGTCTGACAGCATCACTTCCAAGGGCGGTAACGCCTATGAGGCTGCGGGCACCTTGAGCATCAAGGATACCAGCGCACCGGTCACACTGGACTTTACCCTGGACATCGATGGCGACACGGCTCACGCGGTGGGAAGCACCACGCTTGATCGCAGCAACTTTGGTCTGGGTTCAAACGTCGGCTCCGATCAGGTTGGCTCCTCGGTGACCGTTTCCTTTGATCTGAAGGCCAGCAAATAAATCGCCAACCGTCTCGTTGCGGTTCGCATTTATCGATTTACTGATGAAAAGCCCGCCTTTCGGCGGGCTTTTTGCGTCTTCAGACGTAACCGATCGAGCCGCGATGAAAAAACAGGGTTCAGATGCTGTTCTTGCTTGGCGTTTCCCGGCATTTTTCGTATCTAGACACAGTCGCCGTCTGGAGAGGGGCGAGCAGCTTTCGGGCCTTTCAAGGCTTTTTAAACACCCCTCCCCGATGATGCGCCGACCGCAGCCAGGCTTGGCTGCAAGAGGAGCCTGGAGAACCGGGCCGTTTTTGAGCCAGAACCCTAAAGCGAGATGCCATGACCGCGTCCAATACGCCCCCCGAGTATCAACACAGTTCCCTTTTCCCGACCGGTGAGGACACAACACCCTACCGCAAGCTGACCTCGGATTTTGTGCGCACCGAGACGTTCAACGGTGAAGAGGTTGTGGTGGTCGAAAAGGAAGGCCTGCGTCTTCTGGCCGAAGAAGCTTTCAAGGACATCAACCACTTCTTGCGCCCGGGCCATCTGGAGCAGCTGAAGAAGATCCTCGAAGATCCGGACGCCACCGAGAACGACAAATTCGTCGCCTTCGACCTTCTGAAAAATGCCAACATTGCCTCCCACGGTGTGCTGCCCATGTGTCAAGACACGGGAACGGCGATCATCATGGGCAAAAAGGGGCGCCGGGTCTGGACCGAAGGCGGTGACGAAGGCGCACTGGGGGAAGGCGCTCGTGACGCCTATTTCCATAAGAACCTGCGCTATTCGCAGCTTGCCCCGATTTCCATGTTCGAGGAAAAGAACACCAAGAACAACATGCCGGCGCAGATCGAGCTCTACGCGGAGGGCGAAGACGCCTACAAGTTCCTGTTCATGGCCAAGGGCGGCGGATCGGCCAACAAGACCTTCCTGTTCCAGGGCACGCCGTCGCTGCTCACCCATGACCGGATGATCGACTTCCTCAAGGAAAAGATCCTGACACTCGGCACCGCTGCCTGCCCGCCCTATCATCTTGCCATCGTCATCGGCGGCACGTCGGCTGAAATGAACCTGAAAACTGCGAAATACGCCTCTGCACGCTATCTCGACGGCCTGCCGACTTCCGGTTCGGAAGACGGTCATGCCTTCCGCGATCTGGAGATGGAAGCCGAGATCCACAAGCTGACCCAGGACACCGGCGTCGGCGCCCAGTTCGGCGGAAAGTACTTCTGCCACGATGTGCGCGTTGTCCGCCTGCCGCGGCACGGTGCGTCCCTGCCGATCGGTCTGGCGGTCTCCTGTTCTGCGGACCGTCAGGCAGTCGGCAAGATCACCAAGGACGGTATCTTCCTGGAGCAGTTGGAAATGCATCCGGAGAAATATCTGCCGGAAATCACCGACGAGCATCTGGGCGGTGACGTGGTCAAGATCGATCTCACCCGCCCGATGAGCGAGATCCTCACCGAGCTGACCAAACACCCGATCAAGACACGCCTGTCGCTGAGCGGACCGTTGATCGTGGCGCGTGACCTGGCGCACTCCAAACTCCGGGATCGTCTGGAAGCTGGCGAGCCGCTGCCCGACTATATCAAGAACCACCCGGTCTATTACGCAGGTCCGGCCAAGACCCCGGAAGGCATGCCGTCCGGTGCGTTCGGTCCAACGACTGCCGGCCGCATGGATGCCTATGTGGACCAGTTCCAGGCCGCGGGCGGCTCGATGGTGATGCTGGCCAAGGGCAACCGTTCAGCCCAGGTGCGCCGTGCCTGTCAGGCCCACGGCGGGTTCTATCTCGGCTCCATCGGCGGACCGGCAGCGCGCCTTGCCCAGGACTGCATCAAGAAGGTGGAAGTGGTCGAAATGGAAGAACTCGGCATGGAAGCTGTCTGGAAGATCGAAGTCGAGGATTTCCCGGCCTTCATCGTTGTTGACGACAAGGGCAACGACTTCTTCAAGGAACTGAACCTCGGCTGATCCGGCCTTTGCGCCCGTAATCAGATACGTGAGAACACAGAAACCGCTGGCAGCAATGCTGGCGGTTTTTTTTCTGCTCGGCAGAGGTTTGAGACGATCAGGTCCGGGATGACGTCGGTGGGTGTGGCGAGGCCTCTCCTCCCCCAGCGGTCATCCCCGACTTGATCGGGGATCCACTCCACGGCGCGGCAAAGGCCAGAGGGAAATGGCACGAGCACAGAAGCAGCTCCTCACACAGACCCGAAACCTCCGTTCTGCCAGAGTGGTCAAGCTGGCGCGTGAGTTTCGACGGCTGGAACCTCCACGCGTTCTCCGTCATTGCAGGACTTGATCCTGCAATCCATGCCGTTACCGGGCTATGCGGGTAGGCTATCGTTCTGGGACGTGTCACGGCATGGATCCCGGATCAGGTCCGGGATGACGTCAGTGGGTTTGGCGAACGGCGAACGCATGGCGGATTTGTAGAAGCGCCAAAACGATCCAAATCCCACTTGTCCCTCAGCGCCGATTTTCACGTGTTCGCTAAGCCTCTGATATAGATGAGGGTTTCGAACCGCCCTTAACTCTACCCGCGAACTTATCCGCACCCCGGTCAGGTGGGCGTATAATGATCCCATCTTTCATCACAAAGGGGCTGTTCCGGGCCGTCCGAAATGGAGATGAAGGAGCGATATGTCGGGCTCATCTGCTAACGGCGCTTTGAGCTTGATCAGACCACTTGTTTGGAACTCCGGAGTGCT
>JABXHV010000081.1 GCA_013373445.1 Paracoccaceae bacterium | reverse complement strand
GAAATGGTTATGCCAGGCGATAACGTCTCTGTTGACGTTGAGCTTATCGTGCCGATCGCAATGGAAGACGGCCTGCGCTTCGCTATCCGCGAAGGTGGCCGCACTGTCGGCGCCGGCGTCGTCGCTTCCATCATCGAGTAAATTGAATTGACGGCAAGGCCTGTCGTGCCGCGTAGCGTGGCAGGCCAGCCCGTCTTATCGGGAACTCTGAAATGAACGGTCAGAATATCCGGATCCGCCTTAAGGCATTTGACCACCGTATTCTTGACGCTTCCACCAAGGAAATCGTCAATACGGCAAAGCGGACCGGTGCACAGGTACGGGGTCCCGTACCGCTGCCGACGCGGATTGAGAAGTACACAGTGCTTCGCGGCCCGCACATCGACAAGAAAAGCCGCGATCAGTTCGAGATGCGCACGCATAAGCGTCTTCTCGACATCGTTGATCCGACGCCACAGACAGTAGACGCGCTCATGAAGCTCGATCTTGCTGCCGGTGTGGACGTCGAGATTAAGCTCTGAGCCGGATCGAAGGGGACACATCATGCGTTCTGGAGTGATTGCTCAGAAAGTGGGCATGACTCGCATCTACAATGATGCAGGTGAACATGTTCCGGTCACTGTTCTGCGCCTGGAAAATTGCCAGGTCGTTGCTCAGCGTACTGAAGAAAAGAACGGCTACACCGCGCTGCAACTTGGCGCCGGTTTGGCCAAAGTAAAGAACACGCCTAAGGCTGAACGCGGACATTTCGCGGTCGCCAAGGTTGAGCCGAAGCGCAAACTCGTTGAGTTCCGCGTGACGTCTGACAACCTGATTGATATCGGTGCTGAAATCACAGCTGACCACTATGTAGAAGGTCAGTTCGTGGACGTTACCGGTACTTCGATCGGTAAAGGTTTTGCCGGTGCAATGAAGCGTCACAACTTCGGTGGTGGTCGCGCGTCGCACGGTAACTCTATCTCGCACCGTGCCCACGGTTCGACTGGTCAGTGTCAGGACCCGGGCCGCGTGTTCAAGGGTAAAAAGATGGCTGGTCACATGGGCGACGTCCGTGTGACAACGCAGAACCTCAAGGTTGTGCGTACCGATGTTGAACGCGGCCTGATCATGGTCGAGGGATCCGTTCCAGGCGCCAAGGGCGGTTGGATTGTGGTTCGCGACGCGATCAAGAAGGCGCTACCGGAAGCTGTTCCGGTTCCAGGTGCATTCCGTGCTCCTGAAGCTGCTGAAGCCGCCGGGAAGGAGAGTGAGTGATGGAACTCCAGGTCAAGACCCTCGATGGTGGGGCGGCCGGTTCGATCACGGTGTCTGACGAGATCTTTGGTCTCGATCCACGCACCGATCTGATCCACCGTGTGGTGCGTTGGCAGCTTGCCAAGCGCCAGGCAGGCACACACAAGAGCCTTGGACGCTCTGAAGTTTCTGGCACAACGAAGAAATTCGTTCGCCAGAAAGGTTCTGGTGGTGCTCGTCACGGTAACCGTAAAGCCCCGCAGTTTCGCGGTGGTGGTAAGGCATTTGGTCCGGTTGTTCGCGATCATAGCCACGAACTTCCTAAGAAGGTTCGTGTTCTCGGTCTCAAGCATGTTCTGTCTGCGAAAGCTAAAGAACAGGCAATCGTGATCGTTGAAGATGCTAAGGCTGCTGAAGCAAAGACCAAGGCTCTGAAGGAAAAGTTTGCAAAGCTCGGTTTGAGCAGCGCACTCGTTATTGACGGTTCTGAAGTTGATCAGAACTTTTCCATGGCTGCTCGCAACATTCCTTATGTTGACGTGCTGCCGGTGCAGGGCATCAATGTTTACGACATCATGCGCGCCAACACTCTTGTGTTGACGAAAGCAGCGGTGTCCGCACTTGAGGAGCGCTTCAAATGAGCAACCTTCCTCATTACGACAAGATCGTCGGACCGGTGATCACCGAAAAGGCAACCCTTGCTTCTGAAGAGAACAAGGTTGTTTTCAAGGTCGCCAACGACGCTACCAAGCCGGAAATCAAGGCTGCAATCGAAGCGCTGTTTGGCGTGAAGGTCACTGCAGTCAACACTCTGGTCCGCAAGGGCAAGGTGAAGCGTTTCCGGGGTCGTATTGGTCGCCAGTCTGACTTCAAGAAGGCCGTCATTACGCTCGAAGAGGGTCACGCTATCGACGTGACCACAGGGCTCTAAGGGGCGGGGACAGGTAAATGGCACTTAAGACATTCAACCCGACGTCACCAGGCCGGCGCCAGCTGGTCCAGGTTGACCGCTCTGATCTTTACAAAGGCAAACCAGTCAAGAAATTGACTGAAGGCCTTTCGAAGACCGGTGGCCGTAACAACACAGGTCGTCTCACTTCACCTAATCGTGGTGGTGGTCACAAACGTACATATCGTTTTGTTGACTTTAAGCGCCGCAAGTGGGATGTACCTGCAACTGTTGAGCGACTCGAGTACGATCCTAACCGGACCGCATTCATCGCACTGATCACTTACGAAGATGGTGAGCAGAGCTACATCCTGGCTCCTCAGCGTCTGGCAGTTGGCGACAAAGTCGTTGCTGGTCAGCACGTTGACGTAAAGCCGGGCAACGCAGCTCCGTTGTCTTCTATTCCGGTTGGTACGATCGTTCATAACATCGAACTGAAGCCAGGTAAGGGTGCGCAGGTTGCACGTTCTGCTGGTGCTTTTGTTCAGGTCGTCGGCCGCGACCAGGGCTACACAGTCCTGCGTCTCATGTCCGGCGAACAACGCAAGGTTCTTGGAACATGCATGGCAACAATTGGTGCCGTGTCCAACCCTGACCATGCGAACATCAATCTCGGTAAGGCTGGCCGTTCCCGCTGGCTGGGCATTCGTCCGCATACTCGCGGCGTTGCCATGAACCCGGTCGACCACCCACATGGTGGTGGTGAAGGCCGGACATCGGGTGGTCGTCATCCGGTTACCCCTTGGGGGAAACCGACCAAAGGTAAGCGTACACGGCGCAATAAGCAGACGGACAAGTACATTGTTCGTAGCCGTCACGCTCGTAAGAAGTAAAGGGCACGATCGTGGCACGTTCTGTCTGGAAAGGTCCGTTTGTTGACGGATATCTGCTGAAGAAGGCGGAAAAAGTTCGCGAGTCCGGCCGCAGTGAGGTCATTAAGACCTGGAGCCGGCGCTCGACTATTCTACCCCAGTTCGTTGGGCTTACCTTCGGCGTCTACAACGGTCAAAAGCACGTTCCAGTGCTGGTGTCCGAGGATATGATTGGGCACAAGTTCGGTGAGTTCTCACCGTCTCGTACCTATTATGGCCACGGCGCTGACAAGAAGGCGAAGAGGAAGTAACGATGGGCAAGCCGAAGCGTGAGCGGACGCTCGCAGACAATGAGGCTCGGGCTATGACCCGTATGCTGCGCGTATCTCCGCGCAAGCTGAACCTTGTTGCCGCTGCGATCCGCGGAAAGAAAGTCGGTTCTGCGATGGCAGACCTGACATTCTCTCGCAAGCGTATTGCAAATGACGTCAAGAAAACTCTGATGTCTGCTATCGCAAATGCGGAAAACAACCATGACCTGGACATCGACAACCTGGTGGTTGCCGAGGCATTTGTTGGCAAGGCTTTTGTCATCAAGCGTTTTCAGGCTCGTGCACGTGGACGTGTTGGACGGATTGAGAAGCCTTTCTCTAACCTGACAATCGTTGTGCGTGAGAAAGAGGAGACAGCCTGATGGGTCATAAAGTTAACCCGATTGGCATGCGTCTTGGCATCAACCGCACCTGGGATTCCCGTTGGTACGCCAACAAGGGCGAATATGGTGATCTTCTTCATGAAGATTTTCGCATTCGCGAGTACCTGCTCAAGGAATTGAAGCAGGCTGCTGTTTCCAAGATTGTGATTGAACGCCCGCACAAAAAATGTCGCGTTTCCATTCACTCGGGTCGTCCGGGCGTGGTTATCGGCAAGAAGGGTGCTGATATCGAACGTCTTCGCAAGAAGATCGCCGAAATCACTAACTCTGAAGTGCACATCAACATTGTTGAAGTTCGCAAGCCTGAAATCGATGCAACTCTTGTTGCCCAGTCGATTGCCCAGCAGCTTGAGCGTCGTGTTGCTTTCCGTCGTGCCATGAAGCGTGCAGTTCAGTCTGCGATGCGTCTTGGTGCACTTGGCATCCGTATCAACTGCGGTGGTCGTCTTGGTGGTGCGGAAATCGCACGTATCGAGTGGTACCGTGAAGGCCGTGTGCCTCTTCACACCCTGCGTGCTGACATCGACTACGGTGTAGCATCCGCTCACACTGCATACGGTGTTTGCGGCGTGAAGGTTTGGATCTTCAAGGGTGAGATCATGGAGCATGACCCGATGGCGTCTGAACGCCGTGCGACGGCCGGCTCTGACAGTAACCAGGGTGATCGCGGTGAACGCCGGGGTCGGGGTCGTGAGCGCGCAGCTTAATTTAAGCTGCCTGCTGCTCGCCTAACACGAAGGACGAAAGAAAACGATGCTGCAACCAAAGCGAACAAAGTTCCGCAAGCAGCACAAGGGCCGCATCCACGGCAACGCGAAGGGCGGGACTGACCTGAACTTCGGTGCCTACGGTCTGAAGGCGATTGAGCCTGAGCGGGTAACCGCTCGTCAGATCGAAGCTGCCCGTCGTGCCATGACCCGCTACATGAAGCGTGCTGGTCGTGTATGGATCCGTATCTTTCCGGACCTGCCGGTTTCATCGAAACCTGCTGAAGTCCGCATGGGTAAGGGTAAGGGTTCTCCGGATTACTGGGCTTGCCGCGTCAAGCCTGGCCGGATCATGTTCGAGGTCGACGGTGTATCGGAAGAGATTGCTCGTGAAGCAATGCGTCTTGCCGCTGCGAAACTGCCGATCAAATGTCGTTTCGTTCAGCGCATTGCTGAATAAGCGCATCGAGGAGTAAAGCCATGAAGGCGACAGACGTAAGAGCTAAGACCCTCGACGAGCTACGCTCGGATCTTGAGAGCCTTAAGAAAGAACAGTTTAACCTGCGCTTTCAAAAGGCTACCGGTCAGCTTGAAAACAGCGCGCGTGTCCGGCAGATTCGCCGCGGTATTGCTCGCATTCAAACGATCATGCGCGAAAAAGCGCGTGGCGTAAGCGCTTAAGGAGACCATTATGCCGAAGCGCATTTTGCAGGGCACCGTTGTAGGTAATACCAACGACAAGACGGTGACGGTGAAGGTGGAACGTCGTTTCACACACCCACTGCTTAAAAAGACCGTTCGCCGTACTAAGAAGTACCGTGCGCACGACGCAGAGAATAAGTACCAGGTTGGCGACACAGTTCAGATTGAAGAGTGTGCGCCGATTTCGAAAAACAAACGTTGGACCGTGGTCATCTGACCACGCTCCATTGTGAGCATCAGGTGTCCGTGGCAGGGCACCACGCAAGAGAATAAGGCAGCCAAGTCATGATTCAGATGCAAACAAACCTCGACGTGGCGGATAATTCCGGCGCACGTCGTGTAATGTGCATCAAAGTGCTCGGCGGTTCCAAGCGTAAATACGCTTCTGTGGGCGACATCATCGTCGTTTCCGTTAAAGAAGCTATTCCGCGGGGCCGTGTTAAAAAGGGCGACGTGATGAAGGCTGTCGTCGTGCGTACGGCGAAGGATATCCGCCGCCCCGACGGCAGCGTGATCCGGTTCGACCGCAATGCGGCCGTCCTGGTCAACAATAACAAGGAGCCAGTAGGTACCCGTATTTTCGGACCAGTACCTCGCGAGCTCCGTGCAAAGAACCACATGAAGATTATTTCGCTCGCGCCGGAGGTGCTCTGATGGCTGCGAAAATTAAAAAAGGCGACACTGTCGTCGTGCTTTCCGGTCGTGACAAGGGCAAGACCGGTGAAGTTCTTCAGATCCTGCCTACCGAGAGTAAGGCTCTGGTTCGTGGCGTGAACGTTGTTCGCCGTCACCAGAAGCAGACCCAGACTCAGGAAGCTGGTATCATCGCTAAAGAAGCGCCGATCCATCTTTCCAACGTCGCTTTTGCCGATAAAGAAGGCAAAGCAACGCGCGTCGGTTTCAAGGTGCAGGAAGACGGTACGAAAGTCCGTGTGGCCAAGCGCTCAGGAGACGTGATCGATGGCTGAGACCAATTACGTGCCGCGTCTGAAGACGCACTACAATGAAGTTGTTCGCAAACAGCTTCAGGAACAATTCAACTACGTGAATCCAATGCAGATTCCAGGTTTGGACAAGATCGTTCTGAACATGGGTATTGGTGAAGCGGTTGGCGACTCCAAGAAAGCCCGCATTGCTGCTGATGATTTGACGCAGATTGCAGGTCAGAAGGCCGTCATCACCAAAGCTAAAAAGTCTATCGCGACCTTTAAGGTTCGTGAAGAAATGCCGCTTGGTGCCAAGGTCACTCTTCGTCGTCAGCAAATGTTCGAATTCTTGGATCGCTTGATCACAATCGCGCTTCCGCGCGTTCGTGACTTCCGCGGTTTGAACCCGAAGTCCTTTGACGGTCGTGGCAACTACGCCATGGGCATCAAGGAACATATCGTGTTCCCGGAAATCGAATATGACAAGGTTGATCAGATCTGGGGTATGGACGTTATTGTCTGTACGACAGCTCAAACCGATGACGAAGCGCGTGAACTGCTGCGCGCGTTCAACTTCCCGTTCACCAAGTAATTGGTAGCGGCGAAAGGAACGAGGAACGACGATGGCTAAAAAGAGCGCAGTCGAAAAAAACAAGCGTCGTGAGAAGCTTGTAAAGAAGTACGCTGAAAAGCGCGCTGCCCTCAAGGCGATGGCTAAAGATGCTAGCCTGTCGCCGGAAGAGCAGTTCAACGCACGTCTGAAGCTTGCAAAGTTGCCACGCAACTCTGCGGCGATCCGTGTTCGCAACCGTTGCGAAATCTCGGGCCGTCCACGTGGTTATTACCGCAAGCTCAAGATGTCCCGTATTGCTCTTCGTGAACTAGGTTCTCTGGGTAAGATCCCAGGCCTGGTTAAGTCGAGCTGGTAAGGAGAATCTCCAATGGCTATTTCTGATCCGTTAGGAGATCTGCTCACCCGTATCCGCAATGCGCAGATGCGGCGAAAGAGCAAGGTGAACTCACCTAACTCAAAATTGCGTGCACATGTACTTGATGTGTTGCAAAAAGAAGGGTACATCCGTGGCTACACCACGGTCGATTTTGACAACGGCAGGTCCGAACTTGAAATCGAACTGAAGTACTTCGATGGCGAACCAGTTATCCGCACGATTGAACGTGTGTCTAAACCGGGTCGTCGGGTGTACTCTTCGGTGAAGAATATCCCGCACGTGTCTAATGGCCTGGGCGTGTCGATTATTTCGACTCCGCGCGGCGTCATGAGCGACCATCAGGCGCGGGATGAGAACGTAGGTGGTGAGGTTCTTTGCCGCGTCTTCTGACGCGGCTTAGGCTTTACCTTTGACATAGCGACAAGGTTGGTCAGATGTCTCGTATTGGCAAGAAGCCAGTCCCCGTGCCTAGCGGGGTAACGGCAACGATCAACGGTCAGACAATTTCAGTCAAAGGGCCTAAGGGAGAACTCTCCTTTATGCTCAATGACCTTGTGCTGGCCGAAATGACGGATGATGGTATCAAAGTCGATCCGACTGGTACCTCCAAGGCGGCTCGCTCCATGTGGGGTATGAGTCGCACGATGGTAGAAAACATCATTACTGGTGTTTCTTCCGGCTTTGAAAAAGGCTTGGAAATCACCGGTGTTGGTTACCGTGCCCAGGTTCAGGGTAAGAATCTTCAGCTCGCGCTGGGTTTCTCTCATGACGTAATTTACTCAGTTCCAGACGGAATTGAAGTTAAGTGTCCTAAGCCTACCGAAATCGTGATTAGCGGTATCGATAAGCAACAAGTTGGACAAGTTGCGGCAGAAATCCGCGATTTCCGTCCGCCGGAGCCTTACAAAGGCAAGGGTGTTCGGTATGCAGGCGAATTTATCGTCCGCAAAGAAGGCAAGAAGAAGTAACGGACCTGGATCATGGCGAATAGCACAAATGCTTACGAACGCCGCCGCGATCGCGTGCGTCGTTCAATCAAGAAAGTCGCGAACGGTCGTCCGCGCCTTTCTGTATTCCGCTCGTCTAAACAGATCTACGCCCAGATCATTGACGACGGGAAGGGACTTACACTTGTCTCTGCCTCTACGATCGAAAGCGATCTGAAGGGCTCCCTGAAAACGGGCGCCGACGTTGCTGCTGCGGCAGCAGTCGGCAAGCTTGTCGCTGAGCGTGCTTTGGCCGCTGGCGTTAAGCAGGTCGTGTTCGACCGTGGTGGGTACATGTATCATGGGCGCGTCAAAGCGCTTGCTGATGCAGCCCGCGACGGTGGACTTGAATTCTGACCAGCGCCCGTTGGCGCTCTTAAGAACGGAAGACGTATAAAATGGCGAGACAGGATAATCGCGAGCGCGACGAGCGCGACAGCGAATTCGTCGACAAGCTCGTACACATCAACCGCGTCGCGAAGGTTGTTAAAGGTGGCCGTCGTTTCGGCTTCGCAGCACTCGTAGTGGTTGGTGATCAGAAGGGCCGTGTCGGCTTTGGTCACGGTAAGGCACGTGAAGTGCCTGAAGCGATCCGCAAGGCAACTGAAGCAGCTAAGCGCACGATGGTTCGTGTGCCTCTGCGTGAAGGTCGTACTTTGCATCACGATGTCGAAGGACGTCACGGTGCGGGTAAGGTTCTCCTGCGTGCTGCACCAGCTGGTACCGGTATTATTGCCGGTGGTCCAATGCGTGCGGTATTCGAGACCCTTGGTGTTCAGGACGTCGTAGCTAAGTCGCTCGGCACATCGAACCCTTACAACATGGTTCGCGCAACTTTTGATGCGCTGATCAAGGAAGATAGCCCGCGTTCGGTCGCGGCACGCCGTGGCCTTAAGGTCTCTGTGCTGCAGTCGCGCCGTCGTGATAATAACGAAGATGCGGCTCCGGCTGCCGCTGAGGCTTGAACTCAGCGGCTCCGGCCCCCCAGTTGAATAAGGGTTGGTTCCATGGCGAACACCGAAAAGACTGTTACGGTTGTACAGACCGGAAGCCCGTTGCGCCGTCCTAAGGATCAGCGCGCGACGCTTGTAGGTCTCGGCCTCAACAAGATGCAACGCCGTTCCACACTGAAGGACACTCCTGAAGTGCGCGGCATGATCAATAAGGTCCAGCATCTCGTTCGTGTCGTTGAAGAAAACGCATAAGCGAGATCGGGAGTAACGAAAATGAAGCTCAACGAACTTCGTGACAATGAGGGCGCAACACCTTCGCGCACTCGTGTTGGCCGTGGTATCGGGTCTGGCAAAGGCAAGACTGGTGGCCGTGGTGTAAAGGGTCAGAAGTCCCGTTCTGGTGTAGCAATCAAGGGCTTTGAGGGCGGGCAGATGCCATTGCATCGTCGTCTTCCAAAGCGCGGCTTCACCAACATCTTTGCCAAGGACTTGAACATTGTTTCTCTGGGCCGTGTTCAGCAGGCAATCGAAGCAGGCACACTTGATGCTTCTGCGTCGGTAACTGTTGAGGCTCTGAAGGCAGCCGGCATCGTCAAGCGCGTCAAAGATGGCGTACGTTTGCTCGGTGATGGCGAAATCAAGTCTGCAGTGACTTTTGAAGTTGCTGGTGCTTCCAAGTCCGCTCTCGCAGCGGTCGAGAAGGCTGGCGGAAAAGTCGTCGTTCTGGGTGCTCAGGCTTAATCAGCCTGGGCTTTCCCATTTTTTGTCGGCAAATTATTGACCGGAGTAGGGCATGGCATCGGCCGCCGAGCAACTGGCGTCAAACCTCAATTTCTCAGCCTTCGGTAAGGCTGAAGAACTCAAGAAGCGCATCTGGTTCACGCTAGGGGCGCTTCTGGTTTATCGTCTAGGCACTTATATTCCGCTTCCAGGTATCAACCCAGAAGCATTCGCACAGGCCTTCAGTCAGGCCCAGTCCGGTATTGTTGGCATGTTCAACATGTTCGCCGGGGGCGCTGTACAACGTATGGCTATTTTCGCCCTTGGCATCATGCCGTATATTTCCGCCTCCATCATCATGCAGCTGATGACGACGGTTGTTCCGTCGCTCGAGCAGCTGAAGAAGGATGGCGAGCAGGGCCGTAAAGTCATCAACCAGTACACGCGCTACGGGACGGTCGTTTTGGCCGCCGTACAGGCTTATGGTATTGCCGTTGGCCTTGAAGGTGCGACCAATGTTGTGACGGATCCAGGCTGGTTCTTCCGCGCGTCGACTGTGTTGACGCTGCTGGGTGGTACCATGTTCCTGATGTGGCTCGGTGAACAGATCACTTCACGCGGCATCGGTAACGGCATTTCACTGATCATCTTTGCCGGTATTGTTGCAGGTTTGCCTTCTGCAGTGGCTTCGACACTGGAATTGGGTCGTCAGGGTGCTCTGGCAACCTGGATCATCCTGTTGCTGATCGTACTTTCCGTGTCTGTTATTGCGGTTATTGTCTTCATGGAACGTGCACAGCGCCGTCTCCTGATTCAGTATCCAAAGCGTCAGCAAGGCAATAAGATGTTTGAAGGCAACACTTCGTTCTTGCCTCTCAAGCTCAACACCGCTGGTGTTATTCCACCTATTTTTGCATCGTCTTTGCTGCTTGTTCCAGCGACCCTTGCCGGGTTCTCCGCTGAAGCCGGCACCAATGAGTGGGTGACAACCATCACTGCACTTCTTGGTCACGGCCAGCCGCTGTACATGGTGTTTTATGCAGCGATGATCATTTTCTTCTGTTTCTTTTACACTGCGATCGTGTTCAATCCGAGCGATACGGCAGACAACTTGAAGAAGCATGGTGGCTTCATTCCGGGCATCCGTCCGGGAGAAAGAACCGCCCAGCATATTGATTACGTGCTGACACGTATTACAGTTGTAGGTGCGATATATATTACGCTGGTCTGTCTGTTGCCGGAATTCTTGATTTCTGCGACTGGCGTCCCGTTTTATTTTGGGGGGACCTCGCTGTTGATCGTAGTCAGTGTAACCATGGATACTGTTTCCCAGATTCAAGGGCACTTGCTCGCTCACCAGTACGAAGGTTTGGTGAAAAAAGCGAAGCTCAGGGGGAAGCGTAAATGAGATTGATTTTGGTTGGACCGCCAGGTGCTGGTAAAGGCACGCAGGCGGCCCGGCTGGTCGCGAAGTACAATATTCCGCAACTGTCTACAGGTGACATGCTACGTGCTGCCGTTGCTGCGGAAACGCCGATTGGCCTGAAAGCCAAAGCCGTTATGGATGCAGGTGGTCTTGTTTCTGACGATATTGTTGTTGGAATCATTCGTGACCGGATTGCAGAACAGGATGCACTGGGAGGTTTCATTCTGGACGGTTTTCCTCGGACCATTGCGCAAGCTGATGCTCTGGCTGAAATGCTGGCAGGGAAGGGCTTGGAAATTGATGCTGTTATTGAGCTTCGTGTCGACCAGACCAAGCTTGTAGACCGCATCATGAAGCGGGCCGATGAGGCTCGTGCAAATGGTCAGCCTGTTCGTAAGGATGATGATCCGGAAGTGTTCAAGGATCGTCTTGCTGCCTACAACAAAGATACGGCAGTGGTTATTCCTTACTATGAACAAAAAGGACTTCTGACCGTTGTCGATGGCATGCAGCCAATCGACGAAGTGTCAGCAACAGTTGAAGCTGTGCTTTCGAAGCTTGACGAAGTGTCGTCGAGCGTTTAAAGGACGCATTCTGCTGATAAAGTAAATTGCCGATTCTGCTTTTTGCAGGATCGGCCATTTCTGTGTTTGGTGCCAAGTTGCCGTGTTTTTGCGGTGGCAAACCGGGCCAGCATATAAGAATTCCGCAAGGGCCGGGCTCCACCGGACGCGGAGATAATTAAACCTAGGTGGTGACTTCACCACATACAATGGAGATTGAACGTGGCACGTATTGCTGGCGTAAACATTCCAACGAACAAGCGCGTCGTTATCGCGCTTCAGTACATTCATGGTATTGGCGCAAAATTCGCTCAGGAAATCATCGAAAAGGTGAATATTGATCCTGCACGTCGCGTAAACGAACTTTCCGATGCAGAA
This sequence comes from Paracoccaceae bacterium, assembly GCA_013373445.1. GTDB lineage: Bacteria > Pseudomonadota > Alphaproteobacteria > Rhizobiales > Stappiaceae > Roseibium. The sequence goes on along the minus strand of JABXHV010000081.1, from coordinate 28,944 downwards.
GTACTTGCTGTCCGCGAAACCATTGACCGTGACTACATGGTTGAAGGTGACCTTCGCCGTGAAACAGCAATGAACATCAAGCGTCTCATGGACCTCGGTTGCTACCGTGGTCTGCGTCACCGTCGCGGCCTTCCGGTTCGCGGTCAGCGTACGCATACGAATGCTCGTACCCGTAAGGGTCCAGCTAAGGCAATCGCAGGTAAGAAAAAGTAATTTCTACTGATTGTCGGTGTAGCTGCCGGAATTACGGCAGTGCAGAGATCAAAGTAAGGACTAATAATGGCTAAAGACACCACTCGCGTGCGTCGTCGTGAGCGTAAGAATATTTCTTCTGGCGTTGCGCATGTGAACTCGACCTTCAACAACACCATGATCACCATCACGGATGCACAGGGAAATGCGATTTCCTGGTCTTCCGCAGGTGCTCTTGGTTTTAAGGGCTCTCGTAAGTCCACTCCTTATGCTGCGCAGGTTGCTGCTGAAGATGCTGCCAAGAAGGCTGCTGATCATGGCATGCGCACTCTGGAAGTGGAAGTTCGTGGTCCTGGTTCAGGTCGTGAATCCGCTCTTCGCGCGCTGCAGGCTGCTGGTTTCCTCATCACATCTATTCGCGATGTGACGCCGATTCCGCACAACGGTTGCCGTCCGCGCAAGCGCCGCCGCGTCTAAGACTTCGGTCTTAGGCAAATTCTTTCTCCAATGGCAAAGAATAGCTCGCGGCTTTCTTAAGGCCGGGGCGGGATAGCCGAAGGGGTTAAATAGTGACGATTCAAAAGAACTGGCAAGAACTTATCAAGCCAACCAAACTCGAGATCAAGCAGGGCGATGATCCTCGCTTTTTGGCGACCGTAGTCGCTGAGCCGCTTGAGCGTGGTTATGGTTTGACACTCGGCAACGCCTTGCGTCGTATTCTGCTGTCTTCCCTCCAGGGTGCAGCGGTAACCGGTGTTCAGATCGATGGCGTTCTGCATGAGTTTTCTTCCATCCCAGGCGTTCGTGAAGATGTGACTGACATCATCTTGAACGTGAAGGAAATCGCTCTTCGCATGGAAGGCGAAGGTCCTAAGCGCATGGTTGTGCGCAAGCAGGGACCTGGTCTTGTTACCGCAGGTGACATCCAGACCGTTGGCGACGTGGAAGTGCTGAACCCGGAATTGGTTCTGTGTACCCTCGATGAAGGTGCAGAGATCCGCATGGAGTTCACTGTAAATACTGGTAAGGGCTATGTGGCCTCTGAGCGTAACCGCCCAGAAGACGCACCAATTGGCCTGATCCCGGTCGACAGCTTGTACTCTCCGGTCAAGAAAGTGTCCTACAAGGTTGAAAACACCCGTGAAGGTCAGGTTCTTGACTATGACAAGCTGACGTTGACCGTTGAAACTGATGGTTCTGTGAAGCCGGATGACGCAGTGGCTTTCGCTGCTCGTATCCTGCAAGATCAGTTGTCCATCTTTGTCAACTTCGAAGAGCCACAGCGCGAAGTAGCCGAGGACACAGTTCCAGAGCTTGCTTTCAACCCGGCACTTCTGAAAAAGGTCGACGAACTGGAATTGTCAGTCCGTTCTGCGAACTGTCTCAAGAACGACAATATCGTGTATATTGGCGATCTGATCCAAAAGACAGAAGCAGAAATGTTGCGCACGCCGAACTTTGGCCGCAAGTCGCTCAACGAAATCAAAGAAGTTCTCGCACAGATGGGCCTCCATCTTGGCATGGAAGTCGCTAACTGGCCGCCAGAGAACATTGAAGATCTCGCGAAGCGTTACGAAGACCATCAGTATTAAGGGACGGTCTTCCGTCCTTGAAAAGATCAACCGGGCAAGAGATGGCATTAAGCCGACAGACTGCCTGATTTAGAAAAGGAGAGCGACATGCGCCACGGAAATTCCGGCCGTAAGCTCAACCGGACATCCAGCCACCGCAAGGCAATGTTCGCAAACATGGCAGCTTCGCTGATCAATCACGAGCAGATCGTGACGACGTTGCCTAAGGCTAAAGAAATGAAGCCGATCATCGACAAGCTCATCACTTTGGGCAAGCGCGGCGATCTACATGCACGTCGCCAGGCGATTTCGCAGATCCGCGATGTTGCTATGGTTCGCAAGCTTTTTGACGTTCTCGGTGAGCGTTACAAGGAACGTCAGGGTGGTTACAGCCGTGTTCTCAAAGCTGGCTTCCGTTATGGTGACAACGCTCCGCTCGCAGTTATCGAGCTGGTCGACCGTGACCCTTCTGCACGTGGTGCTGAAGATCGTGCACGTGTTGCTGCTGAAGAAACAGCGGACGCTGCGGCATAACTCTGACTTAGCTCAGAAACGAATAGACTTGAAAAAGGCGGGCCCTCGTGGCTCGCCTTTTTTTATGCCTCCTTTGCGGTAACGCAACGGCAGATACAATTATAAGTATTTTAACTGGCGTACGCGATACTGCTTTGAAGATTAGATTCGCGCAGTCTGCGGTGGAGGAAATTGTGCAAAAAAACACCACGAAAAAGGTCGGGGGAAAAAAGGGCCTTTTCAAGCTATCGGTCGTAGTACCTGCGATCATGGTAGGCTTGACGCTCGCAGCGAGTGTCGCCGTTGGTATTGGTGGGTACGTTGAGGCGCGCTCTGGTATGGAGCAGGCCGCTGAGCGTGAACTCGCCCTTATTACCCATTCCCGCAAAGGTTTGATCCAGACGAGACTTGACCGTTTGTCCGGAACCATTGGTTCGACCGCATCCGGTGCAGCAGCTACGCTTGTATTCACCGATATCAAGACTGCGCTGCAGTCGTTGGACCGTGATAAGCCTGAACTTCTGGCTTACTATCAGCCAGAAGGCAGTACGGCTCTCGAACGTGCCGAGCTGACCGGGAATGATAACAAGAGTATGTACTCCTGGCGCCATTCTGAAGTTCATGGAAGCTTCCTGTCATCCTGGCGGACCGGCGGTTATGCGGATCTGATGTTTGTGGATCTGGATGGCACTGTTCTTTATACAGTCACAAAATCGGGTGAATTCCTTCAGAATATCAAGACGGGACCGTTGAAGGACACAGGCGTCGGCGCAGTGTACGAACAGGCATTGGCTAGCGAAAAAGGTGTTCAGATTTATTCCGATTTCGAGAAATACTCTCTGACCGGAGAAGCGGCGGCCTTTATTGCAGAGCCAGTTTACCAGAAGAAGTTTGTTGGCGACGAGCTTGTCGGTGTCGTGATCGTACGCCTGGACGCCAACTTCCTGGGGCAGGTGGTCAATGATCGCGATGGCCTCGGAGAGTCCGGTGTTGCGTTCATGGTCGACGCATCAAACAACGTTCTCACCAACATGCCTGGTAGCTCTGAGCCAACAGCACTCAATATGCAAAAGAAGAGCGAGCAAATCACTGATGCGCTTGCCGGCAAGCTTGGCGCAGGTGTTTCGCAGGATGCCGCCGGCGTTAGCTACTTCACCGTTGCAGAACCCGTTAAATATGCAGACCAAACCCTCGCAATTGTTGTGGAACGTGAATTGTCTGAAACACTGGCAAGCGTCTATGAGATGCGCGATGCGATGATCTGGTCGTTGTTGATCACGGTCGCAATTGCCGCTGTGATTGCGCTGTTCTTCTCGCGCTCCATCACACGGCCTTTGAATGGGCTCGTGCGTGCTTTGGAAGCGATTGCTGATGGCGACACGAGCGCCGAAATTCGTGCAGCCTCACGTGGCGACGAGATCGGCGACATTGGACGGGCAGTCTTGAAAATCCGTCAGAATGCTGTCGAAGAGCAGGAAGAACGTGCGGCGGCAGATGCCAAGTCAGCTGAACAGCAGGCAGAACAACGCAAGCAAATTCTTGATGACCTGGCTGCGGATTTTGAGTCAACCGTTGGCCAAGTGGTTGAAGGTGTTACCCAGTCCGTCAACCTGCTTCGTCAATCGGCTGAAGATATGCAGCAGATGACCGCCGACTCCGGTGCGCGTTCTACACGGGCCGCCGAAGTTTCCAGCGAAGCGATGGAAGAAGTGCAGTCTATCGCGTCTGCATCGGATCAGCTTTCCAGCTCCATTCAGGAAATCTCTTCCCTGATTGAACGTTCATCGACGGTTGCCAAGACTGCCACAGAGCGGGCTGAAGCGACGAACGGTACTGTTCGTTCGCTGGCTGAAGCTGCAAATCGCATCGGTGAAGTTGTGACAATGATCAGCGATATCGCAGATCAGACCAACCTTCTGGCCTTGAACGCCACCATTGAGGCGGCGCGTGCAGGTGAAGCTGGCAAAGGCTTTGCGGTTGTGGCCTCTGAGGTCAAGGAACTGGCTTCCCAGACCGGCAAGGCGACGGGTGAAATCCAGAGCCAGATTGATGCCATTCGCGGTGCGACCGATGATGCGGTTGCAGCTATTGGTGACATTCAGTCCACGATCAATGAGATCACCAGCTCAGTGACGGATGTGTCTGCTGCTGTGACAGAGCAGAGCTTTGCGACCCAGGGCATTGCCGAAAACACTCAGCGTGCGGCACAGGGAACATCGCGCGTGTCCGAGGACATCGGCAGTGTGAACGAGATTTCTCAGAAATCCAATGAAGCTGCAGAGATGTTTGCTCGCAAGGTCATGGAACTGGCAGATCAATCTACGCACCTTGATCAGGAAGTGCGCAGCTTCCTGCAGCAGGTACGTACAGCCTGATCTTCAGGACCTTAAAGTTATAAAGATTTGGAACAGTCGCCGGTTTTGGCGGCTGTTTTCTTTTGCAATGCCTGCATCTTGGGATTGCCTCTTTTTGTTCCTATCTGGCATGTAGACCCATGGTCCAATACATAGATTCGGCCACAACAGGAGCGATCAAATGTCAGCTAGACACTCATCCGGATTCAAAAGGCTTTTCGTCGGGCTTTTGAGCTTGGTGCTGAGCGGGATGGTGACGATGTCTCCTCACTCAACTCTGGCCGATACGGTCGATGCGGGAAACCGCGTTGTTCCAAGTTCTACCGGAGAACTGAAGCTGTCCTTTGCGCCAATCGTCAAGCGCGTCGCACCGGCTGTCGTCAATGTCTATGCAAGCCGCAAGGTTGTTCAACAACAACGTGGTTTGTCTCCCTTTTTCAACGATCCGTTCTTTCGCCGCTTTTTCGGTGAGCGCGGCCAGAGTTTCGGTCAGCCTCGTGAACGGGTTGAATCATCGCTGGGATCCGGCGTCATGATTTCAGCCGAAGGTACGGTGATCACGAACTATCATGTGATCGAAGATGCAGACGAGGTCCGCGTTGCCTTGAACGACCGCCGGGAGTTTGATGCCGAGATCATTTTGAAAGATGAGCGCACGGACCTTGCTGTATTGAAAATTAAGGGTGAGGGCCCTTTTGCCTACGTTCCTTTCGCCGATTCCGACAGTCTGGACGTCGGCGATATTGTTCTGGCCATTGGTAACCCGTTTGGTGTTGGCCAGACGGTAACGCAAGGGATTGTTTCTGCGCTTGCCCGTACGCGTGTTGGTGTCAGCGACTACCAGTTTTTCATTCAAACAGATGCGGCCATCAATCCGGGTAATTCTGGCGGTGCGCTGGTGGATATGTCCGGGCATCTCGTCGGGATCAACACGGCGATTTTCTCTCGCTCGGGTGGGTCAAACGGCATCGGCTTTGCGATCCCGGCCCACATGGCGCAGTTCGTAGCTGCAGCAGCTGGACAGGGCGGCACGGTTCAACGTCCATGGCTTGGAGCGCGCGTTCAGCTTGTGAGCGCCGAGATTGCCAATGCGCTTGGATTGGAGCGACCGCAAGGTGTCTTGATCGCCAACGTCTATGATGGCTCGCCTGCTCAAAAGGCAGGCCTTCGTGTCAGTGATCTGGTGATTGCAATTGACGGCAAGGATGTTCAGGATCCTGACAGCTTTGGCTACCGGTTTGCGACGAAGCAACTGGGTGAGGCCTCACATTTTACGATTTTGCGTGGTGGCAAGCAGCTGTCTTTGGATGTTGCGCTTGTGCCGGCTCCAGAGACTGTACCGCGCGATGCGCGTGTTCTGAAGGACCGGTCTCCTTTCCAGGGGGCTACGGTCATGAACCTGTCCCCGGCGGTTGCTGATGAATTGCGGTTGGAGGGCAATCCGAGCGGCGTTGTTGTTGCCAGTGTTCAGGCCGGCAGCACAGCTGATCGCGTTGGGCTTGCAGCTGGTGATATTATCCGAACCATCAACAAGCTCGAGATTACAGCGACAAAGCAATTGGAAAAGGTTTCCAGAAGCAGGCCTCAGGTCTGGCGTTTGGAAATCGAGCGGGATGGCAAGATCTCAAGCATTGCCCTAAGAGGCTAGGAAGCACGCCAATGAGTGACCTGTTTCAGGCGTCGGGACTGGCCGATCAGGCTCCACGCCCACTTGCGGACCGAATGCGGCCGGCCAAACTGGCCGATGTGGTGGGACAGGAACATCTTTTGGGGCCTGAGGGTACATTGTCCCGCATGCTTCGAACTCGGACGCTTGGTTCGTTGGTTTTCTGGGGACCTCCGGGAACAGGAAAAACCACGATTGCGCGCCTTTTGGCGAGTGAAACGGATCTGGCATTTGAGCAGGTCTCAGCGATTTTTACCGGCGTCGCGGATCTCAAAAAGGTCTTTGAGCTTGCGCGCGGCCGTCGGTCGACCGGCAAGGCGACATTGCTCTTTGTTGACGAGATTCATCGCTTCAATCGTGCACAACAGGACAGCTTCCTGCCGGTCATGGAAGATGGGACGATCACACTCGTGGGAGCCACCACAGAAAACCCATCGTTTGAGTTGAATGCGGCGCTTCTGTCACGCTCTCATGTCATGACATTCCACTCCTTGAACCGCGAAGCGCTGGAAAAACTTCTGCTTCGCGCAGAGGAAGTGGAAGGCAAGGCGCTGCCGCTCGACGAAGACGCACGTCAGGTGTTGATCCGGATGGCCGATGGGGACGGACGTTCTGCCTTGACCCTGGCTGAAGATGTTTGGCGTGCCTCCTCTGAAAACGAAGTCTTTGATGCCGAGCAGCTGCAGGACATCGTTCAAAGGCGTGCGCCGATCTACGACAAGAGTGCCGATGGACACTACAATCTGATATCCGCGTTGCACAAATCTGTGCGCGGCTCCGATCCTGATGCTGCGCTGTACTGGTTCTGCCGGATGCTGGATGGCGGAGAAGATCCGCTTTACATGGCGCGGCGCCTGATCCGGATGGCTGTTGAAGATATTGGGCTCGCAGACCCGAATGCGCTTGTTCAAGCCAACGCCTCGAGAGACGCCTATCAGATGCTTGGATCACCTGAAGGAGAGTTGGCGCTTGCCCAGACGGTTGTCTATCTGGCAACGGCACCAAAATCGAATAGTGTTTATACGGCCTATAAAGCCGCTGTGAGGGCAGCGAAGTCTCATGGCTCGTTGCTACCACCCAAACACATCCTGAACGCACCAACCAAGCTTATGAAGCAGGAAGGCTACGGGGATGGGTATCAGTACGATCATGACGCGCCTGACGGGTTCTCCGGTCAGGATTACTTCCCTGAGGAAATGGGACGGCAGACGTACTACGATCCCCCTGAGCGCGGCTTTGAGCGGGATCTGCGCAAGCGACTGGAATATTGGGATCGTTTGCGAAAAGAGCGCCAAGGGCGCAGTTAGTGCGTTGCAAAACCGTCTCTGGCTTTAAGCTGGCACGCCCGCCAGTCGAGAACTGGTGGGCGTGAATTCGTCTAAGCTTTGATCTATTGCGCGGCGTATGCGCCATCGACGAGATGGTAACTGCCGGTAATGAAACTGGCCTTGTCGGACAACAGGAAAGTGGCCAGCTGAGCGACTTCTTCAGGCTCACCAAGACGGCCAATCGGATGCAGGCTTGTGAGCGCATCAAACTGAGACTTGTTCATCTGCTCGAGCAGGGGGGTCTTGATGAAGCCAGGTCCGATTGAGTTGACCCGGATGCCCTTGGCAGAATACTCGAGGGCAGCGTTTTTCGTCAGGCCGACGACGCCGTGTTTTGCTGCCACATATGCTGGGGCAGTCGCAAAGCCGTTTGTGCCGAGAATGGACGCCATATTGACGATGGAGCCCTTTCCAGCTTTCTCCATGACTTCCAGCTCGTATTTCAGGCAATAGAACACACCATCGAGGTTGACGCTCATGACCTTACGCCATTCATCAGGCTCGTAGTCGCCAGTGTTCTTTGCCGGACCACCGATTCCGGCATTGTTCACAGCGCCATCCAGCGAACCGTAGGTCTTGATTGTGAAATCGACCATCGCCTTTGCTGAGGCTGGGTCGGATACATCAACTTTGAACGCCGTTGCTTCACCGCCAGCGGATTTGATTTCCTGGACAACACGCTCGGCATGCTCAAGAGACAGATCGGCAACGACAACGTTGGCACCTTCCTTGGCAAGATCTTTCGAACTGAACTCTCCGATTCCTGAGCCACCGCCGGTGACCAGAACTGTTTTGCCTTGAAAATCGTAGGACATTTTTTCCTCGTATCGGTTGCAACAATGGGCCCGTGAAAACTGATCTGCCGCTTGAGGACGTGGGGAAACGTCAAGAGCGGTGACGTCGAGAATTGAGATCCAGGAGGAACGTTTGAAAGACCTTCCTGAAAGACAGTCTCCTTGGAGCTTCATTGTCTTAGGTCAGATCCGTCTCGTTTGGATGAAGGCGGGCAAGGGGTTTGTCCTTGCATTATTGACTTGGGTTCGAGAACTATGGTTTTCAAGGTCAGGTGACCTGCGCAGGATTGTCGCAGGTCCAAAAACAAGATCATCTCATCCTGGTCATTGGGGCCGGGGTGAAGAGGGAAGGCCGCTTTCATGCAAAAGACCGAGCTGAGGCTTGCGCTGGTGTTTTACGGCGGCGTGTCGCTTGCGATCTACATGCATGGGGTTAGCCGCGAAGTCTTGAAGCTGATCAAGGCGTCGGCGCATCGTGGACCCGATCAAGAAGACGCAAGGTCACAACTTTCTCCTTCAGAAGAGGCCTATCGCGATCTACTCGATGCTCTTTGTGAGTATGTGGACGTGCAGATCGTTGTGGATGCCATCGCAGGTGCGTCCGCAGGCGGTGTCAACGGGATCATGTTGGCGCGAGCAATTGCCCATGACCTGCCGCTCGACGATCACCGGGACCTTTGGCTCGAAAACGCTGATGTCACAAAGCTCACCGCACCCAGCGGCGGTGTAAGACGTCTTTTGAAGTCGAGCCTGGGACCGTTGCTTGAACGACTGCTGCTACGCCAGCTCGGACAAAAAAGTGTGTCCACTGAAACACGTTCGAAACTGCGTCTTTTTATGCAGGCTGCCTGGTTCAAACCACCGTTTTCCGGTGCGCGTTACATCGGCTGGATGCTTGATGCCTGCAAGGCAATGGACAGGCACTATGTGGAAGGCCGTTCTCTCATCCCGGAAGGCCAGACACTGGACTTGTTTGTGACATTGACAGATTACGCCGGACACAAGCGCCGGATTCAAATCTTTGATCCGGCGCTTGTTGAGGAAAAGGATCATCGCAGGGTCCTGAAGTTTTCTGCCAAGCGACGAGCACGTGCGGGCCTGGAGAGCGAACTTGGTCCAGACTGTGTCCCGGAACTGGTGTTTTCTGCCAGAGCCACATCGTCGTTTCCTGGTGCCTTTGACCCTGCGAGCCTTGCTGAGATCGATGGTGTATTGGCAGATCGTGATCAAGAATGGCCACATAGGGAGCACTTCAAGACAACCGGTTTGAAATGGTCCGCGGAGGAGACGCAACCACGCTATTTCGTCGATGGATCTGTGGTCATGAACAAGCCGTTCTTGCCTGTGATCAATGCGATCCGTAGTCGGCCGGCTTCGCGCAAGGTTGCGCGACGTTTGGTGTATGTTGACCCGGTCGCGCCAAGAGCTCTTGAGGAGGGTGCCAAGGGAGTGCCGGGCTTCTTCAAGACCATTTTTGCCTCGCTGGCTTATATTCCGCGCAATGAGCCGATCAGCGATGATCTGAAGCGGGTGGAAGAAAAGAACCGACAAGGACGTCGGATTGGGGAGATGATCGCTGCAGTCGAGCCAATCGTGGACGATGAGGTCGCTCGTATCCTGGATAAGCGTAGCGGCTTGAATGCATCGCGCGTCGGTGAATGCCGCGAACGGGCCAATATTGCTGCGGTTGCGCGTGCCGGTTACGCGCATCTGAGCTATCGCTCGATGAAAGTGCATTTAATCGGCGAGCAGATCGCCGACTTGCTCGCCCGTCTCGGAGAGCGAGAAGGCGCCGAGGTGACCCGTGATCGGCTGTTTGCTCATGTGGCGAATTGCTTGCCGTCTGTTGATCCATCGCAGCACGAGGATGCCAACGCGCAGGTGCCGTTGATCTCGTTTCTTGAGGGGCTTGACGTTGACTACCGCATCCGCCGTCTCAGATTTGCGGTCCGCAAGCTGAATAGCTTCTATGGCAGCGGAAAGGGCGGGCAATGTGACCCGGAAAAACTCGATCATCTGAAACACGTGCTTTACGAGCAGATCGAGCATTTGGGGCAGCGCTGGGATCTGGCATTCTATGGCCGTGACACTGGTGAAATGGCGGCTCTGCTGGCCTCACAAACCAGCCGTTTTGCTGATGATGCGCGGCGCCGGGACATCACCTTGGCGTTTTCGATGCTCGAACGCTTGATGGGACTGGAAGATCTGGATCATTTGCATGACGACCTGTTTGCAAGTCTGGCAGCGGAGCTGTTGCCGGAGAATTGCTATCGGGAGCTTCTGAATGCATGGATCGGCTTTGCCTTCTTTGATCTGGCAACGTTGCCGGTGGTCCAGTCGCATGACGTGTCCGAAATCAGCGAAACGCTCGTTGCCCGCATCAGTCCGAAGGATGCCGGGTTTCTGAAGGACGACGGATATCGTTTGAAGGGAGCAGAATTGATGTCGTTCGGAGCTTTCTTCAATCGCGCTTCGCGGGAACATGATTATTTGTGTGGCCGGATAAGCGCTGCGGAGCGCCTGGTTGCGACCGTTCTGTCGGTTGCCGACGTTGAAGGTCTTGATGAATTGGCCAAGTTCAAGGCCTTGCGCCGGCGAGTGATCGAGGCGATTTTTGAAGAAGAAGAACCGTTGTTGAGGGCAAGTCCTGAAACCATTTTGAACCTGAAAGCCAAGGTTTTGAGTGATTTGTAGGTCAGCGCGCCTACCGCTTCTTTTCCGACTCTGGCATTGTGGCGACGAACAGATTTGGGATTTTCATGAAACACTTGCTTCTTGTCATGCTGGGCGGTGGTCTTGGTGCCGGTGGGCGTCATCTGGTCAGCCTATGGTCGTTGCGCTTGTTCGGTTCCGGCTTTCCGGTTGGGACCCTGACGGTAAACGTTGTCGGTTCGCTGATCATGGGTCTTTTTATCGGCTGGCTGGTGAAGTTCCAGATTGAAGGCGCGCAGAGCCTTCGCTACCTGTTCGCGACAGGTTTTCTGGGTGGTTTCACGACCTTTTCCGCGTTTTCGCTTGATACGGCACTATTGTGGGAAAAGGGTGCTACATCGAGTGCGTTGATCTACGTCGGCTTGTCTGTTGGTCTTTCGATCGTGGCCGTCTTTATCGGATTGTTCCTTGTGCGCATCATTGCCAACTGAGCTGTTTTGGCGAGTGCATTGACCCTGAAACGGGAAAATGCTTCCCAATTTGTCGAATTCCGCCTATACGCGGGGAAATATTTGGCCGATGCGTGTTGGCCTTTACAAGATCGCGCAGCCGATGAATGGGCGCGCTGAGAGATAAGAATGTCCGGTATAGAACAAAAAACAGTGACTGCTGACGAAGCAGGCATGCGCCTTGACCGTTGGTTCAAGTCACATTTTCCTGGCCTCGGTTTCGGCCGTTTGCAAAAACTTCTGCGAACGGGGCAGGTGCGCCTCGATGGCAAACGAGCCGACAGTGCGACACGGATTGCCAAGGGTCAGGTGGTGCGTGTGCCGCCGCTCGGTATCGAATTTTCGGCCGATGACAAGAAAAATGCACGGCCAAAGTCCACCAAGCTGATTGATGATGACCGCAAGGCTGTCGAGGACATGATGTTGTTTGAGGACAGTCATGTGATGGTGCTGAACAAGCCGGCCGGTCTCGCCGTGCAGGGTGGTTCAGGGCTCAAGCGGCACCTCGATGGTATGTTGGAAGCTTTTGCGGATCGTAAGGGCGACAAACCGCGGCTGGTGCATCGTCTTGACCGCGAAACCTCCGGCATCATTCTTGTGGCGAAGACCCGGCGCTCCGCGCAGGAGCTGACCAAGGCGTTCCGGCATCGCAACACCCAAAAGGTGTATTGGGCGATGCTCGCCGGTGTTCCAAAGCCGAAGCAGGGCCGCATCTCGACCTTTCTGACCCGTGATGAAGAAGAGGAGCGCATGCAGGTCGTGCGTTCTCGCAAGGATGATGCGCAGCATGCCGTGTCGCTTTATTCGGTGTTTGAACAATCGGCGCAGAAATTATCCTGGGTGACGCTGAAACCGATTACAGGCCGAACACACCAGCTTCGTGCGCATGCTGCCCATATCGGGTGTCCGATCATTGGTGACGACAAGTATTTCAACATCGAAAACTGGGAGTTGCCAGGCGGTATTCAAAACCGTTTGCATCTGCTGGCGCGCCGCATTCGAATTCCGCATCCTTCCGGACACGGTGTCATCGACGTCTCCGCTCCGCTGCCTCCGCATATGCAGCAGACATGGAACCTTCTTGGGTTCGATGCATCGGAGTACGATCCTGAGACTGATGATCCTGATGAAGAAGAGCTGAATCGCAAGCGGTAAGTTTGCAGTTATTTGAATCTCTTATGTTGATTTGTTGTTTTTTCGCCGTAAGAGATTTCGGCATCAAAAAAGAGCAAGCTCACGCCTGCTCTTTTTTCTTTTGAAGAAGCGCGCGTTCCGTTCAGGCGAAATCGCTGGACTGAATACGGGCAATGCCGGCTTTTTTCATGTCCGCCCATGCCGTTGCGACTGAGCCGTTCAGGTCGATGCCGCGGCTCGCGTCTTCGATGACGGAGACGTTGAATTCGGAAATCGTCGCGTCGATCGCTGACCAGGCAACACAGAAGTCCGTTGCAAGGCCGCAGACGTAGACATCCGACAAGCCGCGTTCCCTGAGGTAGCCTGTAAGGCCCGTCATCGTCTGTTTGTCGGCTTCTCTGAATGCAGAGTAGCTGTCAACAGCGCTGTTCCAGCCTTTGCGGATGATCAGCTGTGCGTGTGGGATGTCCAGGCCGGGCGCGAGCTCGGCGTCTTTTGTGCCCTGAATGCAATGATCTGGCCAAAGAACTTGTGTTCCATAGTCCATTTCGACGGTTTCGAATGGAGCCTTGCCCTCATGGCTTGAGGCAAAGGACGAATGCCCTGCTGGATGCCAATCCTGCGTCATCACGACGTTCTGGAACTTTTTGCTGAGTTCATTGATCACCGGGACCACCTGGTCACCATCCTTGACGGGCAGAGTTCCGGTCGGCAGGAAACAGTTTTGAACGTCAATTACCAGCAGTACTGATTTTTTTGAAGGTTTGATGGTGCCCGACGCGAGCGCTGAAGACAGCGGCAGTAATGTGGTAAACGCAGCAGCTCTGCCTGCCGTTTTCAGAAAGTGACGACGTGATATAGACATGGAAGGTGCCTCATTGCTTGTTTGACTTGTTGTCCAGAGGCTAAGAGGCTCTTCGGTTTTGCTCAAGCGCGTTTTTTGAGCGGTTGCGGCCATTAATTATGCAGCTTTGGATCGCGTCGATCTTCAGTAGCGACTACTTTTCAAACAGTGCAATAAGGCCGATGGAGAGAACCGTTATCATGAGGCCTGCCAGCGCCAATTTCCAGAAGTCGCCGCGCTTTTTCAACCCCGGCCAGCCGAGCGGTTTGATGATTTGGACTGCGGACAGCATCAGGAGAATGAGAAAAATAAATTTGGTCACATGAGCTCCAGTCGAAAGAAAACACGATCGACCTTTAGGGACTGAAAATGTTCAGGTGAATGGTTTTTCAAGGTGCTCCAGGCTCCCGTTGTTTCATAAATGGCGAAATCAGAGCCTTGTGACCAGTTGCCATGGATCATTTCAACCTGCAACTGCCTCTTCCATAGCGCTTGGATACAAGCAAGTCGAGGGGAGGTAGATAGAAGACCGTCTCCGGTCTTGACCTCATGCGCAAAAACGGCGACATCCGGCTTTACAGATCACTGCAACAAGGCACATTTATGTATCTCATCATTTTTGATTGTGACGGCACATTGGCGGATAGTCAGGATACAATTGTGCGTGGATTGGCTGCCGGATACGCTGCTGTTGGATTGCAGATGCCGGATCGTCGAACGGCTCTCTCCATCGTCGGGCTATCACTGGAAACAGCTTTTTTGCGGTTGGTCGGTGAGCAGAATGCAGCTCTTGTTCCACAGATGTCAGAAGCCTATCGGGCGACAAATCGAGCGCATCGCGAAAAAGGGGATGAATATGATCCGCTGTTTCCCGGAGCGCATGATGTGTTGGATATCTTGTCCGGCCGCGAAGATGTGTTGCTTGGGATAGCGACAGGCAAGGCGCGACGCGGCGTTGATTATCTGTTGCAAGTGCATGGGCTTGAGGGACGGTTCGTGACGATCCAGACGGCTGATACATCTCCGTCGAAACCTCATCCTGATATGGTCTTGCAGGCCTTGGCGGAAACGGGCGTTGAGGCGCGACATGCAGTGATTGTTGGCGATACGAGTTATGATATGGAAATGGGGCAGGCAGCCGGCGTGCGCTGCCTGGGCGTGACCTGGGGCTATCACGAGCGTGCAGCATTGATCGAGGCTGGCGCTGAAGTGGTTATTGATGATTTCGACCAACTTATTGCTGGAATCGATACGCTGTTCGAAACACGGGAGGAAACGGTCTAGTGCGTGATTATCTGGAGAGCATCGAGGAAGATTCGGCCAAAAACCCGGAACAGCGGGCGCGAGAGCTTTCAAGACGTGAACTGCCAAAGCGGTTCTACAAGGACGCTGTTCATGCGCCGGTGGAAGGTGGTTTTGCCATTCATCTGGATGGACGCCCGGTGAAGACACCGTCGAAGGCTTTGTTGGTAATGCACGACGAAGCTGTCGCAAAAGCTGTTGCCCAAGAGTGGCAAGCGCAGGTCAAGGTGATCAATCCGGGCGTTATGCCGTTGACCCGTTTGGCCAACTCGGCACAGGACGCGGTTGCTCAGCGCTTTGATGAGGTCGCCGACGAGATCACACGTTTTTGCGGGACAGATGCATTGTGCTATCGCGCTCCGGACCCGCAAGTTCTGGTGGAACGGCAGATGGAGCTTTGGGATCCGGTTCTCGATTGGGCTGGAGATCTTCTTGGTGGACGATTTTCCCTGATTGAAGGACTGATCCACCGCGAGCAACCGCCTGAACTTCTGACAGCGTTCCGTAAGCGACTGGATTCCTTAAGTGCCTTGGAACTGGCTGCACTTCATACAGCGACCAGCCTCAGCGGATCAGCAATCCTGGCCTTGGCCGTGGCGGAAAAGCGCATCAGTGTCGACGAAGCCTGGACGGCAGCCTTTGTTGAAGAGGACTTCAATGAGGAGCGCTGGGGTGAGGACGAGGAAGCAAGCAGGGTTCGAGTTTACAAGCGTACCGAATTTGATGCCGCAGCGCTTATCCTCACGCTCTGAGCGCAGTAACAGCGTTCTGTTTTTCAGGCCATAAGACAAACCCCGACGCCATGGCCGGGGTTGTTATCGAAGAGAGCCTAGACGTCCATCTCTGGCATGCTTGCAAAGGCGTCGCGCAGGGCGTTGGACCAGCCATCTGAAACTTGACGGAAGTAAGCGTCGTCCTGTTCGATCCTGAATTGGCGATCCGAGGTAAAGCTGTCGGTGTTGTAAAGCAGCATGTCGACAGGCATTCCGACCGAGAGATTTGAACGCAAGGTGCTGTCGAAGGACAAGAGAACCAGTTTGGCTGCTTCTCCAAGACGCATATCAGCGCGGGTCACTCGGTCCAGTATTGGCTTGCCGTATTTGTGCTCGCCGATCTGAAGATAAGGCGTGTCATCACAGACTTCGATGAAATTGCCTGCTGAATAGATCTGGAACAAGCGAGGGGTTTCGCCCTTGATCTGTCCGCCCAGAATGAACGTCACGAAGAAACTGTCAGCAGCAGCCGTCAACGCTTCTCCATCTGTCTCATGAATCTGACGCACGGCGCCGCCGATGATACGCGCAACCTGGAACATGGTTTTTGCGTTCATAATGGTGGACTGACCTTCTGCGGCATCCGTAATCTGCTCGGACAGCAATGAGATCACAGCCTGCGTCACCGCAAGGTTTCCTGCTGAAAGGAGCGTGACTACGCGTTCGCCGGGCTCTTCCCAGACCTTAAGTTTCTTGAAGGTGGACACGTTGTCCAACCCCGCATTCGTGCGGGTGTCGGCTGCAAACACCAGACCGCGGTCAAGCTTCAGCCCAACACAGTATGTCATAATTTTTCTTTCTGGCGCCTATAATCGGCGTAACCAAAACCAATCCCAGTACAATGCACGGAGTGTGTTCGTGCATTGTAAACCTCGAGACTTCATTTGTCTCGTTGTTGTTATTGTTGCTGCTGCTGTTGGCCAACGGCTTGTTCGCTTACCTCGACCTCAACGGTCAGGCTCTCCGATGCGCCGCCATACCTCAGCCCACGTATTGGAGCAGCGGAGCGCGAGTCTAGGCCTGTCGTCAAGCGAATGTAGTGATCTGTCGGGCAGATACCATTGGATATGTCAAAACCGACCCAACCGAGCTTGTCGAGGTAGGCTTCGACCCAGGCGTGATGCGCTTCTGAGGGATCTTCATCTTCGATCAGCATATAGCCGGAGACATAGCGAACCGGGATGCCGGCCGATCGCGTGGCGGCAATGAAGATATGTGCATGATCCTGACAGACACCTTCACCAGCCGTCAGGGCAGAGATTGCCGTGACATTGCTGTCTGTTACGCCGACCGTATAAGTGACCTTGTCACGGATGGCCGCCATGAGTTCGTGGAAGGCACTGACCTTGTCGTCCTGATCGAGGATGTTTCCAAGGCGACGTATCGCCTGATTGGGTTTGGTAAGTGGCGTGAAGCGACTGTAAAGGCGCGGCGGTATTCCTGATCTGTCCTTGCCAAGAATACCGGACGTGTTCTTTGTCTCTACAATCCCGCTGGCGGTCACCTCGACCTCCAGCAAGTTGTCGCTGAGTGTCACCATGTGCACCGGATTGCCGTGTGCGTCGATGTATTGCGTGGCGTTGCAAAGTCCATCGGCTTCAAGCTTCCAGTCGATGATATCCTGTGCCGCAGTGTTTCTGGGCGTTAGCCGCAGCTGCTGCATGGCATTGAAGATTGGTCCATCGTAGCGATAGTGCGTTCTATGTTTGACTGCTAAGCGCATTTTTCTCTCCTTGCTCCCGATCTCAAGCGAAATTGAAATCGTGGGAGAGCTGGTTCGCGAAGTTGTTGTTTCTCGTCCTGAATTCGGTGAGAAAATCATTCAGTCCGATGTCGAAAATCTCCCGCATCGTCATTTTCTGAAGGCTGGAATAGATCTCTTCTGCAAGACCCAGGCTGACCTCGGTCGTGTCATAGAACTGTGCCATGTCCTTCGCAGTGTCGTCGATCCAGTCATAACAATGAGCCAGAGCGCGCGGCATTTCCTTTCGCAAGATCAGAAATTCAGCGATGTTGTAGGCCTTCAGTTTGGCATTGGGGTAGGCGAAGCGGTAGCTGCGTTTTCCTGACAGGGTGCGCAATATATCACTCCACTGCGGGCGCTCGAAATCATCATCGCCGATCACGTCGTTGTCTGGCAGGAGAACCCAATACCTCGTATTCAGGACTCGGGCCGTGTTGTCGGCACGCTCCACGAATGTACCAAACTGGCTGAAGAAATAGCCATCGTCACGCAACGTCGTGTTTAGAAGCGAGCCCCGGAACAGGTGTGACCGTTGGCTGATCCAAGCGAGAAAGTCAGGGATCTTGTCAGGTGTCAGAGATTGAGGATTGACGTCTGCGAACTCAAGATGGGTCGTGTTGATTGCTTCCCAGAGCTCCGAGGTGATGGCTGTTCGTACGGCGCGGGCGTTGTTGCGCGCCGTTTCAATACAAACCCGAACGCTTGACGGATTGTTACGGTCAAAAATCAGGTAATTCATCACACCTTTGGGAGAGACTTCTCCGATGTTGAACTCATAGGCTGCCGCCGCGCCAGCTGTTTCAAGCGCGTTGAGCCATTCGCCGTTCTCGGTTTGACCGGACTGTGGCACCATCGCAGAGCGATAGGCCGTCTCCAGTATCTTCGATGTGTTTTGAGCGCGCTCCTGATAGCGCGACATCCAAAAGAGGGAGGATGCTGTTCTTCCTAACATGGTTCAGTCCTCCAATACCCAAGTGTCTTTTGTTCCGCCGCCCTGACTGGAGTTAACCACCAGGGAGCCTTTCTTAAGGGCCACGCGAGTCAGTCCGCCTGGTGTGATGCGAACCTTGTCGCCAACGAGCACAAACGGTCTGAGATCGACATGGCGCGGGGCGACGCCCGAGGCGACGTGGGTGGGACATGCGGACAGGGCCAAGGTTGGCTGCGCGATGTAGTTCGAAGGATTGTTTTCCAGAATTTTGCGGAAGGTCGCGATTTCCTTTTTTGACGCGGTGGGACCGATCAGCATGCCGTAGCCGCCTGATCCATGCACTTCCTTGACCACGATATCTTCGAGATTATCGAGCACGTAAGCAAGATCATCCGGGCGTGAGCAGTGCCAGGTTGGCACGTTGTTCAAGATCGGTTTTTGACCTGTGTAGAACTCGATGATCTCGGGAACATAGGCGTAGATGGCCTTGTCGTCGGCAATGCCGGTGCCCGGTGCGTTACAGATCGTCACGTTTCCGGCGCGATAGGCGTCAAAGATTCCTGGGACGCCGAGCATGGATTCCGGATTGAAGGTGAGGGGATCGAGGAAGGCATCATCAATACGCCTATAGATCACATCGACCTGCTGCGGCGCACGGGTTGTTCGCATGAAGACACGGCCGTTTTCAACGAACAGGTCCGGCCCCTCAACCAGCTGAACACCCATAGAGTCGGCCAGGAAGGCATGTTCAAAATAAGCTGAGTTGTAGATCCCGGGTGTCAGCACAACGATCGTCTGATCCGACTTGGCCTGATCCGGACCAACGCTCTCCAGCGTCTGGCGTAATAGGTCCGGGTACTTCTCGACAGGCGCAACTCTGTGCATCTGGAAGAGATCCGGAAACAACCGCATCATGGTCTCGCGGTTTTCCAGCATGTAGGACACACCCGAAGGTGTTCGGGTGTTGTCTTCGAGCACGTAAAACTCGTTCTCCGCAACCCGCACCAGATCGGTGCCGATAATATGGGAGTAAACCTTGCGAGCGGGTGCAAACCCGACCATTTCAGGCAGGAAGGCGTCGTTTTGCAAAATCAGTTCTGCTGGGATACGACCGGCCCGGATAATCTCCTGACGGTGGTATATGTCATGAAGAAAGGCATTGAGCGCGCGAACACGCTGATCGATACCTGCGGACAGCTTGCGCCATTCGCTGGCTGACAAAATGCGAGGGATTGGATCGAAAGGTATCAGGCGTTCGCCTGAGTCTTCTGCACCATATACTGCAAAGGTAATACCGAGCCTTCTGAAGATTGTTTCCGCTTCGCGGGACTTTTTCTTAAGAAGGTTTGGCGGCTGGTCTTTAAGCCAATTTGCCAGGGCAGTGTAAGCAGCGCGTGGATTACCCGCCGCGTCCTGCATTTCGTTGAAAAACGCCTGTTCTTCTGTCATTGCCTCCCCATACGATTTGCTTACTTCTTCGGCAATCTAAACAGATTAAACCGAATTCTTAAAGCGCAATAAGATAGCGACAGTGCTTATTTGGTGGTCAATTGTAAGTTTTAGGCACTTAATCGAGACCGGAATTTTGTGCTTTTTGATGCTATCTCTGCTTGATTTTGCAGAGTTTGTTGATCGTAATGTGGCCAGAAAAGGCGCACTACGCCGTGGGAGGACAATGTGAAAGACGTCATTGCAGAATTGGAACTGCGTCGGGAAAACGCCCGTTTGGGTGGTGGTCAACGCCGTGTGGATGCCCAGCATGAAAAAGGCAAACTAACGGCCCGGGAACGCATAGAAGTCCTGCTGGATGAAGGATCTTTTGAAGAATTCGACATGTTCAAGCAGCACCGCTGCACGGATTTCGGGATGGAGAAAAACCATTTCCCGGGTGACGGGGTTGTGACGGGCTGGGGCACTATCAATGGTCGAATCGTTTATGTGTTTTCGAAAGATTTTACGGTCCTGGGAGGATCTCTTTCTGAAACCCACGCGCAGAAAATCACAAAAATTCAGGACATGGCGCTTCGAAACAGGGCTCCTGTGATAGGGCTTTTTGACGCAGGTGGCGCCCGTATTCAGGAAGGTGTCGCTGCTCTGGCCGGCTATGGTGAGGTCTTCCAGCGTAATGTTCTGGCGTCTGGGGTCATCCCGCAAATTTCAGTCATTATGGGGCCATGCGCCGGCGGTGACGTCTATTCACCTGCGATGACAGATTTCATCTTCATGGTGCGGGATTCCTCCTACATGTTCGTGACCGGTCCAGATGTGGTGAAGACAGTCACCAATGAGACTGTCACGTCTGAAGAACTGGGTGGAGCGAGCGTTCATACGGTCAAGTCGTCGGTTGCTGATGGTGCCTTTGACAACGATGTTGAAGCCCTTTGCCAGATCCGTCGTCTGGTTGATTTTCTTCCTGCCAGCAATACCTCCGATATTCCCGAGATCGAGGTTTATGATGATCCTGACCGGATTGAAGTCAGCCTGGACAGTCTTGTTCCGGCCAATCCGAACAAGCCATATGACATGAAGGAACTGATTGAGAAATTCGTCGATGAAGGCGATTTCTATGAAATTCAGGAACGTTATGCAGCCAATATCATCACCGGCTTTGGTCGCGTCGAAGGGCGGACTGTTGGCATTGTAGCGAACCAGCCAATGGTGCTCGCAGGTGTGCTGGACAGTGATGCCAGTCGCAAGGCTGCTCGGTTTGTTCGTTTCTGTGACTGTTTCAGCATTCCATTGGTGACCTTTGTTGATGTTCCGGGGTTCTTGCCGGGAACTGCGCAAGAATATGGTGGACTGATCAAACATGGGGCGAAGCTGCTTTTCGCTTATGCGGAAGCCACCGTTCCCAAGGTCACCGTGATTACGCGCAAGGCCTATGGCGGTGCCTATGATGTGATGAGTTCCAAGCATATTCGCGGCGATATCAATTACGCCTGGCCAACCGCTGAGATCGCGGTCATGGGTGCCAAGGGCGCGGCTGAAATCCTATATCGGTCCGAACTGTCGGACGCTGACAAGATTGCGGAACGTACGAAGGAATATGAAGATCGCTTCGCCAATCCGTTCATTGCAGCCGAGCGTGGATACATCGACGAGGTCATCAAGCCCCAATCGACCCGAAGACGGGTGTCGCGTGCATTGGCTTTGCTGCGCACCAAGAAGCAGGAAAACCCCTGGAAGAAGCACGACAATATCCCGCTGTAGGCCGGGGATTGGCGGCTTTTTTTAGGAACGAGGCTAGAAAAGGCCGAAGCGCGGGCGATCAAAAATCGGCTCATCGCACTTGTAGGCGACCCTGCATTTAGGATTGTCTTTTGTGGGGGCATATTGCCAGGACAGGACCTGCCACGGATCGCAATATCTGCGGTTCGAGACAAACATTGAATATGTGTTCGGTCCGGTGGTGAAGACAACCTGTCCGTTGTCGCGCACCATCTTTTGCGCAGCTGCACAGGAAAACTTCCGCGCATCAGGCCTGGCTTGCGCAAGGCTGGACCAGCAGATCGTAACGACAAGCGTCAAGGCTAGTGCCGTAGCTACAGATCCTGCTTTTGAACTTCTGGCCTTTTGAGGACTAACGAGATGGCTCGGTGTTTCGGCTAAGTTGGTCATATGCTCATCCTAAGCTGATTTTTGCCAACTTGGGAAAACACAATTTCTTACAATCTCGCGATCAGAACTGGGGCTGATCGCCTTGGAAGCTCACGTATTCGAGCGTTTTCGCTTAAGTTCCACGCTGGCCTGACCGGTAGGGGTTGGCAAAGGTGCACCGGGTTTGTGCAGGCGTACGCGGACTTCTTCGATCCGTGAATCTGTTTCGAATACGGTTTGGATAACTGCTCCAGCCAGCCGTTCAATCAGATTGAAGCGGTTGCTCGTGACCGTTTTTTCGATCGCCAGTGTCAGGTCTGCATAACTGACGGTGTCTTCGATCTCGTCACTGTTTGAGGCCCTCGTCAAATCAAGCCAGCACGTAAGATCAACGCGGAAGCGCTGTCCAAGCTTGGCTTCTTCTTCGAAAAGACCGTGATGTGCGAAGAAAGTGAGATCCTCAAGATGAATAGCGTCCATGGGATCAATCGCTCCTCTTGCGGTGCCCTGCCTACGATGAGGATTGCTGTAATAGGCTCGTGTCACAAAATCCAGTGCACTTGAACGCAAATTGCGTCACTCACGCTGTCCTGGGTCTTGTTCAGAAGCTTTTTCGCAGGCGCCGCTGAAGCTTATTTGTAAAAGTCCGCTGGGCACATGTTCCCGGTCAGAATCTTGTTGGCACCCTTGAGAGAGAATACCGCATAGCGTTCGTCGTCGAACTTGACTGCGACATGTCCGCCGGAACGCATTCTATTCCAGACGACCTTGTAGGCATCCGCGCAAGCTGCGCAGTTGGTCTGAACGTATCCATCCTTGTCTGCCTGGAGGTGCATGAGTTTGCTGCGTCCAAAGATCAATCGGATACTGCGGTCGGGTGGTGCTCGGAAGCCTTTGATGGCGATATCGATGACGGTACCGGAAACAGAGCGCGATGGATTGCACCAGATTGCGAAGCTGTCTCCATTCTTTGTTGTCGTCCAGTATTTTTGAAAGCCTTGGACGTCTTCCGTTTTCCAAAGTCCAATTGTTTCGGCTTTCGCCGTGGAAATTCCAAAAAGCAATATCGAAACAAACAAGGCAATTCTTGAGATGAACATTGAAACCCCCAATAAAACTCAGATTATTGAACTCTATACGGGTTAAAAAAGCGTCTATTGCGACCATGAAAATGGGCGTTATTCGGCAGAAAACCGACGTTCCTTGAGGATGCGCGACCTTGTTGCTCTGCTGGTGCAGGCGAATTTGATTGCGTATTTGGCATTTGCAATTATGCGTCGTGAAAGCATTGGGCGGAATTGATGCGGTTTTCGAGGCGCGACCAAGTGATCCATGGAGGAATTAGCACTTGCCTCTGACGAGCGCATAGCGGAACAATACGTAAAATGCTCCGGTACTTACCAGAGAGTGACGTGACCAGTTGGGAGGTGGCATGTTTGAGAAAATTTTGATCGCAAACAGGGGCGAGATTGCCTGTCGTATTATGAAGACAGCGCGTCGCCTTGGCATCAAAACCGTTGCGGTCTACTCGGAAGTGGATGCAGGCGCCTTGCATGTCAGCATGGCTGATGAAGCCATTTGCATCGGTGCTGCGCCTGCCAGCGAGTCCTATCTCAATCAGGACAAGATCATCGATGCATGTCGCCAAACTGGCGCGCAGGCCGTGCATCCCGGCTATGGCTTTTTGTCTGAACGGGCTGAATTTGCGCGGCGTTTGGAAGCTGAAAAGATCGCCTTCATTGGTCCCAATCCCCACGCGATCGAGGCGATGGGTGACAAGATTGAATCCAAGAAATTTGCCAATGAAGCAAGAGTTAGCACGGTGCCCGGCTATCTGGGTGTCATAGAAAGTCCAGATCAGGCGGTCGAGATAGCAGCTGGTATTGGATATCCGGTGATGATCAAAGCTTCTGCCGGTGGCGGCGGCAAGGGCATGCGCATTGCCTGGAATGCGGATGAAGTGCGTGATGGTTATGTGCGTTCAAAATCCGAAGCTGCGTCGTCCTTCGGTGATGATCGTGTTTTCATCGAAAAGTTCATCGAGAATCCACGCCACATTGAAATACAGGTGCTGGGTGACAAACATGGCAATGTCATTCATCTGCTTGAGCGGGAGTGCTCAATCCAACGGCGTAACCAGAAGGTTCTGGAGGAGGCGCCATCGCCGTTGCTCGATGAGGCGACTCGTCAGGAAATGGGCTCGCAGGCAATCGCCTTGTCCAAGGCCGTGGATTACGACAGCGCCGGTACAGTGGAGTTCGTCGTCGATCAGCAAAAGAACTTCTATTTTCTGGAAATGAACACGCGCTTGCAGGTGGAGCACCCGGTGACTGAACTGGTCACGGGCGTCGACCTGGTGGAACACATGATCCGTGTTGCAGCTGGTGAGACCCTCTCGCTAACGCAAGCGGATATCAAGCCAAACGGCTGGGCGATCGAAAGTCGTGTCTACGCGGAAGATCCAAAGCGCAATTTCATGCCTTCAATTGGTCGGCTGGTGCGTTACCAGCCACCGGAAACACTCGAGGTGGGCGACTGCACGATCCGCAATGACACCGGCGTGGTGGAAGGGGATGAAGTCTCGCTCTACTACGATCCGATGCTTGCCAAGTTGATCACGCACGGTCCAACGCGCGCCGAAGCGATCGAAACGATGAGCGGTGCGCTGGACCATTTCAATGTTGAAGGTATCGAGACCAACATTCAGTTTTTGTCTGTCCTGATGAACCATGATCGTTGGAAATCCGGCGAACTGGCAACAAGTTTTCTCGATGATGAGTTTCCGGACGGATTCATTATTGATGGCGCAGAAGCCGCGAAAAGCAAAGTTATGGCAGCGGTTTCATTTGCCATCGAGATCCTGAAACGCACACGACTTGATCATCTCACCGGGCGGCTACGGCCGCATTCAGGAAACTTGCGCAGTTCCTGGGTGATGTCACTCGATGGGGCCGAGATCCCGGTTGAAGTGCTGGGCGGCTTTCCTGAAACACCAAGCGATCTTGAACTGTCCATTGGGGGCAGCGAGCCCATTCATGTGACATCCTCCTGGTCGCCGGGGCAGGCACTGTGGCTTGGTTCAGTCGATGGCGAAAACGTTGTTGTGCGCGTTCACTCATATGCCGGAAGCTGCCGCCTGCAATGGCGTGGCTTTGCGGCCAACGCCCGCTTGATGACACAGCGCATTGCGGAATTGAACCGTTTGATGCCTGACAAGAGTGATGCCGACAGTGGAAAGGTACTCCGGTGTCCAATGCCGGGTCTGATCGTCTCCCTGGAAGTCAAGGAAGGCCAATCGGTAAAGGCGGGCGATACGCTTGCCGTGGTCGAGGCAATGAAGATGGAGAACGTTCTGCGCGCCGAACGTGATTGCGTGGTTGAGACCATCAGTGCGAGCGTCGGTGAAAGTCTCGCTGTTGATAGTGTGATCATGGAATTCCAACAGGCGGAGTGAGCCCTTTGAATTCGCTCAAGCCGCGGTTCAACAATGTGTTGTTTGACTTGGATGGAACCCTGACTGATCCATTTTTGGGGATCACCGGCTCCATCCAATATGCTTTGCGCAAGCTCGGTGTATTTCGGATCCCCGACGCTAAAGAGCTTGCCTGGTGCATCGGTCCGCCGCTGCAGGGCAGTTTTGCTCAGCTCCTGGAGACAGATGATCCTGAAAGGATTTCTGCTGCAATGACTGCCTATCGGGATTGTTTTGGAAGTGAAGGCTTGTTCGAGAACGAATTGATCAGCGGCATTCCTGATGTGTTGGAGGCGTTGTCAAAGGCCGGCGTAAACCTGTTCGTTGCCACATCCAAACCGCACGTTTATGCCCGTCGTATCATCGAGCATTTTGGCCTGAGCGGTTGTTTTCGAGAGGTCTATGGAGCTGAACTTGATGGAACGCGCTCTCAAAAGTCAGAGTTGATTGCCTATATCCTCGAACGTGAGACTATCGCTGCCTCTGATTGCGCAATGATTGGTGATCGCAAGCATGATCTGATTGGTGGCGCAGCCAATCAGGTCGCTGGAATCGGAGTGCTCTGGGGATATGGTTCGCGCGAAGAGCTGCTTGCTGAAAAGCCTCTGGGTATTGCCGAGACACCCACTGAACTTCTCTCATTCTTGAGTGCTGATATTTTATAAGTATATGATATTGAGGTAATTTTTCGCTGCTTGCATAGCAGTGTTGACCATGTTGCGGTGCAAGACTTGCGCGTTCGTGTGCTTTGCACTACATGGAAATAATACTTGGTTTCCAAGTTTGAAAAATTGATATTCTCGGGGCGGGGTGAAATTCCCCACCGGCGGTAGTGGGGAAACCCTAGCCCGCGAGCGCCTCCAGTGTGGAGGGTCAGCAGATTTCGGTGAGATTCCGAAGCCGACGGTTAAAGTCCGGATGTGAGAGAATACAGGCGATCCTGATGCATAAATTGCGTCCGGAACACTGTGCTCGTCCCCACCAGATGACCGGACGAGTGGCAATGACCCTACCTCAAAAACAGCACCCGATATATGCAGCAGTCCTGATGGTTCTTGCCGGCTCCTGTTTTGCCGCCGTCAATGTGTCGATCCAGTCGGCCACCATGACCTTCTCAATGCCCTCGGTCTCTGTAGTGTTCTGGCAATATGCGACTGCGTTGCTGTTCGCCGTTCCGTGGATCATACGTCAGGGTTCGAAAAAGCTGAGGACACGCAACTGGCGCCTGCACTGCCTGCGGATCTGTTTTGCCGTTGTTGGTGTTCAGCTTTGGGGAGCAGGACTGGCACAAGTGCCGATCTGGCAAGCGATTGCCCTGGTCATGACGTCACCTTTCTTCGTCATCATCGGAGCCAAACTCTTCCTGGGTGAGCGGGTCGGCTTGCCGCGTGCGCTTGCCACGCTGACCGGATTTGCCGGGGCAATGATCATTCTGGAGCCCTGGTCTGATAAATTCGTGATGGCGACGCTCTATCCGATTTCTGCTGCTGCCTTTTGGGCTGGTGTTTCAGTCATCACCAAGCGTCTGACGGCCTCTGAGTCCAACGACACCATCACGGTCTACATGCTGCTGTTGCTGACGCCGGTGAATCTTGCTCTTGCGCTGGGCGAGGGGCTTGCGCTTCCTAGCAACGGTGCAGAAATCGCCGTGATTGCGGCGACAGGCCTTTTCACGGTCGCAGCGAACTATTTTCTGACCGTTGCCTACTCCAAGGCGGATGCGACCTATATCCAGCCATTTGATCATCTGAAGCTCATCATGAATGTGATTGGCGGATGGCTTGTGTTTTCCTACGCGCCTCCCGGTTTTTTCTGGGGGGGAGCAATCATTATCGTTGGTGCCTCATTGTATGTCGTTCACAATGAGGGACACGAGTCTCTGCTTGGCGAGGCTTTGGATGATGAGTTGGAGCGCGCGCTAGACTGATGTCAGATGTCATCAAAAGTATCTATGTCACCATCATGGGTGATCTCACGGACATCGGGTATTGTGAGTTCTGCGTTGAGGGGGCTGACAAGCTTGGTCTAACAGGCTGGATACGAGACCGCCGTGACGGCGTCGTGGAAGCAATTTTTCACGGCCGGGATGATCGCTTGCACAAGATGATCGACATGTGCAGTGAAGGCCCTGAAGGCACGCGGATCGATCGTATTCTGGCGACACCTTGCAATCCGCCGAACGTTGCCGGTTTTATTCGCCGTCCAACCTACTGAGCGAGCTGTTCCGCGCCCCTTTTAATAATAGAGCCGCGTGTTAGTCGGTGTGCTTTTCTGAAACAGACTGGGTCGGACCGAAAATCTTTTCAAATTCGGCGCGCATGATGCTGTCATTTTCCGGCATTGTGACTGGAATGCCGAGATCGACAAGGCTGGTGACGCCGTGTTCCTGAATACCGCAGGGCACGATTCCGGAGAAATGTTCCAGGTCTGGTTCGATATTGATGCTGATGCCGTGGAATGTGACCCATTTGCGCAATCGAATGCCGATGGCCGCGATCTTGTCTTCTACACTGATGCCTTTGTCCGGGCGACGCACCCAGACACCGACGCGGTCTTCCCGGCGTTCGCCGCGAATATGGTAGTTCCACAGTGTGTTGATAATCCAGGCTTCGAGCGCTGCTACAAAGGCGCGAACGTCTTGCTGACGCCTTTTCAGGTCCAGCATGACATAGGCCACGCGTTGCCCCGGGCCGTGATAGGTGTGCTGACCACCGCGGCCTGTCTTGTAAACCGGAAAGCGGTTGGGTGAGATCAGATCGTCGTCACTTGCGCTGGTGCCTGCAGTGTAAAGGGGCGGGTGTTCCAGCAACCAGACACGCTCATTTGCCAGGCGTTGTCCGATTCGAGACACATGGTCCTCCATGGTCTGAAGCGCCGTTTCATAGTCGACAAGACTGTCGGAGACGAGCCATTCGACAGGCGATGTCTCTATTACAGGGAGAAAATCGGCGTTTAGGCTGTCTCTTTGTGGAGTGGACATGGCTTTGAGCTGTTGTTGATTTTATTGCGTGTAGGGACGTGTTAAAACTGATGCAAGCGCGTTGATCGGCTTCACTCATATAGACGGAACTCTCAAATGGCCACCTTTGATGAGATCGATGTTGATATATCGGTTGTTCTTGGCAAGTCACTGATGCCGGTGCATCAGCTTTTGCGCATGGGGCGTGGCGCTGTGATCGATCTGGATGTGAACGAAGACGATGATGTCGAGATCTACGCCAACAACACGTTGATTGCCAAAGGGCAGGTGGTGCTTCTGGGGGAGCGGATTGGTATTTCAATCACGGAAGTTTTGACGCGCGCACCTGAAGTGCGTCCGATGCGTACAAACGGACCACTCTAGCGCTTGAGAGCCTTTTCACAGGCGTTTGGACCTGCGCCAACTGGCTGAGTTATGCGGGTTTTTTCGTCCCGCGCGATGATTTTCCACCAACTTTGAATTTTATCTGAAATGCGCTCTTGCTAAGCGGAATCGCTTTTGCTACATGGTGCTCCACGTTGCCGAGAGGCGACGTTGACACCTGAATATGCGGCCGTGGCGGAATTGGTAGACGCGCAGCGTTGAGGT